>JAFGPX010000203.1 GCA_016935975.1 Deltaproteobacteria bacterium
AGCTGCTCGTGAGCGGCACCCAATCACAGCCGCCTTGGGCGGCCCACGATCCGAATGCCCCCGGCTTTGCCGGGGGATCGGTTACCCCGCCACCCTTCGCCGGAGATGAGGCAATCTGTCCCACGATCCTCGTCGGTGACGCAATCGTGGTGAGTAACGCGGGCTAGGGATCCTCGACCGGCTTCGGCGCCTCGCCGCCACGGCCCGAGCGCGATTCGAATCCCGGAACCACCAAGTAGGCGAGCCGGGCGGGGTTGCGCACTCCCTGTTCCACCATCCAGCCGTTCGACCTGGCCAGCATTTCTTCCCCACGTTTCCCGCCGACGATCTCGCCGAGCCAGCGGCGGCCGGCTTCGGCCAGCAAGGGCGAACCGGCCGCCTCTGCCGTCGCCACCGCGCACTCGAGGGCGTGCGTCGCTGCGCCGCGATCCGCGCGTGGCTCGAGCCAGCGCATGGCGGCCTCGACGGCCGCGCCCATCGCCACGCCGGTTTGATGCTCGCCATGGCGTAGAAAGCGAACGCTCTCGCCGGCCTGCCGCAGAACGGGCGGCCGTTCGGACTCCGGCAGGCTTTCGGCCATGGCCACCGCCACGCGACCGCAGATCCATGAGTACTCGACCCGCAAGCCTCGGATCTTGAGCAAAGCCGAGCGGCGGATGCGGGGCAGCTCCGAGGTGATGGCCTGGAAAGCCACCGCGGGCCGCCCCGCGTAGAGCGCGTGCTCGCAGCGGGCGTAGAGATAGAAGAAGTGCTGCACCTGATACGTGTCCTGCGGCCAGCCGTCCAGGATGCCTTCGATGTCCCTGCCGGCGCGCGCGCAGTCGTCCCGGATCATCCATACGATGGACTGGTACGTGCGCAGATTCGCCGCCAGATAGCGGTCGCCCGTGCGATCGGCATCGGCGATGTAGCGATCGAAGCGCTCGCAAAGCTCGCGCAGCCGTCCCGCCAAGCGCAAGGCGAAGCAGGTGAACGAACGCGTGGTGGCGAGCTCCCAGTTCACGCCGTGGCAATGGCTGAGCATGTATTGCTCGGCCGTGGAAAGCTGCTTCGCCGCAGCCTCCCATTCGCCCATGAAATAGCGAATGACCCCTCTGCTGATGGCGGCGATGCCGATCGTGGCGTGATGGCCCGAACGCCGCGCCAGCACGTCGGCCTCGGCTACCATGCGCAAGGCCCAGCCGAAATGCGAGGAGCCCAGCGCCGCGAGCTGGGAGGCCAGCATGGCCAGCCCAAGCGCCACGCGCCGAATGTCGCCCACGCGCAGGGCGAGCATGAGGAAGCGCAGCAAGAAGTCGTCGGCGCGCAGAATGTCGACGACGCCAAGCCCGATATTCGCGGACCAGAGCACGTCCAGGAGCCGGTTGTGCTTGGTCGATATCTTGGAGATGGGCCGCTCTTCCATGCGTGACCCGCGCAGACGCAACCAGAGCAGTCGCCAGGCGACGCTCCACCAGGCACGACGCGGACCCACGGCCAAGCGCAAGCCGACCTGCTCGAGCACGTCCTTTAGGACTTCGAGCCCCTGCGCGATCTGCCCGCCCCGCAGCAGCTGCTCGGACGCCAGATGGTGAAAGTGGACCGACTGCAGGGCATCGCTCAGGGCGGCGGCGCGCAGATAGGCCTTGGCCGCCAGAGCCGCATGGCCGTTGCTGGCGCGGCAGTCGCCCAGGGTGTGCAGCAGGCCGACAACGGTCTCGTCGTCTTGCTCCAGCGCGATGGCGGTTTCGTAAAGCTCCGCGGCGCGATCGAAGGCCAGCTTGGTCAAGGCTTCCAAGGCGGCCTCGCACACGTAGCGCTTGGCCCGCTGGTTGTCCTCGGCGGAGAGCCAGTAGCGCGCCAACATGTCGGTGCGCTCGCGATCCCACTGCTCGACGGCCTGTGCCAGCCGATGGTGAAGCTGCTTCTGCGCAACGCCGTCGAGGCGCCCGGTCACGGCCTCGGCAATCCGATCGTGGTACACCTCGACCACGTCCGTGCCTCGTCGCCCGCGGCGGGTGACCAGGTGCCCGTCCACGAGCGCGGCGATGCCCCGCTCCCATTCCTCGCAACCGAACGGGAGTCCGACCGCGCCGGCCAGCGCCCGCTGCGGCAGGGGATCCCCGGCCGCAGCAATGATGTCCAGCATGCGTTGGCTCTTCTCCGGCAGCCCGCGCACTCGTTTGAGGATCATCTCGTTTAGGCTGAAGTCATGCCCGGAGGAGCTTGCGGATCGCCCGCCTTCCTGCCGGATCCGACCGAGGAAGTGCTGGACGAGTTCGACCGCGAAGAACGGATTGCCCCCGGCCTCGCTCGCGACCCGCGTGGCCATCTCGCGCCGGTCGACGGCTCCAATCTCGTTTCCCTCCACCAGAGTGTCCACCAGGGCATGGATGGCTCCGGTCGCAAGGGGACCGAGCGTGATGGATTCGACCCCCGGCTGTTCCGCAAACTCCTGCAACAGAGCGCCGATCGTTCCCGGACTGCGGTCGAGAATCGGCCGGCTGTTGACGACGAGAAGCAGGGCCGGGGTACGGGGGCCCTGCATCAGGGTGCGCAAGAGCGCGCAACTGTCGTGATCGGCCCATTGCATGTCGTCGAGAAAGATGACCATGGGCTGGATACGGGCCAAGTGCACCAGCAGGTCGCGGAACGCGACGAAGGCCTGGTTGCGCAGCTCCTTGGCATCCCGCAAGGGCGGCAGGAAGTACCTTTGCTGCTCGGTCAGCTTGAGCCGGCGCAGGACCGGAAAGATCTCGGACAGATAGAGGATGCCGTCGGGCAAGACGTAACTCTGCTCGTCGGCGGCCAGACCGGCGATGCGGTAGCTCAAGCCGTCGACGACGCTGTCGAACGCCTTGAACGGCAAGGTCTCGCGTTCGTGGCAGCGGCCGCGCAAGATCAGAGGAGGCGTCGCGCCATCCAAGCCCTCGGCCAGATCGCGCAAGAAGGCCTCGACCAGGCAGGTCTTGCCGATGCCGGAGGTGCCCCGTACCAGAAGAGCGGCCTGAGCGCCCTTGCGCACTTTGTCCCAGGCGCGGTACAGCGTCTGCAGCTCCGGCTCGCGGCCCAGGACATTGGGGACCGGGATCCCGAGCGGAGTCGAGCGGCCGACCTGGACCCGCGGTTGTCTCGCGGTCGCCAGGCCGAGTTGCTCCAGGATCTCTTCGCCGGTGGGGCGGCGAGCCGGATCGCGCTGGAGCATGCGCATGCAGAGGTCGCCGAGTTGTGCGTCCACCGAGGGGTCGATGGACGTCGGGGGGGGAGGATCCTCGGATTGCTTCCGCAACAGGATGTCGAGGACGGTGCCCTCGAAAGGACAGCGTCCCGCGAGCACCTCGTAGATCATGGAGCCGACCGCGTACCAGTCCGCGGCCGGCAGGCAGGGCCGTTCCAGCGCTTGTTCGGGGGCCATGTACTCGGGCGTGCCCGAGATGCCGCCGCTCGACCGGGAATTGCTGCCGGCGGCCCTGACCAACCCGAAATCCATGATTACGACCCGGCCGGCCTCGGTCACCAGGACGTTGCTGGGTTTGAGGTCGCGATGGATGAACCCCGCCGCGTGGATGGCGTCGACCCCGGAGCAGAGCTGCTGCACGGTGCGCAGCAGGCGCGCGCGGCTGGCCGGCACGGACTGGCCGGCCTCGGTCGGCGGGCCGGGCGCCGGTCCCCCCGCCGGGACGTCCCGGCCGCTCGCTGCGAGCAAGTAGCGGTCGAAGGGCACGCCCTCGACGTATTCCATCGTGAAGAACCACTGCGCACCCTCGCAGATGAGCTCGTGCAGCGTGACGACGTTGGGGTGCTTGAGATCCGCCATGGTGCGGAACTCGCGCTTGAGCTGATAGATGTCCGGCCCGGTCGACAGATTGAGAGCCTTGAGCGCCACCTCGGTGCCGAGCTGGCGGTCATGGACCAGGTAGACGCTGCCCATCCCGCCAGCGCCAACCAGGCGGAGGGGCACGAAGCGCGAGGTACCTGCGAAGGACATGCGGAGGGGACGGTCTCGGGGGTGTCAACGGTAACACGAATCCGGCCCGGGGCTGGACCCCTAGAGTACGTCGTGGGGATAGAAGTAGCGCTTGCCGGGGGCGAGCAGCTTGCGCATGCCCCGCGTGGCCCAATGTCGTGGGACGAAGGGGAACTTGGCGTCCATCGCCGTCAACACCGAGAACCACCAGTTGCTGAAGGCGTAGCCTTCTTCGATCAGATCGAGCGCGCAGCGAAGCCAGCGCCAGACGTTTCGCCAGCCAGGGTAGGTCGAGGTGTCGCCCACCCAGCGGATGTTCGGCCGGCCGAACGCCCGCACCGCCAGCGGCAGAAAGCGGCCGACCATGGGGTCGTCCGGATCGAGCCCCATCTTCTTGGCGCCGACCCAATCCACGGCGACGAGGTTCTCGCCGCCGATGATGGTCCGGGTCGGGTTGGGCTTGGGATCGGTGATGACCCCGAACTGGCCGTCGGCGCTCAGGAACGCGTCGACGAGGCCGAAGTGCACCGGGAAGTGCTGCAGGGTCTCGATGGTGGGCCAGTCGTACTCGCGCTCGGTGTGGTACTCGAGGAGCTTGTCCTGCATGGGCAGCGTGCCGTAGACGTTCTTGAGCGTCAGCGTGTAGTTGCAGAAGACGTGGGTCTTGTTCTTGGCGAACGAGATGCGGAAGTCGGCGTCTCGCCACGTCGGCCCGACGACGTGCTGGCCGAGCCGGCCGCCGTAGTCGTACGGCACGCGTTCTTGCGTGAGATCGACGATGCGATAGCGACCGTCGCTCCGGTAGCCGACGTATTCCGCGACCGTGACCACGTCGCGATTCGCGTAGTAGTTGCCATAGGTGCTTTGCGATTCGACCAGGAAGATGCGCCGGTAGCCCAAGGCCACGAGGCGATCGACCAGGGCGTGCACCAGCTCGGGGTCCGTGTAGGTCGATCGGTCTTCCCGGGCGTGCATGAACATGAAGTTCGGCTTGATGACCACGTTGAAGGTCTCGCGCGATTTCCCGGAGGCAAGCCGCCGCGCTTCCAGCACCTCGTCGAAGCGGGTTTCGTCGAGGACGCGCCCAAGACAGTCGAGCTTGTCCTCTCCGGAAATAGCGGCCACGGTCGTCGGCTGTCCTTGCGGCGGAGGAGGGCCCTCGCCGTAAAGGAAACCGGTCTGCTCGCGGAAGAAGCCGCGCTGGGCGCGGACGAAGAAGAAGAAGGTCAGGCCGAAGATCGTGCCGTCCACCACGAAGATCGCCAGGCAGGCAAAACAACGGGTCGCGAGCACGAAGGTGAGCAGTCCCCCCGCCGCCGAGGCGAACTTGGCGAGGAGCAGGGGCAGAATGTAGCCGCGCTTGCGGCGGACGTCGAAGGCCGCAAGGAAGCACAGAGCGGTGATCGTCATCATCATCGAGAAGGCGAGGACGACCCAGAAGCGATCCTCGGGCAGCGCGGGCACGGGCAGACCGGGCAGAAGGAAGCGCGAGAGGCGATGGATGGTCCCGAGAATCGGGTTGGGAAGCAGGACGAAGGCGAACCCGACCACCAGATAGACGATGCCGCTGCCCACGAGGAAGCCGCGCAAGACGCGTTCCTCGCGCGACAAGGCGTCCATCGGCGCTTCGTCCGGCGGGGCTTGGCCCGACACGGGCTCGCCCGCCAAGAACGCGGAGAGGGCGTACTGGGCGAGGATCTCCAGCGGCCAGCACGCGGCCAGGAGGTAGGCGGGCGGGAACGCCGGGTCGCCGCGGAAGATCCAGGCCCTGCCCACGCTCGAGCCCAGGTACTCGCTTATCGCTCCCGCCAGCCACGCGCAGACGACGATGCCGGCCAGGACGTGGAAAGGCATGCGCCGTACGGCTAGGAGCGAAACCAGGACGAGCAAGGCATAGAACGACCAGAACGGGACACCGACGAGGTGGCGTTTGTCGCGGAGCAACACCGCCAGCAGGCCAGCCAGTCCGAGGACGACGACGAGATTCAACCATCGCGGTGCCGTCAGTCGGCAACGTTGCAAGAGCGGAATCGCCTGGCCCGTGGCCGCCGCGTACGTGGCCGTGCCGGCAACCACCCAGGCGAGGACCCCGAAGACGTAGCTGCCGCCTGGACCCGTGTACGACCACAGTTGCGCGTGGACACCGATGCTCTCCTTGGCGTACTCGACGAAGAAGATCGTGAGCAACAGGGCCAGGAGACGCACCGTGGAGGCCCGCAGCGCGAGATGCAGGCAAAGTCCGAAACCGAAGACCAGCCACAGCCCGAGGGGAATCAAGCTGCGCCGCCAGTACTGCTCGAAGACCGCGGCTACCAGCAACGCCGCGAAGAGCAGCACGACGCCGAAGACGTTGCGCCCACAAGCGGAGCGAGCCTGCGAGGTTTGACAAGGCATGGCGCGAATCTCGCACGGATCGCGGCCGATTCTCCAGCCCCGCGATGCCCGCGTGCGCGGCGGTGGCCGCGTCGGGGATCTTCACCACAGAGAGCGCGGAGGGGACAGAGAGCACAGAGGCGGGAAGAAAGGAGGGTTCCCGGATCAAGATCCGAGACCCTTCTTCCTGCTCCGTGTCCTCTGCGGTCCTCTGTGCTCTCTGTGGTTCAGTTTCTCACGGGATCAGCAACACCTTGCCCGTGGTCGCTCGGCTGGTGAGGGCGCGGTGGGCCTCGGCGGCTTGCGCGAGGGGGAAGGTGCGATCGATGCGCACGCGCAGGTTGCCGCTGACGACCAGCTCGAAGAGGTGGCGCGCCCGCGCCACGAGCTCGGAGCGCGTTGCGGTGTAGTGGAAGATGGAGGGCCGGGTCAAGAAGTACGAGCCCTGGCCGAGTCGCGCGGGATCGACGGGCGGCACCACGCCGCTCGACTGGCCGTAGAGCACCAGGAAGCCGCGCTGGGCGAGGCAAGCGAGGCTGTCGTCGAAGGTCTCCCGGCCCACGGAATCGTAGGCCACGTCCACGCCGCGCCCGCGGGTCAGGCGCTTCACCTCGGTCGCGAAATCCGTGGTTTGGTAGTTGATGACGTGGTCGGCGCCGGCCTCCTTGGCCAGCGCCGCCTTGGCCTCGGTCGAAACCGTGCCGATCACGCGCGCTCCCGCCCGTCTGGCCATCTGGACGAGCAGCAAGCCGACGCCGCCCGCCGCGGCGTGCACCAGGGCGACGTGTTCGGGCCGCAAGGCAAAGACGGTCTGGGTCAGGCAGTGGGCGGTCATGCCCTGCAGGAGCAAGGCGGCCGCCACGTCGGACGCAAGCCCCTCGGGAACCGGCACCAGCTTGTCGGCCGGCGCGACCACGTGGCTGCTGTAGGAGCCCGGCACCGAAGCCCAGGCTACACGCTCGCCGACGCGCAGATCGCGCACCTGGGCCCCGAGCTGCTCGACCGTGCCGGCCCCTTCGAGGCCGATGGGCAGAGGCAGGGGCAGAGGATAGAGCCCGGACAAGTGGTAGACGTCGACGTAGTTCACCCCGGCGGCCTCGACGCGGACCAGAACCTCGGTGGCGCCGGGCGCGGGCGTGGCGAGATCCTCCAGCACGAGCTGTTCGGGGCCACCGGTCTTCGTAGGGCGTATGGCGCGCATGGTCTCCCCCTCGGCTCAAGCAGGGCAACCATCCCACTGTGCGCGGCCTCTCGGCAAGCGTTCTCGTCCCTGTCGTAGAATCCTGCGGCATCGGCTAGAGTAGGCGCCAAAAGCCCCGTGATGTCCTCTCGCTCGCCAGCCCTGCTGCTCGCGCCGCTCCTTTTGGGAGCCTGCCTCGAGGAGGGGCCGCCGCCCGCCGGCGTCCACCTCTTCCACAGCCAGAAGCTCGCGGCGCCCGGCTTCATCGACGTGGCCGGCGAGACCATGGTTCGCTTCCAGGAACGCACGGCGCCTGCCACCGGCAGCCGCGGCGGCGTGTCGGATCTGTGGCTCACCTCCTTCGACGGCAGCCGCCAGCGCAAGATCGTGGCGAATTGGTCGGACTACTGGGGTGGAGAGCAGGGGCCGTTCAACGTGGGCGACCGCTACTTCATGGTCGACGAGCGTCTGACGAAGAGCGAAGGCGGCATGGCCCGCGTGGCGACGCTCGTGCGCCTTGGCCCGACGCTGGAGGAGGAGTTTCGCCTCGACGGCATCTGGGTCTGGCAGCGCTTCACCGTGCCCCTCTCGACCCTGTTCGCCGAGCCTTTGCCTGGCCAGACCTGCCCGGGCTTTCCCCAGCTCGACCACGACTGTCCGCAGCTCCTTTACGAGCGGCCGGCTCTGCCGGGGCAGAAATACCCCACGCTGTACCTGTGGAACGGCGAGCAGGATCTCATCGTCGGCGAGGACTCGGGCTCGTTCCAGAGCCAGATCATGGGCAACGGGACCATCTACTTCATTCGGGGCGAGTCGCGCATGCTCACGCGCCTTGTCCGTCCCGCCAACCTGGTGGAATCCCTGCGCGCCAACGTCTCGCGTTTCTCGGTCAGCGGGGACGAGCACTATGCCGCCCTCGCGATCAGCGAGGAGGGCAAGTCCAAGACCGTGGTGCGCGACTTGCGGACCGGGGCGGAGATGGACCTGGCCCGGCCCAACCCGTCGGCCTGGGGGGGATTCGGGGACGGGGTTTTCGCCTACGCGCAGAACGCGACGGAAACGGAGCCGGCCGAGCTCCACGTGCTCGATCTCGATACCGGCGAGGACAGGTTCGAGACGCTGCCGAGCCCACTGGCCAACCTGGCTGGCGTCCTGGATCGTCCGAACAGCGACGAGCGGCTGCTGCTCGACAGCTTGGGGCAGGGCGTGTTCACGGGCAAGAACGACCTCGTCGGGCGCCGTACCCTGGTCGGGCCCCTGTACATGCCCAGCTTCACGAAGGACGGCAGCTACCTCATGTACATCACGCCCGCGGCGGCCACTCTCTTCGACACGACACCCAAGGGGCCTCTCATGTGCCAGGACGCCGAGCTCGAGGCTTCCGCGGTCATGGTCTCACCGCCTGGGTTGCTGGTGAGCGCGGACCGGCAGAGCTACTTCTTCACCGAAGGCGACGCGGGTCCGGTGTTGGTCTTCTGGGCGCGCCTCGGCCGCGCCAGCTCCGACCTCTACTTCGCCGACTACGCGCCTGGCGTCCCGCCCACCAACCTGCGCCTGATCGCGAAGGCGATCTTCAGCGTTTCCGTGTCCACCCACACCCTCTTCGGGATCATCAACGTATCGCAACAGGACGGCGTCGGCGACCTGGTTCTGCGCGACATCGACCGGGGCACCGACATTCTCTACTCCCACGCCGTGGCCGACGCGAGCGAGCTGGCCGGCCCCGATCTCGCGACCTCGTACGCGGCCTACATCGTGCGGGGCCGCGTCGATTCGGCGCGTTCGGGGCTGTGGCTCACCACTTTGGCGCCGCCCACGGGGCCGGACGGGGGCAGGGACTAGCGTGCAGTCCGTCCTCTTGCTGGCCGTGCTGGCGGCCTTCCCGATCGACGCCGACGCCCCTCTCGATGGCGGTTCGATCGACGTGGAGGCCGCCGTGGCCCCGATCGACGGCGGGGTTACGGCCGCCCGGGACGCCGGGGTTGCGGTCGTCGAGGCCAAGGTGACCGCGGCCGTCGAGGCAGGACCCGTGCCGGCCCGCGCGCTCGTGAAATTCGGCGGCAAGGTGCTGGCCCGCGGGACGCGGCGGCCCCTGGTCGGCGCGCTGGTGCGCGTCGGCGTCGGCGACGGCACGACGGCGGAGACCGAGACGAAAGCGGGAGGCGTCTTCTCGGTCGAGGTCTTGCCCGGCAAGCACAACCTGCGCGTGCAGTGTCCCGGCCATGCCCCGACCAGCCGCGACGTCACGGTCATGGTCGACACCAGCGACTACACGGTGCGGCTCGAGCCGCGCACCCGGGGCGAGAGGTACGAAACCATCGTCACCGCCGAGCCGCGGCCCGAGCCCATGGTGCCGCTTCGAAGAGAAGAGCTGGTGCGCACGGCGGGCTCGCTCGGCGATCCCATCCGGGTCATCGAATCCCTGCCCGGCGTGGCGCAAAGCACCTGGCCGCTGCCGTTCTATGCCATTCGCGGCGCGAATCCCGGCAACACCGGTTTCTTCATCGACGGCGTGCGCGCGCCGGCGTTGTTCCATTTCGCGCTCGGTCCGTCGGTCCTGCATCCCTTCTTCATCGAGGATTTGCAGTTCTACCCCGGCGGCTATCCGGTCACCTACGGCCGCTACGTGTCCGGGATCGTGGCGGCGCAGACCGCGACCCCGACCGCCGATCGCCTGCACGTTTCGGCCGACGTGCGGCTGTTCGACGCCGGCGGCATCGTCGCCGCGCCGTGGGACAAGGGCAAGGGCACGGTGGCGGTGGCCGGTCGCTACTCGTACACCGGCTTCCTCCTGTCGGCCTTCTCCAACGCCTACGCGCTCGACTACTGGGACTACCAGATCCGCGCCGACCACACCCTGGGGCCGGGCAAGTTGACCCTGTTCGTCTTCGGCTCGGGCGACGATCTCCGGCAGAAAGACCCCGACCGGACGGATTGGGGGGTGCCCGGGCAGCCCGTCGACATCGACCCGGGCCGGGCCAAGCTGACCTTCCATCGCGCGCAACTGCGCTGGGACGGGCGGCTGGCGCGCGGCCGGCTGACCGCGGCGGTAGTCGGAGGCATCGACGATTCGACCGTGAGCATCACCTCGCTCTTCTCGGTTCCGGTGGGCAGTCGCATGCTGACCCTGGCGCCCCGGCTGGCCGAGCGCTGGCGACTGGCTCGCTGGCTGGACCTCGATGTCGGCGCGGACGCCGAGCTGCAGCGCGCCCGGCCGTCTTCGTTGATGAAGGTCTTGGGCGGTGTCCTGGCCAGTCTCTACACGACCGATCTGTTTCGCGATCGCACCGCCTACTCGGCCGGCGCCTATGTCGCGCTGACCCTGCGCGCGGGCGACCGTCTCGTCGTCGGGCCCGGGTTGCGCTACGACGGCTACTTCGAGCAGGGTGTCGAGCGCTACGCGCCCAGCCCCCGGCTGCAGGTGCGCTACCGCGTCGGCGCGCAGGATTGGCTGAAGCTAGCGGCCGGGCAGTTCTCGCAGATGCCGAGCCTGCCCGTCGGCGTGCCCGGCTTCGAGTCGTTCGGGCTGGCCGACTATGGGTTGCAGCGCTCGCGTCAGGCCTCGCTGGGCATCGAGTCCGCGCTCGAGGAACGCCTGGGCATCGACCTCAACCTGGACGCTTCGCTCTTCTACCAGCGACTGCACCTGGCCGACTTGAGGAATTCGCTCATCCCCGATCCGCAGATGCCCGATCTGCTGGAGCCGCGCGAGGGGGAAAGCTACGGTGTGGAATTCCTGCTGCGCCGGCCGATGAGGCACAACCTCTACGGCTGGCTGGCCTACACCCTGTCGCGCTCGCTGCGCGTGGTGGACGGCATCATCGTGCCCTCGGATTGGGACCAGCGGCACATCCTGAACCTCGTGGTGGGCTACCGCTGGCCGCGCAACTACTCGACGTCGGTGCGCTTCCACTACAACAGCGGCCGGCCCTATCCCCTGTACAACGAGCGCGCGAATGACGTCGAGGGCTACATCCGCTTGCCGGGCTTCCCGCAGCTCGACCTGCGCGCCGACAAGCGCTTCCTCTTCGACACCTTCGTGCTCGACGCCTACCTGGAGCTGGTCAATTCGACGCTTTCGCGCGAGGTCTTCGACGTCAAGCGCCAGGCCTCGGGCGCCATCACCGAGAACTACTACCGGCTCGTGTTGCCCTCGGTCGGCGTGCACGTCGAGTGGTAGCTCATTGACTATGGATCGCGCCAGGGCGAAGCTTCGGCCATGAAGCTCGCATGGTTGCGCCCCGCAGTGTTTGCCGTGGCATTTGCCGCCGCCGCGCCGGCGATGGCCGACGAAGCGGCGGTCTACTACAGGCAGGGCCTTGTCCTCAAACGGCAGGGCAAGACCGCCGAGGCCATCGAAAAGGTCAAGCAGGCGGTCGCGGCCCGGCCGAAATACGCCGCCGCTTGGTTCACGCTGGGCAATCTCCATCGCAACCGGGGCGACTACGACGAGGCGTTGTCGGCCTACAAGAAGGCCGTGTCCTTGCAGCCCTCGAATGCCGACGTCCGCGCCAATCTGGGAGTGCTTCTCGTGCGCATGAAACGCAACGACGAGGGCATCAAGGAATTGGCCACGGCGATTTCTTTCGACGACGGCAACTACGAGGCGCGCTACTCCCTGGGCATGGCCCTTCGCCAGAAGGGGGACTACCCCAAGGCCATCATTCACCTGCGCCGGGCAACCGCCATCAAGCCCGAAGAGGCCCCCGCCTGGTCCAACCTGGGCGTCGCTCTGTCGAAGACCTCGGACAAGGAAGGCGCGATCGAGGCTTTCAAGCGGGCCATCGAGATCGATCCGAAGAATGGCCAGACGCACTTCAACCTGGCGGTGACCTACCGCATGCAGAAGAACTACGACGCCGCCATCCCCGAGTACGAGGAGGCGGTCAAGCTCGACCCGTCGATCTCGGGAGCCTGGTACGACCTCGGAATGCTCTACACCGAGGAGCGCCGCCACGACGAGGCGTTGGCGGCGTTCAAGAAGTACCTGGCGACCGACGACCGCCGCGATCCTGCTGCGCAGAAGGATGCGCGGGAGCGCATCAAATCGCTGGAGGCGGCCAAGAAACGGTAGGGGCGCGATTCATCGCGCCCGCGCTGCAGCGTTCGCCCGGCCCGGCCCCTCAGAATCTGATGCCCGCGAACAGCCGCACGACCTGCGCAGCGTTGGCGTCCTCGGGGCTCGACCACAGTGGCGCCGAGGCGTCCACCCGCGGCCGGGTCAGTGCGGCCATGGGCCAGAACACGCCCCAGGTGAAGCCGGCGAAGACGTTCTCGCGCAGGTTGCGGTACTGCAAGGCGAGATCCATCTCGACGCCGTAGTTCAGCGAGTTGCCGGGCGTGGCCACCGGCACGGGCGCCAGGCTGTAGACGACCGCACCCGAGAAGCCGATCTCGCGCTCCTTTTTCGAATCGAGGTCCAGCCAATAGGCGATGCTCGGCTTGAGGTAGATGGCGTTGCTGATCGTGCCGAGGATGCGGCGGTAGAGGATCTCGTCCACGTGGTACTCGGGCGAGAAGTGGAAGTCGTTCAAGTTGCGGTCGCCGGCGGGCTGGGGCACGAACTTCCAGCGGTAGTTGAGGTAGGGGTAGTACAGCCCGGTCGCGGTGTTGGTTCTGGCGGGATCGTACGCCAACTCGGCCTGGTCGCCGGTGGCGCCGCCGGTTTCGAAGCCGACGAACAGGGCGTCGTCGTACAGCCGCAGCGAGCTCGACAAGACCCAACCCGCCTGCAGGATGGTCAGGCCCTTGTCATCGGTGGTGTCGAGGCGTAGCGGGCCCGCGTTGCCCAGCTTTCCGGCGAGCATGGTGCCCTCGAATTCCAGGGTGAGGGCTTTCCAGCCAAACTTGAACCAGAGGCTGGGGATGAAGAGTAGGGCGTTGACGTTGGTGACCAAGCTGTTGCCGAGATCGCCGGAGGAAAGCGGGTTCTGGGGGTTGGTGTCGTAGGGCGAACCCGCCAGCGAGGAAACGCTGTACGTCGCGTAGTCCTGGCTGCGGTAAACGACCTGCGCGCCGTAGTTGAGGGCCACGTCTCCGGCCGCGATGCGTTCGCGCCAGACGCGGTCCTCGTCGATCTTGGTCAGCGCGCCCATGAGCTGGGTGACGTCGTCTTTCTGCGTGAGATCGAGGGGGAAGCCGCCCGTGTTCTTCTGGCCGAGATCGGTGTAGCCGAGGTGGTAGCCCTGCGCTCCGAAGTCGACGCTGAGCGCGAGCTGGTGGCCGTAGACCGTCGTCAGGCCCATGAAGCGATCCACGTTGGTGCCGCCTTCGCAGTCGGCACAGTCGCCGCGGTTGAAATACATGCCGCGGCCGAAGTGCCAGGGCATGCGGCCGAAGCGCAGCGACCCCAGCAGGGTGTCGATCTCGCCCCAGGCTCGCTTGGCGACGATGTTGGAGGCGGAGGTCGTCTGGGTGTTCGACAGCACGTCGGCGGGTGCGGCACTGCTGGTCTGCCCGACCTTGGCGTTCTGGTCCGGGATGGTGGGGTTGACCAGCGAGTCGGGGGTCGTGCCCAGGATCAGGTTGTCGAACACGTCGATTTGGCTGCGCACCCGCACCTGGTCGGAGATGTTGACGGTGGGCTCGAGGCGGAGCCGTATGTTGCCGTCGCCCATGCTCTTGTCCCCGCAACGGATGATGGGTTGCCCGGCTTGCGAGTTGCCGCCGTTCTGCCCGACGCTGCCGTCGGGAAGGCATTCGCTGGGCACCGGGAACGGGGGCAGGGCGGATGGCCCCGGCCCACCGTTGTTGTATCCCTGGCCCAAGTTCATCTTGTAAAGGTAGTCCGTGCGCAGGCGGAAGTAGCCGTCGATCTCGATTACCTTGGTGCGTCGCCGGGCCAGCTCCAGGTAGGCGGTATCGCTTTCTTTGGAGGGCGGAGCCTTCTCGTCGGCATCCGGGGCGACCTCGGCAGGCCCTTCGTCCTTGTCCTGCGGCTGCGCCGCCGTGCCGCCGGGGCGCCCCATGCCCGGGCCCATGCCCGGGCTCATGCCGCCCATTTGTGCCCAGGCGGGGACCGCGACCAGAAACGCCAGCGCGCCAGGCAGGCCGGCCGCCAGCCAGGGGTGAAATCTGCCTGCCTCGTGGGACATTCCTTTGACCTCGGTCGTTTCGGGGGTACGCGAACCAGTGCGCCCTTATAGCAAGAGCCCGCTGCGACGGGAAGCTGACTTTCCCATCGCGGCGTGCATCGGCTAGAGTAGGCGCGTGACATCATCCGAGCTTCGTCGCGCTTGTGGCCAGCTCTTCTCGGTGGGGTTCGACGGTCTTGTGGCGCCGGCCGAGCTTCTCGGGCGCATCGCTCGCTCCGAGGTCGGCGGCGTGATGCTCTTCCGCCCGAATATCGGGAATCCGGCCCAGGTCGCGGCTCTGGTGGCTGCTTTGCGCAAGTCCAGTCCGGCCGACGCGCAGCTCGTGGTGTCCGTCGATCAGGAAGGCGGGCGCGTGCAGCGCTTGCGCGAGCCGCTCACCGTGTGGCCGGACATGGCTTCGGTGGCTGCGGCCGGCGACGTTTCCCGCACGCGCGCCGTGGCCTCGGCGTTGGGCGGGGAGATCGCTGCGCTCGGCATCGGCTGGGATCTCGCCCCCGTTCTCGATGTCCACACCAATCCGCGCAATCCCGTCATCGGCAACCGGGCATTCGGCAACCAGCCCGAGGTGGTCACCGATCACGCGCTGGCCTTCTGGCGCGGTCTGCACGACGCCGGGGTGCTGGGGTGCGGGAAGCACTTTCCGGGGCATGGGGACACGCAAAGCGATTCCCATCTCGAGCTGCCCTGCGTGGCGCACGGGGAGGAGCGGCTCCGCGCCGTCGAGCTGGCTCCCTTTGCCGCGGCGGCCTCGGCCGGCGTCGAGGCCTTGATGACGGCGCACGTCCTGTATCCGGCATGGGATAGCCGGATGCCGGCCACCCTGTCGCGGCGGATCGCCCGCGACATCCTGCGCGGCGAGCTGGGCTTTGCAGGCCTCCTGGTCAGCGACGATCTGGGTATGGCCGCCGTGGCCGACCGGCACCCCGTCGAGGCCCTCGTGGTCGAGAGCCTGCTCGCCGGGGTCGATCATTTTCTGGTGCGCGGGCCGCGCGAGCGTCAGGAGCGGGCGTTTTCGGCGCTGGTCGGCGTCGCCGAGGCACGGAGCGATGTCCGGGCTCGCGTCGCGGAGAGCGCCCAGCGCGTTTCTCGCTTCAAGTCCCTGCTGCGCGTTCCCATGCCGGCGCCAGCCGAGGACCTGCCGGCCCGGCTCGGGACCGCGGAAAACCGGACACTCGCTTCGTCTTTTCCCCGCGTGGCGTTCCTCACAATCGCCTCCTCGCCTGTCGCCGACGCCTGACCTTGTCCGTCGCTCTGGACCGGGACGGGGCGAGCAGGCATTCTTGCCTCGGTGGATCGCCCAATCACAACGGCCCGACGGCGCTGGCTCGTGCTCGGCCTGTGTCTCGCGATCTTCTTGCCGCGCGCCTACGTCGCGGTGGCCGACGCGGGCCTGGTCTGGGCGGATGAGATCTTCCAGACCCTGGAGCAGGGACACCGCTTCGCGTTCGGCTATGGCTTCGTGCCTTGGGAGTTCAAGGTCGGGGCGCGCTCGTGGCTGCTGCCGGGCGTGCTCGGGGGACTGATGCGGATTCTTGCCGCCGCAGGCATCGGTAGCGGGGCGGGCCTGGTCGTGGCTCTGAAGCTGGCGTTCGCGCTGCTGGCGGTCGCTGCCTTCTATCCGATGCTGCGCTTGGCGGAGGCACTGGGCGGCCTTGTGGCGCTCGTGCTGCTCGGACTTCTGGCCAGCGTGTTCCCGGCCAGCGTGCTCTACGGCAGCCGTGTTCTCTCCGAGGTGGCGAGCGCGCCCTTTCTCGCGTGGGGCCTGTGGCTGTTGCTCCCCTGGGGAATGGCCGGCGGCGACGCCTGCTCGCGCGTCGCCTGGAAGCGCAGCTTCGCCGGTCCGACATCGCCCCTGCTGCTCGCCGGTGTCTTTTGGGGTCTCGGTACCTTGCTGCGCTTGCAGAACGGCATTCTGCTGCCCGCCGTCGTGCTCATCGTGGCGGCGCGGCGCGGGCTGCGGCCGGCCGCTTGGCTCGCGGGCGGCATGACCGGCATGCTGCTGCTCGGCGGCCTTCTCGACTGGGCGACCTGGGGGCGGCCCTTCCAGTCGTTCGTCGTCTACCTGCGCTTCAACCTCATGGAGAGCGGCGCGAACCAGTGGGGCGTGGCCGGGCGCGGGTTCTATCTGTCGACCATGCTCGGGACAAACGGGCTCGCCGTGCTGGTGCTCGCCCTCGGGTTTGTCGTCGGGCTCCGGCGCACTTGGCCGCTCGTCTCGCTGGTCCTGCTCTACGTCCTCGTGCACTCGGCCGTCGCCCACAAGGAGCTGCGCTTCGTCGTACCGGTGTTGCCGCTCTTTCTGGCCAGCGCCGCGGTCGGTCTGGCCCGTCTACTCTCCAGGCTGCCGTTTGCCGCGGCTCGCGGGCGCTCGGCCGCGTTGGCGCTCGTCCTGGGTCTGGTCTCGCTTTTCGCGCTGCGCGCGCCCAAGGTAACGTTCGACGACATCGGCCAGCCCATGCCGGCGCCCGGCATGGGCGGGCCCACTTCCAAGTTGGTCTGGGGCGCTTTCGGTGAGAGAAATCGCTTGTTCGAGCGGGCAGCAAGACATGCAGATCTCTGCGGATTGGCGGCACCGGCCATGAATCCCTACTGGACGGGTGGCTACACCTACCTGCATCGCCGCGTGCCGATGGTGTGGGGAGGCTCGTGGACGGACCTGGCTGCCGCGAACTACGCCATCGTGAGCCCCGGTCAGAAGCTCGGGGATCCCCGCTACCGAAGCATCGCCCGAGACGGGCCCTACGTTCTCCTGCGGCGGGACGGAGCGTGCCTGCCGCCCCCGCGAGGGAGCACGGTCTACGGCCGGCTGAGGCCGGAGGGGGTGCCGGGAGCATGAGTCTCGGCGGCTTGCTCGGCACGTGCCGCCGGGGGGTGGCTCGGGCGTGGCGTGGGCATCCGGGGCTTCCTCTCTTCGCCGCGGTCGCCTGTCTCTACTTCGCCAGCATGAGCCGCGAGGTGCCGTGGGGCGACGCGCGTCCGGTCTACGAGGTCGCGCTTTCCATGGTGCGCGGCGACGGCGTGTCTGTGCAGACCCGCTGGCCCGACGATGCCTCGCCCGGACGGGGCGGCAAGTTCTACGCGGCCCAGCCCTGGCTGCCGTCTTTGACCCACGTGCCCGGGGCCATCGTGCGGACCACGCTCGGCCGTCTGGTTTCGGCTCCGGAAAGCCTGCACCTGCTCGACGTGTTCTCCTGCCACCTGGCCGGCGGACTGCTCGGCGCGCTCTGCGCCTGGCTGTTCTTTCGGCTCTGTCTGCGGCATGGGGCCTCGCGCCGGGTCGCGCGCTTCGGCGCCATCCTGCTTGGCGCGGGAAGCATCGTGTGGGTCTACGCGCGATACCCGTTCACCGAGATCGTCCAGGCCGCGTGCTTCACCGGCTTTTTCATGGAGGCCGCGCAACTGGCGAAGCGACTCGATCGCCGGACGGCGGTGGCGGCCGGGCTGTGGGCGGGGGCGCTGCTCAACACCAAGTACGTGTGCGCTCTCTGCCTGCCCGGGGCGTTCGTGGTGGTGGCGCTGGCTCACCGCCGGACGCCGCGCCAACTCGGCCGCTCGTTGCTGCACGCGGCGTGGGGCTTTCTGCCCTTCGTCTTGATGCTGCTCGCCTACAACTACCTGCGCTTCGGCTCGGTCACGAACACGGGATACCGGAAGGTCGGCGAGGTCATGGTCGAGAACGTGTTCTTGAGCACGTGGGGCTTCCTGTTCTCGCCGGGCAAGAGCGTCTTCCTGTACGCGCCGCCGCTCGTGCTGGCCGCGCTGGGCCTGCGTCGCTTCTGGCAGGAGCAGCGCACCAGCGTGTTGCTCATGCTGGCCACCATCGTGCCCTTGGTGTTGTTCTACGGCCGCTTTCCGTCGTGGCCGGGGGACTGGGCCTGGGGGCCGCGCTACCTGGTCTTCGCCGTTCCCGTGCTGCTGCTGCCGGTGATCGGCTTTTTGCCGCACGTGCGCTGGCCGGGACGAGGGCTCGCGGTTCTGGGGCTCGCGCTCGGCATCTTCGTGCAGATGCTCGGCAACGCGTTCTACTGGGACCACTACCTGCGCATCGCACTCGACGTGCGCACGAAGTGGCTGGGCCAGCCCAACCGCGGCGCTTCCCTGACCGTCGACAAAGGCGGCTACTGCGAGGGCTGTTTCGAGGACATCTACCCGACGGTGTGGCTGGCGCCGCTGCAGCCCATCCTCGGTCACCTCTGGTTGCTGCGCCACGTGCCCTTCGGCGACACTTGGCAGCAGGCGTCTGCAGACGCGCCCTGGCGACGCCACACCCATCTTCCCCTCGACATCCAGGCGACCTACCGGCGGGTTCGGATGGACCACTGGCTCTACGACACCCACGCGCACCGGTTCGCCGGCTGGGTCGTGTTCTTGCTTCTCCTCGGAGGCGGCACCGTGTCCTTGGCGGTCTTCATCCGCCGCACGCGCGACGACGGGGATTGACCGGATTCACCACAGAGGACACGGAAGACACAGAGGCCGGAGGGGGAGGAATCCCGGGTTCCGGATCCAGACCCTTCGTTCTTCCGATCCGTCTCCGCATCCTCTGTGTCCTCCGTGGTTTTTCCGCCAGTCTGCATGCGGTCTGCTATGAACTGCGGCCGTGGATGCGCTCATCTTCGACTGCGATGGCACCCTGGCCGACACCATGCCGGCGCACTACCGGGCCTGGGTCGAGATCCTGCGGCCGCACGGGGTCGGCTTTCCCGAGGATCGCTTCTACGCCCTGGGCGGCGTGCCGGCGGCCAAGATCATCGAGATGCTGTTTGCCGAGGCGGGGAAGGTTGCCGACGTGGACCTTCTGACCCGGCAAAAAGAAGCGGCCTTCCTCGCGCACTCGGACGGGATTCGCCCCGTCGCGAAGGTCGTCGAGATCGCCCGCCAGGCGCGCGGCAACACGCCCATGGCGGTCGCGTCGGGCGGCCATCGGTACATCGTCGAGAGGACCTTGCGCCAGCTCGGGATTCTCGAGTGGTTCGCCGTTCTCGTGACGGCGGAGGACACGGCCCGGCACAAGCCCGAGCCCGACGTGTTCCTGGAGGCCGCGCGTCGTCTGGGGGTGATGCCCGCGCGCTGCACGGTCTACGAGGACACGGATACGGGCATCGAGGCCGCGCGGCGAGCCGGCATGCACTGGGTGGACGTGCGCGCCCTGTGAAGCCGGCCCACCAGACCTTGTGGCAGCCATCACGGGTAGCCAATGTTCCCACATCGGCACTTTTTCCCCGATTGTGAACCGGCGACGGGGCATGCTAAACCAAGTGCGTTTCGGTTGGTGGTCGTGCCGTTCCGTCAGGAACCGCGCTAGGGTAGCGGGGGCAGCAAGAATCACTCATGGAGAAGACCCTATGCTAGCTGAGCGCTCTTTCGGCTGCCTGACGGCCGCCACGGTGGCGATCATCGCCGTCGTGAGCTGCGCGCCAATCGTGCGCCGACAGGATCCCGGGGGTGGCGCGGGGGGCTCGGGCGAGGGGGGCGCGAGCGGCACCGGGGGAGTCGCCGAGACGGGCGGGACGACGGAAACCGGAGGGGTGACGGAAACTGGTGGGGATACCGGCAGCGGCGGCGATACCGAGACGGGCGGGACGATGGACACCGGAGGGATTCCGGACACGGGCGGCATGACGGGCGAGGGCGGAATTACGGACATGGGCGGCGACACGGGGCTGGGAGGCAGCACCGGCGCCGGCGGCATCGGCGGCGGAGGCTCGACCTCGACCAGCTTGATCGGGCTCGGCGGTACCACCAGCACGGTGTGCGGCGTGACCACGAGCTATGGCTGGGCTTCCACGCAGACGCTCATGGATCCCGTGTCCGACGGTAGCCACAGTCTCGTCGGCATCAAGGCGCCCACGGTGGTGCGCTTCGACGACAAGTACCATGTCTTCGCCACGGTGGTGGACACGGCCGGGAAGTACAGCATGCAGTACGCCAAGTTCGCGGACTGGATCAACATGCCGAGCGCAACCGTGGATTTCCTGGACAACACCCCGGGCTTTTCGGGCCAGCGCTACCAGCCGCAGATTTTCTACTTCACGCCGAAGCAGACCTGGTACCTGATTTCCCAAGCCAGCGGGCCTTTCTATTCGACCAACGCCGACATCACGCAGGCGCGCAACTGGACGGCGCCAGCGGCCTTCTACGCGAGCACGCCGGCCATCGTCACCAAGAACGCCGGCGCGGGAGGCATCGGGTGGACCGACTTCTGGATCATCTGCGATAGCGCCAACTGCTACATGTTTTTCACCAACCAGCTGGGCTATGTCTTTCGCAGCCAGACCTCCGTCGGAGGTTTTCCGAACGGCTTCGGCGAGCCCGTGCTCGCGATGCCGCAGAATTCCTATCTGCGCGAGGGCGGACGCGTCTACAAGGTGAAGGGGGCGGACAAGTACGTGATGACCATCGAGGGCTATGGCAGCGGGGGACGCTACATCGGCGCATGGAGCTCGAGCACGCTCGACGGGTCATGGACGCCCATGGCCGAGACCGAGGCCAACCCCTTTGCCGGCGCGGGCAACAGCACCTACGCGGGCGTCAAGTGGACCAAGGACGTCAGTCATGGCGAGCTCATCCGCGACGGCTACGACGAAACCATGACCATCGACAACTGCAACATGCGCTACCTCTATGCCGGCAAGGATCCGTATTCGTCGGTCAAGGCCGAGCCCTACCCCTGGCGTCTCGGTTTGCTCGTGCGCAGCCGGTGACGTTCATCTGGGTCTTCACCACACAGGACACGGAGAACGCGGAGGCCGGAAGAGAGGGAAGGGGTTTCCGGATCCGAAACCCGTCTGCTTCCGGTCCGGCTCTGTGTCCTCTGCGTCCTCCGTGGCGAACTACCTGGGCAGCAGGTCGGCCAACGTGGTGTCGCCGATGCGCTCCTTGCGTCTAGCTTCGAGGTCGGCGACCAACGCCGCCAGCTCGGGCGAGGTGCTGCCTTGTGCCGTCTCCAGATCGGTGGAGCGGAAGGCGGCCAGCACCTCGTCGAGGCTGATGCGGTTGGCGGGACGCCCCGGGATGAAGCCCTCGCGGTCGCCCGCCACCTCGGCCAGGAGGCCGCGTAGCCGCAGCCGGGCCGCGATGCGATCGATGACGTCGATGGACAAGCCGAAGTCGCGGCTCAAGGTGGCGCGATCCACGCCGTGGCCACCCCTCTCGTAGTTGGCGGCGATGACGGCCAAGAGTTGCGCCGCGACCAGACCGTTGATGGGCTCGTCGCCGCTGCGCCGGCGCTCCTCGGCCTCGAGCAG
>JAFGPX010000204.1 GCA_016935975.1 Deltaproteobacteria bacterium
CGCTCGCTTGAATACCTCTAGTATTCGGCGCTTCGCCGCTCCTTGCATCCGGGCCGAATCCACTCCGAACGGCTCGGTCCGACTTTCGCCACGGGCTGCTAGCGTATCCGGATCGAGAACGCGGATGCCAGTGCCGCTACGACCCCCTGGTGCGCCCGATCGGCCTCGCCGTCGGTCAACGTCCGGTCGGCGGCCCGATAGGTCATGGACCACAAGAGGCCCTTCTTGCCTGCGGGCACGTACTTGGGATCGCGGAAGTCCTCCAGCACGGCCAGCTCGGAAAGCAGCGGCTCCTTCGCCGACAGGAAGGCCGCGCGTTGGGCTGCGGCCTCGACGCCGAGGTCGATCCAGAACGAGACGTCGCGCACGATGGCCGGAAAACGCGGCGGGGCCGTGATGCGCAGCGGCGGCGCGGCCGAGGCCAGCGCGGCGATTTCGACCTCGAAGTACGAGGCCCTGGTCTCGATGCCCAGCCGGCGCGCAATCGCCGGGTGCAGCTCGCCCAGCCGGCCCAGCTTCTGCCCGGTGGTCGAGTTGATCTCGGCCGAAATCCCCGGGTGCATGTAGGGTGCCGCGCCCGGTGACACGAACACCGCGTCCGCGAGGCCGAAGCCGCGCAGCAGCTCCTCGACCGCGCGCTTGCAGTCGTAGAAATCGAGAGCCTCGCCCGGCTTGAGCCAGTCCGCTCTCCTGCCGGCCATGATGCCGGCGGCGTGGTTGCTCTCGACCGGAGTGCCATCGACGGCGCGCCGGACCACGGGGCCCACCTCGAAAAGCCAGGCGTCGCTCACCCCGCGCGAGAGGTTGCGCTGGAGGGCGTCCGCCAGGCCCGGCAGAAGCGACGTGCGCATGACCTCGTAGTCCGCCGAAATCGGATTGCGCAGGGCGATCCCACACCCCAGCGCCGCGTCCTGGCCGTCGTTGCTGATGGCGGCGAGCGCCGTCCTGGGCACGAAGGCCCAGGTGACGATTTCCGAAAGCCCGGCGGAGGCGAGGAGCAGGCGCGCGCGATCGGCCGGACCTTCGGGGTTGGCCGTTTCGGTTGCGTTGCTGGCGATGCGCTGCTTGCGCGCGGGCTTGCCATACTCGCCCAAACGCAGAATCTCCTCGACGAGGTCTTCGGGAATGGAGAGGTCGGGCCGGTAGCTGGGGACGGTCACCTCGAGGCCGTCCGCCGCCGGAGCGCAGGCAAGCCCCAGCCGGCCGAGCTGTTTCTGGGCGAAATCCAAGGTGTAGTCGCTGCCGCTCACTCGACGGAGCCGGGCCAGAGACAAGCCGACCCTCACGGTTGCGGGTGGACGCGGGAAGCGATCGACGTGCGCGTGCACGAGGCTGCCGCCCCCCAGCTTGGCCATGAGGGACGCTGCCCTCAGCGAGGCGAATGGAATGCCGTTGGCGTCCACCCCGCGCTCGTAGCGATAGGAAGCCTCGGAGGGGATCCCGAGGCGCTTGGCCGTGCGGCGAATGCTGGGCGGGTCGAACGTGGCGGCCTCGAGCAGCACGTTCCGGGTGGTGGCGGAAACCTCGCTTTGGGCACCGCCCATGACGCCGCCGACGGCCACAGGGCCACGCTCGTCCGTGATCAGCACATCCTCGGCGGCGAGGCGCCGCCTCTGGCCGTCGAGGGTTTCCATCTCCTCGTCCGGCTTGGCCCGGCGGACGAGGATACGGCCGCAAAGCTTGTCGAGATCGAAGGCGTGCAGGGGGTGGCCGGTCTCGAGCATCACGTAGTTGGTGGCGTCCACGATGCTCGAGATGGGGCGCATCCCGCAGTAGCCGAGACGCAAGCGCATCTTCACGGGGCTCGGCCCCGCGGTCAAGCCGGTGATGAAGCGGGCGGTGTAGCGCGGGCACCCCTGGCCGTCGACGATCTCGACGTCCATGGGTGGAACCGCCTCGACCACCGCGACCTTGTCGATGCTCGGCCAGCGCACCTTGCCGCCGAAATGCGCAACGAGCTCGCGCGCGATGCCGATGTGGGAAAGCGCGTCCGGCCGGTTGGGTGTGACGTTGACCTCGAAGACGTCGTCCACTGCCCCGACCACCTTGGCGACGTCGTCCCCGGGCACGGCATCCATTCCGAGGACCAGGATGCCCTCGGCCGCGTCCGAGAATCCCATCTCGATCTCGCTGCACAACATGCCCGGCGACATCACGCCCCGCACCTCGCGCGCCGCCAGGGTTCGGCCGCCGGCCAGGCGCGCGCCCGGCGGGGCCCAGCACACGCGGTGGCCCGGCTCTGGCACGTTGGGGGCGCCGCACACGACGTCTTCTTCGCGATCCCCCGCGCGTACGCGCACCAGGCGCAGCTTGTCGGCGCTAGGGTGGGGCCGCATGGCGAGCACCTCGGCCACGACCACGCCACAGAGATCGCGGCCCTTGGGCTCGATGCCTTCGACCTCGAGGCCCTGCGCGGTCAGAGCAGAGGCGGCCTGCTCGGCGTCCACCTCCGGCGGCAGCAGGGCGAGCTCACGTAGCCAGTTCAACGAGATCTTCATGAACCGTTCCTATCCCGCCGAGAATTGCTGGAGAAAACGCAAGTCGTTCTCGTAGAAGAGCCGCAGGTCCGTGACCCCGTATTTGAGCATCGCCATGCGCGACAGGCCCATGCCGAAGGCAAAGCCGGTGACGTCGTACTTGTCGTAGCCCACGGCCCGCAGCACGTTCGGATGAACCATGCCCGAGCCGCCGATCTCGAGCCAGCCCGTGCCCTTGCACAGCCGGCAGGCTGCGCGCGCCGGTTGCCTGCCCTGGCAGAGGAAGCACGAGGCATCGACCTCGGCCGACGGCTCGGTGAAGGGAAAGAAGCTTGGGCGCAAGCGGATGTCGGTTTGGGGACCGAAGAAGCGCTGGACGAAGACGATCAGCGTGGCCTTCAGGTCTTCGAAGCTGACGTTCTTGTCGACGTGCAGACCCTCGCACTGCGGGAACATCGGCGTGTGCGTGGCGTCATCGTCGCGGCGGAAAACGTTGCCCGGCGCGATGATCTTGACGGGCGGGGGCCCGGCCAACATGGTGCGGATCTGCACCGGCGAGGTGTGCGAGCGCAGGATGAGGCCGCCCTCGACGAAAAAGGTGTCTTGCATGTCGCGCGCCGGGTGGTCGGGGGGCGTGTTGAGCGCGTCGAAGTTGTTCCACTCGGTTTCGACCATCGGCCCGGTGCGTATCTCGTAGCCCATACCCCAGAAGATCTGCTCGATCTCCATGCGCACGCGGGTCAGGGGGTGCAACGTGCCGGCCCGCCGTCCCCGGCCCGGTAGGGTCACATCCACCCTGCGCGCGAGATCGCCAGCCAGCGCGGCGTGGGCCAGACTGGCCAGCCGCTCCTCCACCAGCTTCTCGATGGACTCGCGCGCGCGGTTGGCCGCCGTGCCCACGGCTGGACGGTCGGCCTGGGGGATGCGGCCGAGCTGTTTCATGAGCTCTGTCGCCCTGCCCTTCTTGCCCAGGTACCGAGCCTGTGCCAGACGGATCTCCGATTCGGTGCTCAGGCCGGCAATCTCGCTGGAGAAATCCTCCGTCAGACTCTCGAACGAGCGAACGAGGTCTTGCGCTGTCCCGGCACCCTCGCTAGGCATGGCGGCCGAGCCCCGGCCTACGCGGCCCGCGCGGCTTCGACGATCTTCTTGAAGGCGTTCGGATCGCTGATGGCCAGGTCAGCCAGGATCTTGCGGTCGATGGCGATCTTGCTCTTGGCCAGCGCGGCGACCAGCTTCGAGTAGGTCGTGTCCAAGTCACGGGCGGCGGCATTGATGCGCGCAATCCACAGCTGGCGGAAATCGCCCTTCCGCTTGCGACGGTGGAAGTAGGCATAGCGCCACTTGCGATGAACGGCCTCGATGGCTGCCTTCCACAGTTTCGAGCGGCCGCCGCGGAAGCCCTTGGCTGCCTTGCGGATGCGGTTGCGGCGATGCTTCGTCTTGTAACCACCTTTGGCGCGGGGCATGGGTCAACTCCTGAATCTCGTCCTACAGCCCATAGGGGATCATCGCCTTGATCTGGTGCTCTTGGCTCTTGGCGATGTAGCCGCCCTTGCGCAGCCTGCGCCTGTTACCGGGCTTCTTGTTCGTGAGGATGTGTCGCAAGTAAGCGCGCTTACGCTTGATGCGACCGCTGGCCGTCAGCTTGAAGCGCTTCTTGACCGCGCTCTTGGTCTTCATCTTCAGCTTGGGCATGGGAGGCGCGCAGTATATCCACCGCGCGGATGGGCGCAAGCAATTTGCGGGGACACTAGGCCTTGGAGCTGTCGTCGGAGCTTCGCGTCCCCTGGGGATCGATGCCGCCCGCCGCTGGCGCGGGGCGCAAAGGCGGGGATGGCTGGGGTTGGGTCCCACCGGCGGCCCGAATGACCCCGGTGCGCGGGCCCAGCACCATGATCATGCGGCGCCCCTCCATCGAAGGCTTCTGCTCGATCGTCGAGATCTCCGCGACCTCCTTCGATACCACGTCGAGCACGGCCTGGCCGGTTTCGGGGTGGACGATCTCGCGGCCGCGGAACACGATCATCAGGCGGACCTTGTTGCCCTCGCCCAAGAAGCGCCGGATGTGCTTGAGCTTGAAGGCCATGTCGTGCGTGTCGGTCTTGGGGCGGAACTTGATTTC
>JAFGPX010000205.1 GCA_016935975.1 Deltaproteobacteria bacterium
TCCAGAAGTAGCTGTAGGCATAGTCCGCAATGTAGAGGTTGTCGCCGAGATCCACGGCAATCGCGGTCGGCGCGATGACCGCCTGGGTTGCCGGTCCGCCGTCGCCGGCATGCGTGACGTTCCCCGAAGGCGGGGTGCTGCCGGCGAAGGTCGTTATCCAGCCATCCGGGCTGATTTTTCTTACGGCGCTTTCGCTGTAGTTGGCGACGAAAAGCGAGCCATCTCTTCCCACCGCCAAGTCGGCGAGGTAGGCGGGGGAATACGCGTAGGCGCCGTCCCACCACACGTGCGTGATGGCCGCGAATGTCGCGCTCGCGGCCGGACCGGGATCCTGGCTGCGCACCAGCGTGGCGCAGTCGCCGCCCGCAAGCAGGGTTCTGGTGCCGTTGCTCTCCAGTTTCATGACCCGCAGGCACGTGGCCGGGTCGTGGCCCGAGCTGCCCTGCGGCTGTCGCGCTTCGAGGTAGTGGATGGTCCCGTCGCGAGCCACGCTGAGCGAGGTCGGAATACCGGTGAAGGACGTCCATCCGGTGAAGTCGCCCACCTTCCAGTAGCCCAGCAAGGCTCCGGCCGGCGACAGCTTGAAGATGTAGGGGGCAAGCTGCTCATACTGACAGGTTCCGCAGGCCCAGCCGCTGCACGCGGGAAATGCCGAGAAGTAGATGTTCCCGTCCGGGCCGGCGTCGATAGCCGTCACGTGCATATAGTCGCATCCTAGCGGCGCCGGAAGCGACTGTAGGCTGAAGAAGAGGGAAACCTGCTTCGTCGCCGGATCGACGCGATAGATGGCATTGGACGGACCGGAATAGTACGAGGGGCGAGTCCCGATGTAGATCGTCCCGTCGTTCGCTACGGCCAGCTTGTCCTGTGGCGTGAAGCGGGCCCAGGGTGGGTTCGAGACGATGGTGTTGCCGCCGTCGAGCGCCTCGGCCCGACGGCCGCCGTCGCCGAGCCACATGTTGTTCAGGTTGTCGAGGGCATGGTGCACGTCGATGGTCCAGCCGCCGAGACCGACGCCACGCGCGTCGTAGGTGCCGACCTTGACGTCGGCGGGCCGCAGCCTCTGCCAGGAAACCACGTCCATTCTGCCCCTCGCTGCTTCCACGAGCGGATTGGCCGACAGCGCGCCGAAAGAAACCTGATCGATGTGCAGGTTCACGTCCGCCGGCGGCGGGGTGTAGACCAGGGGATAGCGGAAGCCGACCATGACCTCGGGACGCGCGACACCGTTGACCGGTCGGCCGAAGGCATCCTTGCCGTCCCAGAGGTACCGGTAGCCCAGGTTCGCGGCCGGCGCCAGGCTCTCCTCATGGGATTGGCCCGCGACATTGGTTCTGACGAGCACCTCGCTCAGGGTCGGGGGCGTCGTGGCGCCCAAGAGCTTCACGAAGATCTCGTTGGCCGCCTTGTAGCCGGGGGTGCGGTTGCTGCGGTAGTTGAGCGAGAACGGGCTGCCCGGTATGGCCACGCGCTCTCCGACCACCTGGTTCTCGTGCTCGATGATGCAGCCACGGGAATTGGTCAGGCAGATTGGCAACGGCGGGGTCGACATGTTGGCGTCGGGGCTTGTCGCGCCCGGATCCGTGCACCAGGGCCAGTTGTAGTCCCATGTCGTGAAGTGAGTAATCGGCACGCGCCACAGCGTCGTTCCCGGGGCGTAGCGTCCGGCCAGCATGGCCAGCTCGTCGGCCGTGAACTTCATGGTGGCGAGCACCGTGGCGTCGGCCGGGTTCCCCGCGCCGTCGACGTCGACGGACGCCTGGCCGCCCGCCAACGCGAGCACCTTGATGATCCGGCCGTCCGTGGAGGGCACCCAGCGGTGCGCGGTCTCGTCGTAGTAGGCGGAGGGCACGTTCTGGCCAACGGGGAAGCCGAGGAAGTTCTCGCTATAGTGGTAGATGCGCTTGTCGAACTCGACCCGGCGGTCGCCCGAGGTCAGCGCCTCGTCCACCGTGTAGTTCACCGCGTAGGTGTAGGCCGTCGTGGCCGGCAGCGGGGCGGGCATGGCGGCGGGGCCGTTCGCCCCCACGGTGACTTCGGTGACGCGAACCCGCAGGGATCCCAGGGCCACGCGCGTGCCGTTGGCCAGAACCATGCTGGCCGTGGTTCCCGGCGGGAAGGCCAGCACGGCCTGCCGCTCTCCGTCGCCGTCGCTGACCGGGGAGCCTTGCGCGACCTGCAGGTTGCTCTGCCCCGGGGCCACCAGGGTCGCGTTCGGATCGGCGGCCGACAAGACCACGGGATCCAGCTCCGCGTACCCTTGCCAGGACACCTCCACGGGGCGCTCGGCGCGCAGGTAGCCTGCCTTGGCAAGCCGCACGACGACCGCGCCTCCCCCGTTGACCACCACCGTGAAGAGCCCGTCCTCGCCGCTCGTGGCGTAGCCGTATTCGGCGTGATCCGCAATGGTGACCTTCACGCCGGGAAGGGGCGCGCCGTCGACGTCCAGCACCTCGCCGCGCACGCCGGCCGCGCGTTTCGCGTCGATGGTGCCGCTGGCCACGCCGATCTGGCTGGCGCCGGCCCCTTGGTAGATGAATCCGAGACTGCCGGCCGGAGTCGCCACGGTTGGCGAGGGCATAGTCGGGATGCCGATGCAAACGCCCATCTGGCAGGTGTCGGATTCGGTCGAGGGATCGCCGTCGTCGCAGGCCGTGCCGTTGGCCTTGCCCGGCCGAAGACAGTTGCCGGAGGGCGGATCGCAGACGCCGGCGCTCTGGCAGGCGTTGCCGCCCGTGCACACGACCGGATTTCCGCCGACGCACAGGCCGGACTGACAGGCATCGGTCTGGGTGCAGAGGTCGCCGTCGTTGCAGGCCGAGCCGTCGGCCTTGGGCGGGTAGCTGCACGCCCCGGTTTCGGGCACGCAGGCACCCAATTGGTGACATTGGTCGGGCCCGAGGCAAACGACCGGATTGCTGCCCACGCAGATCCCTGACTGGCAAGTGTCGGTCTTGGTGCAAGCGTCTCCGTCGCTGCACGTGGTTCCGTTGGGCGCCACGGGATTCGAGCAGATCCCCGTGCCGGGATTGCAGGTTCCGGCCAGGTGACAGGCGTCGGTAGGCGTGCAGGTGACGGGCGAGCCAGCCACGCAGGAGCCCGACTGGCAGCTATCGCCGGCCGTGCACTTGTCCCCATCCTCGCACGCGGTGCCGTCCGGCGACGCCGGATTCGAGCACTCGCCGCTCGCCGGGTCGCACTCGCCGATGTCGTGACACTGGTCGAGCGCCGTGCACGTCACCGGATCCCCGCCGACGCACATCCCGGCCTGGCAGGTGTCGGTCTGCGTGCAGGCGCTGCCGTCGCTGCAGGCCGTGCCGTCGGCCATGGCCGGGTTCGAGCAGACGCCGGTCCCGGGATCGCAGA
>JAFGPX010000206.1 GCA_016935975.1 Deltaproteobacteria bacterium
GCCTCCGACATGCCCAAGCGCGAGCTGACCCAGTTCGCCAAGGACGTGCTCAAGCAGCGCCTGCAATCCATCAACGGCATCGGGGCGGTCAACATCGTCGGCGGTCAAGAGCGCGAGTTCCACGTATGGATCGATCCCCGTCGCCTGGATTCCTTCGGCCTGGCGGCCGGCGAGGTGGCGCAGGCGCTGGCGGCGCAGAACGTGGAGATCCCCGGCGGCCGCTTCGACGCCGGCACCCGCGAGCTGTCGGTGAAGACCCGGGGCCAGGTCCATTCCGCCACCGAGCTCGGCAACGTCATCATTCCGGCGGCTGTGGCCGGGATTGTGCGCCTGCGCGACGTGGCCCGCATCGAGGACGGCCAGGAGGAGCGGCGCTCGTACGCGACCTTCAACGGCCAGTCCGCCGTGACCATGATCGTGCTCAAGCAATCCGGCGCAAACTCCGTCGAGGTGGCCCAGAAGGCCAAGGCGATGCTCAAGCAGCTAGAGGAGCAGCATCCGCAGGTGAAGATGGCCATCGCCGCCGACAACACGCTCTTCACCGAGCACATGATCCACGACGTGAAGTTCGAGCTGCTCTACGGCGGCATCCTGGCCATCCTCATCATCCTCTTCTTCCTGCACGACTGGCGCGCCACGCTGATCAGCGCCACCGCCCTGCCCATCTCGGTCATCGCCACCTTCGCCTTCGTCAAGGGCATGGGCTACACGCTCAACATGATGACCATGCTCGCACTGTCGCTCTCCATCGGCATTCTCATCGACGACGCCATCGTGGTCATCGAGAACATCCACCGCCACCTGGAGGAGGGGGCGTCCCCCATGCGGGCCGCGCGCGAGGCCACCGCCGAGATCGGCCTGGCGGTCATGGCCACCACCGCCTCCATCCTCGCGGTCTTCGTGCCCGTCGCCACCATGAAGGGCATGATCGGCCGCATCTTCGTCCAGTTCGGCCTCACCGTCGCGTTCGCCGTCTCGGTGTCCCTCTTCGTGGCCTTCACGCTCACCCCCATGCTGTCCTCTCGCTTCCTGCGCGCCCACACGGGCAAGGGCTTCCTGGGGCGCAAGATCGAGGTCTTCCTCGACGCCATCGAGCACACCTACAGGCGTCTGCTCGCGGGAGCGCTCAACCGTCGCGGCCTCACCGTGCTGGTGGCGATCATCGTCCTGGCCGCCAGCGTCGTGCTGGTCATGACCGTACCCAACGAATTCATGCCCACCGAGGATCGCGGGCAGTTCTCGGTCAAGCTGGAGCTGCCCATGGGAAGCTCGCTCGGCTTGACGGAGGAGACGGCGGAGAGCGTCGCCACCGCGTTGCGGGCGGTTCCGGGCGTGAAGGAAACCCTGGTCACCATTGGCGCCACCGCCCAGTCCGAAATCAACCGCGCCGAGATTCAAGTCAACCTCGTGGCCAAGAAGCAGCGAGCCTTCACCCAGAACCAGATGATCGAGTACGCCCGCGACCAGATGCCAGCGTGGCTCGGCCGAGACGACGTCAACTTCGCCGTCGAGCCCTTCCAGATGATCGGCGGGGGCTCCGCCGCCTTCAAGAGCTCGGTCATCCAATTCAACATCCGCGGCCGTGACTACGCGGAGATCAGCAAGGCCACCGACGATCTCATCGCCTGGATGAGGGCGCAGAAGGGCTTCGTCGACCTCGACACCTCCTACCGCGGCGGCAAGCCCGAGCTGGTCATCCACATCGATCGCGACCGCGCCGCGGACCTGGGCGTGCCCATCGCCAACATCGCCATGACCATCCGCAACCTCATGGCCGGCGACAAGATCTCCGAGATCTCGGTCGACGGCACCCGCCACGACGTGCGCATGAAGCTCGACGAGTCCTTCCGCCAGCGGCCCGAGGATCTGGCGGCGGTCAAGGTGCGCTCCGTGACCGGCCAGCTCGTCACCCTGGCCAACGTCGCCGACATCAGCCCCGGCACCGGCCCGGGGAAGATCGAGCGGCAGAACCGGCAACGCCAGATCACCGTCTTCGCGAACCTGAAGGACCTGGCCTTGGGCGACGCCAGCAAGCAGATCGACGCCGCCGCGAAGAAGATCGTCCCCAAGACCATGAGCACGGGCTGGACGGGCATGGCCGACATCATGCGCGAGTCGTTCGGCCATCTGTTCGCGGCGCTGATTCTGGCCGTCATTATCGTGTACCTGGTCCTGGCGGCCCAGTTCGAGAGCTTCCTCCACCCCTTCACCATCATGATGTCCTTGCCGCTCTCCATGGTGGGCGCCTTCGGCCTCATGGCTCTGTCCCGAAGCCCGTTCAACGTCGTGACCATGATCGGCATCATCCTGCTCATGGGCCTGGTGACCAAGAACGCCATCCTGCTCGTCGACTACACCAACACCCTACGCCGCCGGGGCAAGGCCCGGCGCGAGGCCCTGCTCGAGGCCGGACCCGTGCGGCTGCGTCCCATTCTCATGACCACGGCCGCCATGATCTTCGGCATGCTCCCCATCGCGCTCGCCCTCTCCGAGGGCAGCGAGATCCGCGCCCCCATGGCGGTCGCGGTCATCGGCGGCCTGGTCACCTCGACGCTGCTGACCCTGGTCGTGGTGCCCGTGGTCTACACGCTCGTCGACTCCCTGGCCGAGCGCGCACTCGGCCACGCCACGGTCCTGCGCGATGGCGAGGAAACGCCCCTGCGAGCCTCCGCCAGCCAGGAAAGTCTGCCCCAAGTCAAACCGCTGTAGCCTCCGGAAACTCACCACAGAGGACACGGAGTACACAGAGCCGGAGGGGGAAGGGTTTCCGGATCTGGATCCGAACCCTTTCCCCTCTCTTCCGACCTCCGTGTCCTCCGTGTCCTCTGTGTCCTCTGTGGTTCATCCTCTCCGGCTACCCTTGCCGCAGGCTGTCGCGCAGGTAGTTGTCTTTGAGGCGCACGTACTTGGCCGCCAGGGCGCGGTGCTCCTCCGCGCTGCTCGGGTCGAGGGCGCGCACCACCTTGGCGGGCGCGCCCAGCACCAGGCTGTGCGGCGGTATTTCGGTTCGTTGCGTGACCAGCGACCCGGCACCGACGATCGAGCCCTCGCCGATCACGCAATCGTCGAGCAGCGTGGCCTGCATGCCGATAAGGCACGCGTCCTCGACACGGCAGGCGTGCAACATCACGCGGTGACCGACCACCACGTCGCATCCCACGACGCAGGGACCGTTGTCGCCCACGTGAATGACCGTGCCATCCTGGATGTTCGAGCGCTCGCCGACCGTCACCGGCGCGATGTCGCCCCGGGCGACGGCCCCGAACCAAATCGACACGTCCTTGCCGAGCCGCACATCGCCGACCAGGGCCGCACCCGGCGCCACCAACACCCCCGCCCCGATCTCGGGTATCCGTTCCAGGTAGCGATCGATGGATGCCCTGGGAAAACGCTGTCGCAACGCCCGCACGCGAGCATCGAGCGCGTCCGCGTTGGCGAGCGGGCCTGAAATCACCGAAACCGACGAGGTGACGGTCGCCATGAAGGCGGACGCTATCCCCACCCGGCCAGCCGGTCAACGCCGGGAACCCCGCCTTCGCGGCCTCGCTCGCAAGACCGAGCGGCGCTGTCGCGACCGCCGCATGACCGGATGGCTTTGCGACCGCGGGCCCTACTTCCGCTTCCCCGGACGCCGGGCGTGGTTGCGCAGACGGGCCTTGTGGACTCGCGACAGCATGTCAAAGGTCGTCCGGCGCAGCTCCCGGACGGTGCACTCGTAGATGTTCACCCATATGCGGCGTACTGGACAGGTCTCCTGCAGGGTGCAGGCCTTGGGATTGAGCACGCAGGGCCGGAACGCCAAGGAGGCCTGCGAGGCGACAAGGACATCGAGAAGCGAGATCGCCGCGGGTTCCCGGGCCAGCGAGAAACCGCCATGAATTCCCCGCACGGAAACCAACACGTTGGCCTTCACCAGGCGTTGCAGAATCTTGGCCACGAACAAGCCCGGCGCATCCACCGCATTGGCGATTTCGGTCTTGGTCGCCAGTCGGCCGCGATGCTCAACTAGAAAGAGAAGACAACGAATCGCATAGTCCGACTGCTGCAATACTGCTGACATGAAATCCTTCTGCCGTCTCGGTCAGGAGCGACCGACCCGGTCCTTGTACCACAGGAATCCTTGCCGGGCGCAACTTCCAGCGACCGCAGCGGCCGTGCAGGCGCACGCGGCAGGCATGGATCCCAACTCGGACCCGCAAGACCCTTTTTCGTGCGCGCCCGTCGAGCGGCACCTTCTGGCTCTAGCCGAGCTCCAGGTCGAATTCCTTGAGGTCGAACCAGAACCCCGTCCGATTCACGCTGTCGAGCTCCGCTTGCACGATGGCCAGATGTCCGTCCTCGATTTCCAGGAATCGCGCAAACAGGTCTTGCCCCTCGGCCGGCAGCTCCTTGACCATCTTGCGATAGAATCCCGAAGTCTCCTCCTCGGCCGCCACTGCCTGTCGCAACGAGTCCAGCTCGGCCGCCTGGCCGCTTCTGCGCCGCGCGACCCGGGACCGCAGCCGCGCCATCCCGCGTCTGACACGATCCGCTGGCGGCAAGGCCGTGCGCAGCTTCTCGTCGGACACGGACCCGTCCTTCTGCCATTCCGCGAGTCGGCTTTCCAGGTAGTCGATGTGACCTTGCTCCTCCTCGGCCAGGGTACCGAAGATCTTCCTGGCGATGGCGTCCGTGGCTCGCGCCGTCGCGCCCGTGTAGGTGGCGTGCACCTTCTTCTCGAACAGAATCGCCGTCTTGATTGCCTCTTCTATGGTCATGGTCCCTCCTACGCTGCGCAACCGCGACACGTCGTGCGCGGCCGGTTTTTTCGTACCCTCGCACTCCTGTTTGTCTTGGTCTTCCGGCTACGGAATCTCGCTGGTCGCGCCGACCTCGCCGAAGCCGACCAGCTCGACCGTCGTGGGCTTCTCGATTCCCACGCTCTTGACCAGGCTGTTGATCGGCACGGCGGGGTGCATCCAGGTGGTCGAGGTCGCGTGCCAGAAGCCCCAGCCAACGTCGGTGCGGGCCTTGAGGCAGCCGACGAAATGCCCCGCGACGACGCTCATCTCCTCCTGCGGCAGTCCTTGCCAGGCCACGGCCAGCGTGTTCACGGCGCTCTGCCACGACGAGGGAATCTGCAGCACCGGGCCCAGGTACTCTCTCACCTCGCCCCCCATGTCCTTGGTCTTGACCGCGCGGATCTCCATGGTGTGCGGGTTCATACGATCGCCGACAGCGAGCAGGATCTTCGTCACCGTCTTGCCGGCGTAGCCCTCGTTGGCGATCTCGACCCAGTGCGCGCCGCCTTCCTCGCCCACGATCTTGTAGGTCACCAGCGACAGATCGCCCTTCTCGTCCACCTGCTTGTGCTGCGTCCACTGCCCGGCCACGAGGGCCTTGGGCGCGAACGCCGTCGGCGCGGGGAAGCTCAGGCCCGAGGGCACCAGCGCCGCAACCCGTCGGTCGATGTCCGTCTTGGCCGCCGCGTCGATGCTGGGGCCACAACCGAGCAGGGGCAAACCCGACAGAAGGAGCGAAAGCGCAAAAGTCCGGGATGCCTGGCTCATGCCGCGGATTTTGCCCGCGGTCGCGCTATCGGTAAAGGAGTCAAGAACGCGGCCGCAAGCCACGTGGCTCGGGGCCCGCGCCCGACCGCTACGCTGCGCCGCCCCGTCGGTGTTGGGTCAGAACCCTGGCGTGCGGCTTGCGCGCAACCGCGGTCGTGCTGTCCCCGTGCCACTTGGCCGGGGACAACGGCCGCGCCAACGCGATGGCCAGCACCTCCGCCATGGTATGAACCGGCTTGATCTCGAGCCGCTGCTTCAGGTACTCGGGGATCTCCCCCAGCTCGGCCAGGTTGCCCGCGGGCACGACGGCCGTGTGAATGCCGGCCCGCGCGGCTGCCAGCAGCTTCTCCTTCAGGCCGCCGACCGGCAAAACGCGGCCGCGCAGGGTGACCTCGCCGGTCATCGCGACGTCCCGGCGAATCGGAACGCCGCCACAGAGCGAGACGAGTACCGTTGCCATGGTGATCCCCGCCGACGGGCCGTCCTTGGGCACGGCTCCGGCGGGCACGTGAATGTGAAGCTGCCGGTCGGCGAGGAAGTCTCCTTCGATGCCCAAGCTGTTGGCGTGCATGCGCGCGTAGGAAAGCGCGGCCTGCGCGGACTCCTTCATCACGTCGCCGAGCTGGCCGGTCAGCGTCAGC
>JAFGPX010000207.1 GCA_016935975.1 Deltaproteobacteria bacterium
GCTCGCTCAGGCCCGGCTTTCCAAGCTCCCTATCTCCGCGAATCTGTGAGAGAATTTCGACGACGTTTTTCCGGACACTACGGGGTGTGCGGCAGGCGCATGGGCGTACACTACTACCAGCGTGACGGACGGCGAGTGCCCTGTTACAACTGCGCGCTCGGACCGGTCCGCCGCGCTGCCGAGAAGTGTCAGTCGCTCCCGGGCGCCAGCGTCGACGAGGCGCTCAGCAAGCTCGTGGTCGAGGTGATGAGCCCGCTGGCGCTGGAGGTTGCGCTGGCCGTGCACGACGAGCTCGAGCAACGCTTCGACCAAGCGGACCGGCTACGCAAGGAGCAGGTCGAGCGCGCGCGGTACGAAGCCGAAGCGGCACGCCGACGCTATCTGCGGGTCGATCCGGACAATCGCTTGGTCGCCGACGCGCTCGAGGCCGATTGGAACGACAAGCTGCGCGCTCTGACACAGGCGCAGGACGACTACGAGCGCCGCCGTAGCAACGACGCCGCCGTGCTTGGCCCAGAGCAGCGCGAGCGCATCGCGGCGCTGGCCACGGACTTCCCGGCGATCTGGAGCGCCAGGGGCACCTCTGACCGAGACAGGAAGCGCATGCTCCGGCTGCTCATCGAGAACGTCACTTTGGTCAAAGGCCAAGAGGCCATCGCCGTGCACGTGCGCTTTCGCGGCGGCGGGACACGGAGCGTTTCGCTGCCACGCCCGTTGCCGGCCTGGAAGAGCTGGCTGACGCCCACGGAGACGGTCGCGCAAGTCGACAGCCTACTCGCCCAGCACACGGAAGCCGAGATCGCCACCATCCTGAACGAGCGCGGCTTCCGCTCCGGCCAGGGCCATCGCTTCCACAGCAAGATCGTCTCGAGCATCCGCACGAAGTACGGGCTCAAGACCCGCTACCAGCGACTGCAGGCGTGCGGGATGGTGAGCGCCGACGTGCTAGCCAGCATGAACGGCGTCAGCCGCCAGACCGTCCTGCGCTGGCGCAAACACGGCCTCGTGCAGGCCCACGCCTACAACGACCACGACCAGTATCTCTATGACCCTGCCGCAGCCGTGCCGCCGGCAACCGCCCGCTGGTTACGCATCCGGGCAGAACGAACCGCTGATAGCATCAACAAGCGAGAAGGAGGTGCAGTGTGAAGCGTAGTCATCCGACCACGGCTTCTTGAAGTCCAGCCTCACCACCTGGTCGTCGAGGATCTTCAGCCGATCGTTGGCCAAGGGCGGGCGCAAGATGTACTTGCACAAGGCGAGCCGACCTGGCTCGTCGTTGGCGGCGACCTTGGTCGCCGCGTGAACATTGAAACCACGCGCCTGCCCGCACAAGTTGCCCTTGGCCACCGGGTGAGCCTCGGGGTCGAGCACGATGCGGACGGGCTTGCGCTTTGGGGCCGGACCGGCCGGCGGAGCACCGGCAGTGGCCGCGGCCAGAAGCCGAGCGAGCAGCGGATCTTCCTCGCCCATGGTCTCGTCGGTCACCACGGTGACCTCACCGTCGCCTAGCGCCGGCGGCCTCCTGAACTTCCACCATCGGAGGGTAGCTTGAAGTTGTCTGCTACCAGCCCTGGATAGACGTGATCGAGTTTTTTTGGCACAGGACTGGTGATAGCGTTTTGGCTTCCCCGTGTAAGAATCCTCGTCCACGGTGAACAACATGCAAGAGCCCGCCCGCCTTTCCAAGCTCCGCTTCGCCACACTCCGGAACGCCTTCCTGTCCGGCTCCGTCATCCTGGCGCCGTTTTTCGTGACCGGTTGGGTATTGTTCTCACTGCTCGAGCTCATCGGCGGTGGGATTCGCGGCCATCTGTTCTTCTTCCTGCCCGAGGGGCTTCGCACGCATTCGAGCTTGGCGGTGGTCTGGAACATCCTGGCCACGCTGATCGTCGTCCTGTCGGTCACCCTGTTCGGCTATGTCTCGCGCAACATACTCGGCCGCTACTTCGGGCGCCTGGCCGAGCGTCTGATTCAGAACATTCCGGTGGTCAAAGGGATCTACAACACGGTCAAGCAAATCATTGCGACCTTCGGCACGCAGAACCGCACCCTCTTCGGCAAGGTTGTGTTGCTGCAGTTTCCGCGCACCGGCCTTTACTCGATTGGGTTTCTGACCAACAAGACCCAGGGCGAGATCCAGGCCCGCGCCGGCCGTGAGCTCTGGATGGTCTTCGTGCCCACCTCGCCCAACCCCACCAGCGGATACCTCTTGCTTCTGCCGAAGGACGATCTCATCGAGCTGGACATGAGTGTGAGCGATGGGATGAAGCTCGTCGTCTCGGGTGGCGCCGTGATGCCGGACTGGCCGGCGCCCACGGCGGTGCCGACCCCCGCGGGCGGCTGAATCTCAGTACCGTCACGGAGTAGTTCACTTGTCGGCCGCAAAGACTCGGTCCGCCATGCGGAACTCGAGCGTTTCACCTGTCCTTCGCCAGGTCTTCATCCGCGACACCGTTCTTCCGTCGGTGAACTCGGGAATCCGTAGGTGGGGCATCCGTCCGGTGGCATCATGCGTCGCCTGCCCATGCTTGCCCTCCTCGTGAACCTGCTCGCCACCCTGCGCTCGGCTCTCCGCACCCGTGCCGAGCTCGCCCTTGAGAACCTCGCCCTACGCCAGCAGCTCGGCGCCCTCCGCTGCTCCACACGCCGGGTCCACCGGCGCCGAGTTGACCGGGTCTTCTGGATTGGCCTTTCTCAGTTCTTGTCTCGCTGGTCCGACGCCCGGATCATCGTCGAGCCAGACACCGTGGTCCGCTGTCGCTCGGGAAGCGATGCACCCGAGCCAAGGGCCGTCCAGCCCCCGAGCATGGGCGACATCGTGGAGCTCCCCGAGGTCGGCGGCCTCCACCATCGGTACGAGCGCCGAGCCGCCTGACCGACGCTCGCACTCGTCGTGTTGTGTGCGAATGGTGAGAGCTGTCCCATCGGCGATTCCAAGAGTCGTTCCGCCTTCACCAAGGCTTCTCCCTCGGGCTCGTCGCTGCTGGCAGCGGCCTCTTTGCCATGAGAAGGTGGCCTTGAGGTCCACGGACGGCGACCTGGCGAAGGACAGGGCCCTCCTTGCCTGGGGTACTTGGGTGTGACAACGCGAGCGTGCCTACAGACGAGGAGGGACTCCACTGCCATATTGGGCGACACGGCGTCCGCGACGTGGCGCGATCGCGCGGCCATCCACCCGCCGTCCAGGTGCGGTCAGCACCCTGCCTGAAGAGAATCTGCCAGAAGCGCGGTGTTTCGATCGCGGTGGACGCGATCGACTCGTGAGGTCAACACGAAGGAAATCGAGGCCGTGGACGGGAATGGCGCCGCGCTCGCCAAGATCGTCAAGTCGCGCGTTCTCAAGGTTGTCTCCAGGCTCGACGAGGCCCGCGCCCGCTTGCGGCGGCTCGACGCCTGACGCTGAGGTGGCTCGCCTCCCCTCGCCCACCACCCGGAGGTAGGGGCCGGGCCGCAGCCGCCCGGGCACCCAGGGGAGGATGGCCCGTATCCGCCGCTCAGCCGACTGAAATTTGAGTCGCCCCGGCGAGTTGGATGACCTTGGTGCCGGCGACGAGGTCGTGAATGCAGCGACGGTCCTGGCGGAAGATGAAGAGCGCGTCGGCCAGCGGCAGGATCATGTTCACCACCGGGATCTGCTGCAGGACCATCATCAGCCAGTTGCGGACCAGCACGCCGGACACGAAGTTGACCGGCGTGTCGTCGATCTTGACGATCTTGATCTTGAAGAGCTTCTTGGCGATGGATTGGCCGGTGGTCGCGATCAGGTAGGCCTGGAAGATGACGAGGCCGATCCACGCGACGCCCGAGATGATCCCGAGCCCGCCGCTGACGAAGGCGCGGAAGAGGGCCGTGCTGCTGCCTTCGCTGAAAGCGCCGCTCTGGAACCCGTCGATGAGCGCCGGGATCACCGCCACCACGTAGAGCAGACCGTCGACGATGGCGGCCACCAAGCGCGTGCCCCGTTCCGCCAGCTGCCCGGCGGCCGGCGCGGGCACCTGGCCCTCGTTCACGTCGCTGGTGGGGGGGGCGTAGGGGTTTTCGGCCGGTGGGCGGTTTGGCTCCATGCGCGTCCTCCTCCTCCTCCTCGGAGGATCATCCGAACACGCGCTCTGACGACCGTCAAGCGGCGGCAGTCGGGTGTCCTTCGCCAGGTCGCCATCCGGGAGCCCGATGACGGTCATCCCGCGGTGGAGTGGCCGCTGCGGTAGCGGATGACGCTCGCGCC
>JAFGPX010000208.1 GCA_016935975.1 Deltaproteobacteria bacterium
GCCACCGCTGTTGCCGCCGCTGCCGCCTCTGGCCGAGCCGCCGCTGCCCGCTGCACCGCCGCTGCCGCTTCCACTGCCACCGCTGTTGCCGCCGCTGCCGCCTCTGGCCGAGCCGCCACTGCCCGCGGAGCCGCCGCTGCCGCTTCCACTGCCGCCGCCACTGCCGCCGCCGGCGCCGCCGCTCCCGCCTCCGGCGCCACCCTTGCCGGTGCTGCCGGAACTACCGCCGCATGCCACAAGCACGAGGGCCAGGCCTCCTGCGAGCAAGGTTCGGGAAAGCAATGAATGGCGAGTTGGATCTTGAGCCGATCCTACGCGGTCAGGTCGGCTGAGCTTGGTCGATAGCATGGATGTGTACCTCCGGACGGGTGAACGTGGGTTTGAGCCGCGGACGTGAGATCTCGGGGCGTCAACGAAGGCCGTTGCTGGAAGACGCAGTGGGCGATATCACATCCAAGCTAGGCGAGCTTGCACCCGAAGAACACGCAGTCCGCCTTGGATGCGAAACCGCACCGCGTATTTCGCGGCTAGCCCGCGGCCGCGGGCACGGCCGCCGCCGGCGCCTTCTGCTTCGGCGCGTGCAGGGTCGGCACACGGCTGTCGGGCTGGCGGACGATCTCCTTGACGTGGCCGAGCGCCAGCTCGACCTGGTCGACTTGACAGAGCAGGAGATCGCCGGGCTTCAAGCTGGCCAAGGCAGCGCTGATCGCGGCCAGCTCGCCGCTTTGCTGGAGAATCCTGCGCTCCTGGCGCTCGGGGCCGAAGCCCTGGCGCAGCATGCGCATAATCTCGCCGTCGGCGCGGCCGCGCGTGCACTGGTCCTCGTAGATGTAGATGTCGTGGAAGAAGTCGCCGATGATCGCGGCCTGTCGGAGAATGTCCGCGTCACGCCGGTCGCCGGCCGCGGTGTAGACGATTTTGCGCCGGCGGTGCGGCATCTTGTCGATCGCCTCGCGCAGCGCGAGCAGGGCCGAGGCGTTGTGGCCGTAGTCGAGGATCACGGCCGCGCCCCGGTGGGAGAGCACGTTGAAGCGGCCGGGCACCGTGTCGAGATCGCTCGCGAAAGTCCCGATGCCGGTGCGAATGGCGTCGAGCGAAAGGCCGAGTGCGTGGCCGGCCGCGACCGCGGCCAGGAGGTTTTCGACCTGGAAGCCGATGCGACCGCCGTGGGTCAGGGGCAGGTCGGTCAAGCGGGCCACGGGGCGTTCGTCCTTGCCGGAGCAGAGGACGATGCTGCCGTTGCGCACGGTCACGGACTTGCCACCCTTGTCGCGGTGGTTGCTCAGCACGGCTGCATCCGGATTGCGGCCAAAGTAGATCACGCTGCCCCGGCAGAGATCGGCCATGCCGGCCACCAGCGGATCGTCGGCGTTGAGCACGGCGGCGCCGTGCGCCGACACGCGGCGCACCGGGATGGCCTTCACCCGCGCCAGCTCCTCCACCGTCTCGATGCCGCCCATGCCCAGGTGGTCGCCTTCGCCGACGTTGGTCACGATGGCGACGTCGCAGAAGTCGAAACCCAAGCCCTCGCGCAAGATGCCGCCGCGGGCGGTCTCGAGCACGGCCGCGTCGACGCGCGGGTTGCCGAGCACGGCGCGCGCGCTCTTGGGCCCGCTGCAATCGCCGGTGTCGATGCGGCGGCCCCCGACGTAGATGCCGTCGGTGCAGGTCATGCCCACGCGCTTGCCCGAGCGCTGTAGCAGATGCGCCACGCAGCGGGTGGTGGTGGTCTTGCCGTTGGTGCCGGCCACGGCCACGATCGGGATGCGTCCGTTCTCGCCTCTCGGGAAGATCGAATCGACCATGGCCTGGCCCACGGGGCGCGGGGTGCCCTCGGAGGGATCCAGGTGCATGCGCAGGCCGGGCGCGGCGTTGACCTCGACGATGGCGCCGCGGGTGACCTCCATGGGCTGGTCGATGCGCGTGGCCACCACGTCGATACCGGCGACGTCCAGGCCGACGGTGGCGGCCGCGTCGATGGCCCTCTCGGCCACCAGCGGGTGCACCACGTCGGTGACGTCGATGGCGCTGCCGCCGGTGCTGAGATTCGCGTTCTTGCGCAGCGACACGGACTGGCCAGCGGCCGGGATCGAATCCACGCCGAGACCCTGCGTGGCCAGCATCTCGCGGCCGATCTCGTCGAGGCGCAGCTTGGAGAGCGAGGTCGCGTGATCCTCGCCGCGCTCGGGGTTCTGGTTCTCGATCTCGACGAGCTCTTTGATGGTGTGCTGGCCGTCGCCGACCACGGTGGGCGGCACGCGCCGGGCCGCGGAGATCAGTCGGCCGCCGATGACCAGCAGCCGGAAGTCGCAGCCCTCGACGTGGCGCTCGACCAGGATCGTGTCTTCCTGCAAGCGGGCATAGTCGTAGGCGGCCATCACGGCCTCGCGCGTGCGCAGGGCCACCGAGACGCCGCGTCCCTGGTTGCCGTTGCGTGGCTTGACCACCACGGGCACGCCGATCTCCTGCGCGGCTTGCCACGCTTCCGCCGCGCTATCGACGCTGCGGCCCTCGGGCACGGGCACGCCGACCGCGGCGAGCAGGGATTTGGTCAGCTCCTTGTCCTGCGCGATGGACTCGGCGATGGCGCTCGTGCGATCGGTTTCGGCGGCCCAGATGCGGCGCGCGCGCGCGCCGTGGCCCAGCACGACCAGGCTGCCGTCGTTGAGCCGGCGGGTCGGGATGCCGCGCGCCTCGGCCGCGCGCACGATGGCGCCGGTCGAGGGACCCAGCCGCACGGACTGGTTGAAGCGGCGCAGCTCGCCGGTGGCGGCGCCCAGGTCGACGAGCTGCCCGGTGCGTACCCCGGCGAGCAGGTCACAGGCGAGCTTGAGGGCGCGGCGGCCGACTTCCTCTTCCTGGTACTCGACGAGAATGCGGTACTTGCCGCCCGGAACCAGCTCGTGGACCGATGGCGGGCAAATCTCGCACCCGGCCACGCGCTCGAAAGCCGCGGTCAGCTCGGCGATGAGGGTCGCCTCGCCGTGGTGCGACTCGGAGGCCTCGCTCCGATCCCAGATCGCCTGCGTCATGGCGGCCAGATCCCTGGTCATGGCGCCGCGCAGGCTGCCCAGCATGGCGGGGGTGAGGATGTCCGAGTCCACGAGGAGGATGACCTCGAGGAGGGTGTCGTCTGACCACAAATTGGGACCACGGAGAGCGCGAATGGAGTCTGTTCTCATCGGTCTTGTGCACGGTCGCCGGGGCGCATCAGCTCAAGCGGACCATGTTCCTTTTCTTGCAGTGCTCATTCGCCTGGGCGCTTCCTGCGCGCGTGGATGGCCCGACGAATATCAGGTCAGACGAACCCGCTTCGCCCATTATTCTGTCTATCGCACATGCCCATGCAGCTTCCCTGGCAAGGGCAGGGTGGCGAACAATTCGAAAGAGATTCTCGATAGTTGGGTCGCCGGGGGCAGCCACCAGGATCGCCGTCTCGAAACCATCGGCGAGCAGCCTGCCCATCTCCGAGGCGTCGTCCGGCCGCCAGTCCGAGGGTACTTCGACCGCTGCGCGAAGCCTTCTGCCCGGAAACGCCGATACGATGACGCTAAGCCACGCGGCCAAGGCCGAAGGGTTCCGGGCTTGGGTCACGAGTACGTTGCGGTCACCCGCGGCGTAGAGCCTGTCCCCGCCGAGCGCCTGGGCTTCTAGAAGCCCTTGGCGGATCGCCCCTGGCGGCAGTCCGAGCGCAAGGCCCGCACCCGCCGCGGCCAGCAGGTTCTCGACCACGAGCTGCGGCAGCCCGGGGAGGGGCGAGCGCAGGTTGGCTAGCTCGAACAAACGCTGGACCTGGGTGCCGTGCCCGACCACGATGGTTTCGTTCGCGACAAACACCGCGCGACCGCCAGCCGCCAGGTGCTCGCCGAGCGGGCCGGCGCGTGGGTCGGGCGCGAAGTAGACGATGCCGCCTTTGCACTTCCCGGCCATCGCCGCGACGTCGGGCTCGGCGGCATTGAGCACCGCGTGTCCGTCGGGCAACACCACGTCGAGCGGCGCCCGTATCGCCTTGGCGACCATCTCGCGGCTGTCCACGAACAGCTCGCCCATGTGGTCGCCCCAGCCCAGATTCGTGATGACCGAGACCTGGCAGCGATCGAAGGCGAGGCCCTCGCGCAGCACTCCAATCTCCGACGTCTCGACCACGATATCGTCGACGAAGGGGTTGACGAGAAGGCGCCGCGCGCTCGCCGCGTCGGTGCGGTCGCCGGAGGCCAGCCGGCGCTGGCCGACCCGCAGGCCGTCCGACGTGGCCAAGCCAACCTGGCGAGAAGCCGCCGACAGCATGGCCCCGACCAGCGACGCGACCGTGCTCTTGCCGTTGGTGCCCGAGACGGCCACGAGGGGAACGCGCCCGCTTTCTCCGGCAGGGAAAAGGTGGTTGACGATGGCTTCGCCCACCGGACGCGGCTTGCCGACGAGCGGCTTGAGATGCATGACCAGACCGGGGCTGGCGTTGACTTCGATAATCGCCCCGTTCTGCGCTTCGAGCGGGCGGCCGATGTCCTCGGCGATGAGGTCGATGCCCGCGACGTCCAGACCCACGGTTTGCGCCGCCATCACGCAGCTTGCGGCGATCTCCGGGTGCAGGCGCTCGGTTTCGTCGACCGTGAAATCGCCGTTGTGGTGAATGAGCACGGTGCGGCCGGCGGCCGGGACGGAGATCTTTTCCAGGCCCTGGCGGCGCAGGAGCTCGAGCGAGATCTCGTCGAGCACGAGCGGCGTGAGCGGCGCCTCCGACTCCTCGCCGCGCCTGGGATCCTGGTTGGCCCGCGCCACCAGCTCCTCGACCGTGCTGGCGCCGTCGGCGACCACTTGCTCGGCCTCGCCGCCGCTGGCCGCGACGGCTTCTCTGCCCACGACCAGCACGCGGTGCTGCGTGCCCGAAACGAAACGCTCGACGACCACGCCGCTGCCCTCGCGGGCCGCGATGTCGAAGGCGGCCTCCACGGCGGCCCGCCCTTCCAGGCGAATGGAAACCCCGCGCCCGTGGTTCGCGTCCTGCGGCTTGACCACGACGGGCAGGCCCAGATCCTCGGCCGCGGCCCACGCGTCCCGCCGACTTGCGACCTTGCGCCCCGCGGGCATGGGCACGCCGACCGACGTGACGAGCTGGCGGGTCAGCTCCTTGTCCTGCGCGATGGATTCGGCCAGGGCGCTGGTCTTGGCGGTTTCGGCCGCCCAGATGCGGCGCTGGGCCTTGCCATACCCGAGCTGCACGAGGTTGCCCGGGCTCACGCGCAGCGCAGGGATCAGCCGCGCCTTGGCGGCAGTGACGATGGCCTGCGTGCTCGGGCCGAGGCAGCGGCGGTCGGCCACCTCGCGCAGGCGGCGCAGCTCGCCCGGCACGTCGAATGGCATGTTCTCGATGGCGGCAAGCAGCAGCTCGCGGCCTTTGCGCAAGCAGGCCTCGCCGAAGCCGTGCTCCAGGCATTCGACGACAACGCGATAGACGCCGCGCTCGCTGGTTTCGCGCGTGCGGCCGTAGCCGACCGGCAGGTGGGCTAGGGTCTGCAGCTCCAGGGTCACGTGCTCGAGCACGTGGCCGAGCCACGTCCCCTCGCGCAGGCGCGAGAAAAACCCGCCGCGCACGCCCTCGCTGCAGCGGTGCTCGACAAGCGACGGCAGCCAGGCCATCAGCCGCCCGTTGAAGCCGGGCAGGGAGTTCGAAGGCTTCGCGTCGAGCGGGCCCAGGTCGACCCAGGCTTCGAGCAAGGGGTAGTTGGCCCAGACGTTGGGGCCCACGAGAGACAGGGCTTTGCGGATTTCCAGCATGGGGGCACCGTCCGGCGGGCGGCGGCGCCATCCTGCTCCCGGGCAAGCGCGAGCGCCAGCGAGAAACCCAGGACCGTGAGCAGATGCTTCGTCGAGATGCTCTCGAGAAGGCGAGATGTCCTAGCGTACCGGAGGAGGGAGAGACAAGAACGGATCCTATCTCACGTTCTGTGGAGGCAACGTCGGGAGAAGCCCCCCTGCTATTCGAGCCAGCCGGCGTTGAGCAGCACGACGTACTCGGCCGTGGCCGGGTCGAAGACGCCGACCGAGCGCGGGTAGAGCAACACCACCACGTCCAGTAGCCCGCCCCATCGCGAAAAAGCCGAGGGCAGCGCCGTCGCGAGGACGACATCCGCGGCCTCGCGCATACGGTCGGCCGCCTCTCCTCCGGAGAGATCGAAGCCGCGCGCGGACCAGCCCGCAGGCTGGCCACACCCGGGGCCGAGGTCGCTCGTGTCCCACGTCGCAGGCACCGTGATCTTGCCCGTCCCCATCCACACGATCGAGCCCGCGAAGACCGTCAGCCCGCTGCGCGCGCTCACGGCCGCCGCACCGCCGAAGTCACCCGGCGCCTGGTAGAAGACCCATTCGTCCGGCGGCGAGGGGCCGGAGAGCAGCCTGCCCTCGCCGGCGGGCGCGGCATAGGGGAAGACGGCGTCCGCACTCGCGGTCTTGCGAGCTGCGGCTTCGTCGGTCGGGGTGTACTCGCCGCATACGAAGGCGTGCGAGATGATCGCGAGCGTGGCGTAGTCGAGCCGCACCACGGCCGTGCAGGTGCCGACGAGCCCTGTCTGGCCGGCGATCTTCGCGGCGATGGCGTCGCAGTCGACCGGGGTGCCGCCCGTCCCGCTGCCGCCGTTGCCGCCGGTCGCGTTGCCGCCCGCGGTCTTGCCGCCGTTGCCGCCGGCACCGCCCCCGGTTGCCCGCCCGCCGGCTGCCATGCCGCCGGTTCCGGGCACGGCGGCTCCGCCGCTGCCCATGCCGGCCACGTCGCCATTGCCGGCAGATCCACCGGGCTGGGTCGCGTCCGCGCCCGGGCCGGACGAGGCATCGCGCGGCGGCCTGGCCTTCAGACCGGATTGGCAGGCACCGGGCAGCAAGACGGCCAATGCGAGCAAGCGCGCCGTGGAAATGGCGAGATGCGGTTTCGACACGTGCAACGACCTGGTCATGACTTCACCGTACTTGAATGACCCAGTCATTGGGATTCTCCGGCTCCGTTCCTCTGCTTCTCCCCGGCGGCAATTCCTTGGGTGACCGGTATAGAGGCTACGGCAGCGTGCTCGGCAGCTCCTGGCCGGCGTCGTCCACGATGGCCAGGCGATCGCCGAAGTCCGCGAGCGTGCCCATGAACTCGGGATTCTGCCACTCGTTGACCTTGCCCCAGTCGACCCAGGCCCGGTACACGAGCAGCTGCTCCCCTTCCCGGTCGACGACCAGGCCAGGTGGGCCGGAGCCGGGATTGAAATAGTCGATGCTTCTCGTTCTCAGCAGCGTGGCAGCGGAGGGCGCCAGCTTGCCAAGCGCCGAACGAAAGATGCCCGAGCCGGAGTCCCAGGAGTAGTAGAAGGCACCGTCCGCGACCAGGCCGGACGAAATCGTGCCGAACCAGCCGCACTCGCCCGTTACGGGCGTGATCTCGCACTCCCGATAGATGAAAGAGCACAGCAGCGACGTGCTGCCATCCACGGAGACCTCGCCGGTGAAGAGCTGCGCGCGCATCTCCTCCCACAGCCCCGGCACGGTGATCTCTTCCGCTTCGAAGCTCGCGTCGGGATTGAAACCGGGATCGGTCGTGAAGGTGTATGCGAGGAACTCGGCGGCGGCTTGTATCTCGCCGATGGGCGTCGGCGCGCAGCCAGTGCCGGTCCCCGTGCCGCCCATTCCCATCGCGCCGCCCGTGGCCATCGCGCCGCCTGTCCCTATGACGCCGCCGGTGCCGGAGACGCCGCCGGTGGATATCACACCACCGCTCCCTGTCGCACCACCCGTACGGCTCGCTCCACCCGCGCCCGTGGCGCCGCCACTGCTGGTGCTAGCATCGGGGCAAGGCGACACGGCGAGCCGGCCGGTGGCGATGACTGGGCGGGCATCGAGGGGCAGGGTGAAGGCGCGCCAGATCGAGCGCCGGCCGTCACAGGTCTGGCAACTTGCGAGCTCGATGTACGAAACCTCGATGTGGTCGCCGCAGGAAGAAGCGGCGACAGTGCCGATGGTGTTGGTGCACTTGTCCAACTCGAGGACGACCATCTCCTCGTCCGCGGCGGGCACCGTCCACATCGCGCATTGGAAAGGAATCGCGCCCCAGGCATACACGCAGGCGGCGCTGCGTGCGACCACGGCACCCACGTCGCCGCCCTGGCACTCCGGCGGCGTCTCCGTGGGCGGGCAGGCCGCGTAGCTCGGCTCAGGGAGCATGGCAACGGGTAGGGGCGTGCAACCAGGCTGGATATCGGAATCGAGCGGAGAGTCAGCAGGCACGCTGAGGTCGGGGCCCGACGGCGCGGCGTCCTCGGCCGGCCGATGATCGCGGTCGGCCGCGTTGCCTGCACTGATGGCATCGGCGGGCGCGACCTCCACCGCGGCGTCGAGCGCACGCTTGGGTAGGCCGCTTCTCGTCCCGCAGGAAGCGCAGACCGTCGCCAGAATGAGGAACCCGCGCGCCATCCAATCTTGCTCCCGAAGCCGTGTTTCGTGCCGCATCTATTGTGTTCCGCCCTCGCCGTGCCCCCGGGGAGCATGCCCCTCAGCGGCGTCCGCCACCTAGGCCTCCGCCGCGCGACCCACCGCCGAAGCCACCACCACGAAAGCCGCCACCGAAGCCGCCGCCGCCGCGGAAGTTGCCACCGAAGCTGCCGCCGCGGCTGCCGCCTACGAAACCGCCGCCGAAGCTACCGCGAGCGCCGAAGCTGCTGCCACCGAGACTGCCGCTGTATCCGCGCGGGCTGCCGCGATAGGCGCCACTGGGCGTGCCACGGTAGACTCCGTAGCTCCCGCTGGGACTCGAGCGATACAGGTTGCCTCGCGGGCCCGTGTAGCCGCGGCCCGGAGCGCGACCGAAGTAATGGCCCGGAGCGCGGCCGAAGTAGCCGGGTCGCGTCCCCACGAATCCGCGGCGGGGACCCCCGCCGCGATAGCCTCCCCATCCCCAGCCGTTGCGATAGAGACCATGGTACCAGCCGAAGTGCCAAGGTCCGTACACGCCGAAGTAGGGGTAAGGTCCCCATCCCCATAGCCACGGCGAGGCCAACCACAGCCAGCCGTAGCTCGGGTAGTAGACGTAGGAGTAGGGATAGGGATCGTAGACGGTGCCTTCATAGACGTACTGGTCGCCGTAGGGCATGAAGACCCAGCCGTATTGACTGGTGTAGACCCATTGCCCACTGGCCGTCGGGCCCGGGCCCACGGGAGCTGGCGCCTGCTCGTCGGCCTGTGCCTGGTCCTGTGGCGGCGGGGGCGGCTCGGCGGGAGGCGCTGGCGGCACCTCCGTCGGGGCGGCGCTCGGCGGTTGCACCGGTGGGGGCGCGGCCTGGGCGGGTTTCTGTCCGTGCGGCTCGGCTGCCTCCTCGGCACGGGCGACGACCGCGCTCGAGAGCGAAAAAGCAACAACGAACACCAAGAGTCTATTCATGACGCCACCTCCGGCTCATGGGATTGGACGACCGGACTATCCATCCGATTCTACGACCTGCAACGGCCGGGACCAGTGCCTTGGTTTCCCTCTGACCAACCGCACCAGCAGCCCTCGGCTCGGAGTGGGTAGCCGGACGTCGTGGTGGCAGTCGGGTGCCCGCCTCCCTGTGCGCCATGCTTCCCGCGTGCCGCCCACGAACTCGCTCACGCCCTCGCTCACGCGCCCCGCGGGCCGGCCGTCTGGACGGCCCGAATTCCCCGACAAGCCGCAGCTAGATTCCCCAGCCGCCGCTGACGTTGATGTTGGTGCCGTTGACGTAGCCGGCCTCGTCCGAGAGCAGGTAGAGCACCGCGCTGACCACGTCGTCCACCGTGCCTACGTTTCCGGCGGGAATGCTCTTGGCCATCTGGGCGAGCTCGGCCAGATCGATTGACCCCGAGTCGATGAAGCCCGGGCTGATGCTGTTGGCCGTGATCCGATGCGGAGCCAGCGCCTTGGCCAGGCTGCGCACCAGCCCCAGCACGCCGACTTTGGCCAGGTAATGGGCCGTGAGCTGGGTGTGCGCCGTCGTCCGGTCGGCGTTGGCCATGGCGAAGCCGACGATGCGGCCCCAGCGCCGCTCGATCATGCCCGGCGCCACCAAGCGCGCCAGATAGAAAAGGCTGTCGAGGTTGTTGGCGAACATGGACCGCCAGCCTTCCGGCGTTTCGGCCAGGACGTCGACGCGGCGGAAGGGGCCGGCACAGTGGATGAGAGCGTCGATCTGCCCGCGCCAGGCCAGCACCTGGTCGTAGAGCTCGCCGCACGCGTCGGCGGCAGAGACGTCGGCGCACAGGGCCAGCGCCGAGCCGCCGGCCGCCTCGACCGCGGCGACCGCGATTTTCGCGTCCGCTTCGCTTCTGCGGTAGCACAGGGCCACGTCCCAGCCGCGGGCGGCCAGGGCTTGTGCGACGGCGCGCCCGATGCCGCGCGCGCCACCGGGAATCAGTGCTACCCGTCGCATGCTACCTTCCCAGCGCGAGGGTCAGCGCGATCACCGCCGCGACGATGACGGCCAGGGCCGCGACGCGCGGCCAGACCGAAACCCTGGGCACGGGCATTTCCTCGATGCTGCTCGGGGCGGCGACGGTGGTGGCCGACACCATGAAGAGCTCGCGCGTCACCCGTGGCAGCTCGCCGTCCAGCTTGGCGGCCAGGCGCGCCAGGCGACGCGCGATTTCGTCGAAGGTCGGTCGTGCGTCTCGATTCTTGGTCATCATGGCCTTGACGATGTCGGCCAGATCGGGGTCTGTGTCGGGCATCTCCTCGCGCACGTCGGGCACCGGCGCCGTAAGGTGCATGCGCATGACCTCGAGGTACTCCTTCACCGCCTGGCCCTGTGGCGCGCGGTAGGGGGGGTGGCCGGTGAGCAGGTGGTAGAGGGTGCAGCCGAGCGAGTAGACGTCGGCGCGCTCGTCGAGCTCTTCGCCGCGCGCCTGTTCGGGCGCGATGTAGTCGGCCGTGCCCACCACCATGCCACGCGCGGTGAGGCTCTTGTCCGCGGCATAGGACTTGGCCAGGCCGAAGTCGGCGACCTTGAGCACGCCGTGCCGGGAAATGCCGAGGTTGGCCGGTTTGACGTCGCGGTGGATGATGCCGGCGCGCGCCGCCTCGCCGAGACCGGTGGCGGCCTGGGCCCCGACGGCGGCCACGATGGAGCTGGGCAACGGCCCGCGTTCCTCCAAGAGCTTCTGCGTGTCGCCGCCCTCGAGCAATTCCATGGCGTAGTACGGCCGCGGCGGCGAGCCGACCTGCCCGTCCTCGAACACCGGGATGAGGTTGGGGTGGGAAAGACGGGCCAGGGCGCGCGCCTCGCGCAGGAAGCGCTCGGTGATGGTCGGGTTGCTCATCGACTTGACCGATAAGACCTTGATGGCCGCGGGCCGGCCCAGGGAATCGTCCGTGGCCAGGTACACCTCGCTCATCGCGCCGACGCCCAGGCGCTGCTCGATACGGTAGCGCCCCACGCGCGCGCCTGGCATGAGGAAGGGCAGCGGCTCGCGTCCGTTGGTGCCTCGCCTCGGCTCGGCTGCGTCATTTCTGTGCATGGCTACCGTAGCGCCTCATCGTCGTCCGCCGCGTAGTTCTCGAACTTCGTGTACTCCTTGATGAACGTCAAGTCGACTTCGCCGATGGGGCCGGTGCGATTCTTGCCGATCTTGAGCAAGGCCTTGCCCTTGCCGTTGCCGTCGGACTTGTACATCTCCTCGCGGTGAATGAAGAGAATGACGTCGGCATCTTGCTCGATGGCGCCCGATTCGCGCAAGTCCGACAGCTGCGGCGTCTTGTCGTCGCGTTTCTCGACGGCTCGGTTGAGCTGCGACACCGCGATGATGGGAAGGTGCAGCTCCTTGGCCAGGGCTTTGAGGCCGCGCGAAATCTCGGCGATCTCGCGCTCGCGCGATTCGTCCTTGCGTCCGCCCAAGCCCTGCGCGAGCTGCAGGTAGTCGATGACCACGAGGCCCAGCGGCGGTGGGCCGTCCTTGTGCGGTGGGAAGAAGCGCGGATCACTGCGGAAGCGGCGGGCTTTGGCGCGCAGCTCGAGGATGTTCATGGCCGGCGAGTCGTCGATCAGGAGCGGCGCCTGCCGGATACGGTCGCCGGCCGGATAGATCTTGGTTTTCCACTCGCTGTACTCGATGAGCCCGCGGCGCATGCGGTGCGAGTCGATTTTGGCCTCGCCGGCGATCAGGCGCTCGATGAGGTCGACCTTGGACATCTCCAGCGAGAAAACCAGCACCGGGATCTGGTGGTTCATGGCGGCGTGGCACGCCACATTGAGCGCCCACGAAGTCTTGCCCACGCCCGGCCGCGCCGCCACGATGACCAGGTTTTCCGGCTGGAAACCGGCCGTGATCGCGTCGAGCTTGTGAAAGCCGGTGGGCACGCCCGTGATCTCCTTGCGCTCGCGCCCGCGGGCGTCGATGGCGTCGAGCACCTCCTGGATGATCTCGCCGATGGGGCGCGCGTTTTCGCGGCGGTTTTTTTGCGCGACCTGGAACACGAGGCGTTCGGCTTCGTCGAGGAACTCCTCGTAGTCGCCGAACTCGCCGTAGGCGCGCGACTGGATCTCGGCGCACGCGGCGATGAGCCGGCGCAGGGTGGCCTTCTCCTGCACGAGGCGCGCGTAGTGGCCGATGTTTTCGGCCGTGGGCACCGAGTTGGCGAGATCGATGAGATAGGCCTGGCCATTCTCCAGGCGGCCGAGCGCGCCGCGGCTCTTGAGCTCGTCGCCGAGGGAGATGACGTCGATGGGCACGCGCCGCTTGTCGAGTTGGAGCATGGCCTCGAAGATCTCGCGGTGAGCGGGCAGCAGGAAGTCGTCCGCCGCGATCACGGTGGCCATCTCGTCGAAGGCCGTCGGCTTGACCAGCACGCCGCCCAGGGCCGAGCGCTCCGCCTCCAGGTTGTGCGGGGGCTGCCTGCCGGAGGGAAGGGCAACGATGGGAGATGGCTGCTCGGCCATGAGCGATGAGTGTAACTCGGTTTCTCACCTCAGAGACACAGAGAGCACAGCGGCAAGAGAAGGAAAGGTCACCGCGTTGAAATCCCGGCCCCTGGCACAACGCGAGGGATCCATTGGTTCACCAAAGAGAACACGGAGGACACAGAAACCGGAGGGCAAAGCGATTTCCGGATCCGAGATCCGAGCCCTTCTTCCTTCCGGTCCGTCTCGGTGTCCTCGGTGTCCTCTCTGGTGAAAACCTGAGAGGAGCTACGCGTCTTTCTTGACCACCCACACCTTGATGGTCGCCGTGACGTCGTGTCCCACCTTGACCGGGACCTCGGTCAGGCCGAGCGACTTGATCGGCTCTTGCAGCAGAATCTTCTTGGCGTCGACCTTGAAGCCCTGCTCGGCCAATGCCTCGGCGATGTCGCGGTTGGTGACCGAGCCGTAGAGCTTGTCTTCTTCGCCGACCGCGCGCGCCAGCGACACCGATACCTGCGACAGGCGCTCGGCCTCGGATTGCATCTGCTTGGCCAGCTTGGCCAGGCGCGAGGCGATTTGCCGCTGCTCGTGTTGCAGGCGCGCTTCGTCCTTCTCGGTCGCCGGTACGGCCAGCCCTTTCGGCAAGAGGTAGTTGCGGCCGTAGCCGGCGCGGACGCTCACGACCTCGCCGGCCTTGCCCAGGTGGTCCAGGTTTTCTCGTAGGATGACCCGCATGGTGTTCTCCCGACTTCCTGTGGCTACTTGCCCGTGACGGCGAAGGGCATGAGCGCGATCATGCGCGCGCGCGCGATGGCGCGCGCGATGGCGCGCTGGTGTTTGGCGCAGTTGCCGGTCAAGCGGCGTGGCACCAGTTTGCCGCGATCGGTGATGAAGTATTTAAGCAGTGCGGCATTCTTGTAGTCGATGACCAGGTTCTCGTCCGTGCAGAACTTGCAGGCGCGGCGACGCAAGGTCTTCTTGCGGCCGGATTCGTGTTCGAGATCGATGTCCTTCTCTTCGGGGCGCGCCATGGCCTAGCCTCCTCTCCGCATGGGCTCGTCGACTTTGCCGAAGACCGCTTCTTCGAAATCGAAGGCCCCCTCTTCTTCCTCGTCGCCGAACGGACGCGCACCGGCCTGGCCCGTGGCGATGGCCTCCTCGTCCGGACCGGGCACCGAGGCGTTGGCGAAAGACTCGTCGGTGACGCTGCTGGTCTTGGTCGCCGCATCGACGTTCTCGGCCACCTTGACGGTGTAGTAGCGGATCACGCTGTCGGTCAGGTGCAGGTTGCGCTCGACCTCCTCCACCAAGCCGGCGCCGCCCAGGTAGTCGAAGAAAACGTAGATTCCCTTGAGTTGTTTCTTGACCTCGTAGGCCAGCTTGCGGCGGCCCCAGTTCTCGACTTTCAGCAACCGCCCGCCGCTCGTCTCGATGACGTGACGAATCTTGGCGTTGGCCTGTCCGATGGTGTCGTTGGTGGTGTCGGGCTTGAGGATGAAGATGGTTTCGTATTCGCGTGTTCTGCCGGGTATGTCCCGACACGATCCTACTCGTCTCGCTGCCATGTCTTTCTCCCTTTGGGCCTATGTCCCGCGGTGGTCCCGGGGGCAAGGAGTGAATGGGAAGGCTGTCTAGGTCGCGCCTCCGGTTTCGTCTTGTTGCTTGCGTCTGTTGAATCGGTTCATTGCCGCGACGACGCCGTCCTCAACGACGGCCCGCGTCGCGGAAGCCGCTACTTCTAGCAGATCCGGAAGCGCGCGGCGCTCTTCTTGTGAGAAATCCGCCAGCACGTAGTCGGCACCGTCCCAGGCGGGGGGCGGCCGTCCGATGCCGAAGCGCACCCGGCAAAAATCCTCGCTGCCGCTCTCGGCGACGATCGAACGCAGGCCGTTGTGTCCCCCCGTGCCGCCCGCCTCGGCCAGTTTCAGTCGGCCGAACTCGATGTCCATGTCGTCGTGCACGACCACGGTCTGCGAAAGCGGGATCTTCCAGAAGGCCCCCGCGCGGCTGACGGCGAAACCACTCGCGTTCATGAACTCCATGGGTTTGCAGAAGATGACTTTCGTTCTTCCCAGGCCGCCCTCGGCGATTTCCGCGCCCATGCGCTGTCGGGGCGGGCTCGCGCCGGCTTGGCGGATGAGGGTATCGAGGACCATGAAGCCGGCATTGTGCCGGTTGCCGGCGTATTGCCGGCCGGGATTGCCGAGCCCCACGACCAGCCACATGCGCGCCTCGGGGGAGGAAGGTTACTTGCCTTTCTTCTCCTCCTTCTTGGCGGGCGCCGCCGGCGCGGCTTTGGCTCCCGCGGCGGGTGCGCCGCCGGCCGTGGCCTGTGCGCCCGCCGCCGCGGCGGCGGCACCGGCACCCGGCGCGGCCGGCGCAGCGGCGCCTTCGGCCGGCGCTGCGCCTTCGACCGGCGCTGCGGCCGCGGCCTCGGCCTCGACCTTCTCCACGTGCGGCGCGACGACCGAGGCGACGGCGGCCTTGGCATCGAGCATCGCGCGCACGCCCGGGGGCAAACGCAGGTCGCCGGCGTGGATGACGTCGCCGACGTCGAGATGGGTCACATCGATCTCGAGCTTGGTCGGGATGGCGTCGGGTTTGGCCGCGATGGGCAGGGCATGGTAGCTCAAGTGCAGGTTGCCACCGTTGACCACGCCGACGGGCATACCGGTGGGAATCAGGGGGATGGTGACCTTTACCTCTTCGTCCATGCTCACGCGGACGAAGTCCACGTGCACGGGCTGTCGCGACAGCGGATCGATCTGCACGTCGCGGATCATGGCGGTCACGTCCTCGGATTTCGTCGCGTCCTTGAGTTGCAGCGTGAACACCGTGTTGCGCTTGCGCTCTTTGTCGAGGGCGTGTATCAGTTGCACCGGATCCAGCGCGAGCGACACGGGCTCCACCTTGTGGCCGTAGAGAACGCACGGGAGTTTGCCGCTCCGGCGAGCACGGCGGGCGGGGCCTTTGCCCGATTGATGGCGAATCTCGACGGGTACTTTGGCGAAGTCCATGGGGCTGTCCTTTGTTTCTTGCCTTTGCTGCTTGTTCTTGCTGCGTTCGGCGCTCGATCAGATGAAGAGGGAACTGAGCGAGTCCCCTTCGTGAATCCGTTTGACGGCCTCGCTGAGCAGGCGCGCAACCGAGAGGGCGCGCACCTTCGGTGATGCCTTCACATCGGGCCGCAGTGGGATGGAATCGGTGATGATGAGCTCTTTGATGGTGCTGTTCGCGATGCGTGTGACGGCGTGGCCGGACAAGAGCCCATGCGTGATGCAGGCGTAGACGGCGCGCGCGCCATTCCTGGTCAGCCCATCGGCGGCAGCGCACAGCGTCCCCGCGGTATCGACCATGTCGTCGATGATGATGGCGTCGCGGTCCTTCACGTCGCCGATGATGTTGACCAACTCGGCCACGTTGGGGGACGGACGCCGCTTGTCGATGATGGCCAGGCTGGCGCCCAGGCGCTTCGAGTAGGCGCGGGCTCGTTCCACGCCGCCGGCATCGGGCGAGACGATGACGGCGTTTGCATCGAACTTGGTGCGAAGGTACTCCATCATCACCGGCATGGCGTAGATGTGGTCGACCGGGATGTTGAAGAAGCCCTGGATCTGGCCGGCGTGTAGGTCCATGGCCAGGATCCGGTGCACCCCCGCCGCAGTCAGCAGGTCGGCGACCAGGCGCGCCGAAATCGGGGTGCGCGGCCGCGTCTTGCGATCCTGCCGGGCGTAGCCGAAGTAGGGCATGACCGCCACGATGGGCTTGGCCGACGAGCGCTTGAGCGCGTCGATCATGACCAGGAGCTCCATGAGATTGTCGTTGACCGGCGTGCAGGTCGGCTGCACCACGAAGCACACCACACCGCGCACGTTCTGGTTGATCTCGACGTAGCTCTCGCCATCGGCGAAGCGCTCCACCGTGGCGCTGCCCAGCTCTTGGCCCAGGTACCCGCACACGGCCCGGGCCAGCTCGGGATTGGCTTTTCCGCTGAATATGGCGAAGGATTTCCTCACGTGCGTGCTTCTTTCCTGACGAAAGGCAAGCCTCCGCCAAGAGGGCGCGAATATTGCCATTCGCATCCAGGCCTGTCAACGGATGACGCGCCCGGATAGCCGTCGATTCCCGTGCTCGCAGAGATCCCGATCTTGACCATGGCCAGCGGAGCGCTGTCTCAAACCCCCGAGGTGACGACGGCCAACGCTCCGGGCCGATCGCCGCGTCGGGGCTGCGCTCCCGGTCGCCCACAACGCCTCCTCGATCCATGCCCGGTCCACGTGCTCTCGGAAGCGACCGAATTCCGACGGAACGACGAACCCCACAACGCTTTCCAAGGCTTGTTCCAGCTGCATGGCGATCTCCTGCAGCCATGCTCATCCTGCGCTTGGTCTTGGCAGTCTTCCGGTCTCTTGCACCGTCGATGCCCAACCGTGCCCCGAGGTCCAGCCGGCGCAGGCGAGGCCGGGTGGCAGTGAGGGAGGGGACCTGTCGTCTGCGCAGGTCGCGTGCCGCCTGTGCTGCAGGCGCACTCCGAGATGATCGCTTCGTGCAATCTGCGAAATGAATCGACCTGCGCACACGACGGGGAGCAAGCCCGAGCTGACAGGACCCGCCACGCCGAAGCCGGCGGGTCACCGAGGTGGACATCCCGAACTTACCGCCCTAACCGAACGGCATTGCGGCCAGTGGGGACAGCCCCTAATCACGTGGTACACCCTCTGGCCAAGCATGGGTTGCTGGTTCGGTCAAAGCGTGCGAGGAATAGCGGCTGCCATGAAGGAAGTCTTCTTTTCGAACGAATCGGTGCGCGTGGCGGCCGCGGTCGCAGCCGGGGCGCGGCAGCTTGGCGGCGAGCACTCCAAGTACGAGAACACCGCGTTCATCTTGCACCTCGTCGTGCGGTTTCCCTCGAGCCTGGGGCGCAACCTGGGTGTGCCCGCGTGGGACGCGCGTGCCGACGGCTTGCTCAACGACGTCGTGCCGATGCTGGTGCAGGAAAGAGTGATCGCCGACGCGACATACTGACGGTTGAACGATGGCCGTGTCCTTCGATCCCGAGTGCCAGCGCGCCATCGACGCGGCCAAGGCCGCTGTCGCGGAGAACGTCGCCCTCGATCCCGCGCTCTTGCTGGCGGCGCTGTTTCACGAGACCTCGCTGTGCAACAAGCTGCCCGACCTTTCTCCCGTGTTGCCCCGGCCCACGGCTGCGGGCGCGCCCCGGTCCAAGGTGCCGCTGACTTCGGAGCTGCGTCCCATCTTCACCAACCTGGCCGCCGAGGAGAAGAAAGTCACCGCCGCCGCGCTCTTTCGCCGCGTGGTCGAGACGCCGGCCGGCCGGGCCGCCTTGGCCCCGCTGTCGAACGCGGAAATCGACAAGATCGTCGAGAAGCTGGTCGAGATCGAGCCTGGCCCTTCCGCCGACGGCAAGGCGGCGGGGACCTGGCGGGGCAGTCCCGAGCGCGCCGAGGCGTTGCGCGCCCTGGCGCCGTTCGGGCGAACCCTCACCGAGACCGCCCCGCCGGTCAGGTGGTTCGGCTCGCGCGAGCACGAGATCGGGGCGCTGGTCCGCAGCCTGATCAAGATGAAGCGGCGGAGCGCGATCATCGTCGGCCACCCCGGCACGGGCAAAACCGTCCTGGTGTACGAGTTGTGCCGCCGCGTCGTCGCGCGCGAACCGTCGTTGCCCGCTGTTCTGCACGACCTCGATGTCTTCGAGCTGTCTCCGACCTTCCTAAGGGCGGGGGCTTCGATCGTCGGGCAGTACGAAGAGCGCCTGCAAGGCGTGGTCAAGGTGCTGAAGAAGTACCCACGCATCGTGCTCTTCGTCGACGAGATCCACAGCTTTCTGAGCAGCGGAATGCACAACCGGGGCCCGTTCAGCGAGGCGAACGAGAGCCTGAAGGCGGAGCTTGGCCGCGGCGAGATCACGTGCATCGGATGCACGACGCTCTCCGAGTACCGCCACTACATCGAGCCCGACGGTGCCCTGGCCCGCCGTTTCTCCGTGATCATGCTGGAAGAGGCCAGCCGGACCGAGACTGTCGCGATCCTGCGGTCGCGCCGGCCGGCGATGGAGAAGCACTTCTCACTCGAGATCCCGGACGCCTTGCTCGAGCGCGCGGTCGACCTGGCCCGCGACCATCTTCTCACGCGCCGGGAGCCGGACCGTTCCATCCAGCTCGTCGAGGAGGCGTGCGCCTTTGCCTCTACGCGCGTGCCGCCGGACAAGGCGCTGGGCGAGGACGCGCTTTTGGCTGCGCTGGAAGACACCCTGGGGCGCGGCATCCTGCGCAGCGAAAACCTGTGCGAGGACAGCGTGTACCAACGCCTGCGCGCGAAAATCGTCGGCCAGGACGCCGTGCTGCGCGCGGCAAGCCGCGCTTTCGTGGCCGGTCTGGCCCACTGGCGGCGGGAGCGCAAGCCGCGCGGGGTCTTCATGTTCGCGGGCCCGACGGGGGTGGGCAAGACCGAGACGGCGCTGGCGCTGGCCGAGATCCTGGGTGCCGGCAAGACGGCGCTGCTACGCGTCGACTGCAACACGCTGGCCGATTCGAGCGCCAGCCGCGACGGCGGGCCGGCGGTCTTCCGGCTGCTCGGACCGCCGCCCGGATTCCTGGGCTACGTGCGCGGCGCGGGCGGGCTGCTTTCCCGCGTGCGCGACCGGCCCGAGTCGGTGATCCTCTTCGACGAGATCGAGAAGGCGCCGCCCAAAGTCACCGAGATCATTCTGCAGGCCATCGATACCGGCCAGGTGGACGATTCCGACGGCAACCCTCTGGATTTCACGCGCGCCTTCTTCATCATGACCACCAACTGCGGTTGGCGCGACAGCGGTCACCGCCAAGTCGGGTTCTCCCACCGGGATGGCGAGGACGGAAGCGGCGATCCGACGGGGGAGCGCGAGGTCAGGGCGCGCCTGGCGCAGGAAGGCTTCGGCGCGGAGTTCCTCGGGCGCATCGGGCACTTCTTCCGCTTCCGCTCCCTGACCGTCCCGGCGGTGCGCGAGATCGTGTCACGCCAGCTCGCCGAGCTGGCCGCGCAGACACGCGAGCACGGGTTGCGGCTGGATTGGAGCCCCGCGGTCGAGTCGCACCTCGTGGAGCGCTGGCAGCCGCATTTCGGCGCGCGCTTCATGAAACAGATCCTCGAGGGGCGGGTTATCGAGCAACTGGGCCTGGCCGCGGTCCAGGGCGAGCTGGCCGGGGCGGAGACGGTGCGCATCGAAAGCGCCCCGGATCCGGATCCGGCGCTGCAGGGCCTGGCCCGGCGGCGCAGGAACGGGAACCAGTTGGTCATCGAGCTGGCCTGACCACCGATTCACAACTACCAGGGAGAAGCACATGTCGATCACCTTCGAGCAACTTCAAGATTTGTTCCGGCAACAGAGCCTCAAGTTCTTCATCGATCCGCTGCACTCCTCGATCATGTTTGGCATCAAGGGCATCCACGGCAGCTACCACATCATGGGCGTCCTGGGCGAGGACAACGGCATGTTCCAGGTCAAGACATCGCAGCTGATGTTCTGCCCAGCCGACCATGCCCACATCTTGCCCATGCTCAAGGCCATCGCGCACATCAACTACCAGTACAAGATCGCGAAGTTCGGCTGGGATCCCGACGACGGCGAAATCGCCGTCTACGCCGACATGGTGATCGCCGACGGCACCCTCACCGGCGGCCAGCTCCATCGATTGCTCGGCGGCTTCCTGCCCACGCTGGACGAGAATGTACCCCGCCTGCGGCAGATCCTGGAGACGGGCAAGGATCCCGGCACACCGTCGCGCGAGCAGGTGCTCCGGGCGATGCTGGACGGCGTTCCCGGAATGCCCCCCGAGCTGCGCGAGCTGCTCGAAAAGATGAAGGGCGGAAGACCTGGCGGCGTTGAACCCGGCCCGGACAAGAAGGACGGCGGCGGGCCCAAGAAGGAAGTCGACGAGGTGTGATGGCGTACTGTCCGGGGATTCGCCGTCACGGCTTGCGCGGCCTCGCGGAGGCAGACGTTCGGCATCCCCCGACACCGCTACAAGTTCGCCGTCAATAGATAGAACTTGTTGTTGTCGTCGTTGGCGATCTTCACCGTGGACCGGGCGGCGGTGGGCAGCAGGCCCTTGAGGCTTTCGAGACGGGTGCGCTCGATCAGGAACCAATGCCGCCTGCCCGAGTGCTTGGCGAGAAAGTCCTTGAGATTCTCGGCGTTCTTGTCGCCCAGGAAGACGGTGCGCTCGCTTATCGGCCCTTCGTAGATCTCGTTCTGCGTGTAGAAGTTCTCACCCCGCCAGTACATCTGCCAGACCAGCAGACGCTCGTCATAGGAGCCGCGCTCGCGGTAGTACTGGGCGATGAGCGGCTTCTGTGACCAGTGGGCCGCCGCTTGGCGCATGTAGACGTCGAGCAGGAAGTAGGTGAAAGCCACGGCCACGGCGAAGGTGGCCAGGGTGGCCCAGGCGCGCAGGCGCTGCCAGACCAGCAAGGTGGTTGCCACGGCGAACAAGCCGGCGAATACCCAGATGACGCGCACGTAGTCCATGTCGGGCGGCCACGGCCGGCCCTGCGGCGCGTTCACATAATCGTAGGTGAAGAGCCAGAGAAAACGCTGGGCGCTCTTCTGCGCCGAGGTCAGGTCGTAGGCGACCAGAGCCAAGAGGGGCAGGCCGACGAGCACCGCCAGCAGGGCGAGACGGCCGCGCTTCTCCCCCAAGACGTCGTCCAGGAAGCAGCCGAGAGCGATGGCCAGGCCGGGCATGGCGGGCAGGATGTAGTGATGGAACTTGGTCATCGACAGCGAAACCAGGGCGTAGCCCGACACGAACCAAATGGCGCCGAACCACAGGATGTCGCGGCGTTTGTCGACCGTGGCATTGTCGCCGTTGCGTTTGCCGAAGGCGCGCATCGCGACCCAGGACACCGCCGCAGGCACGAGCGCGATCCAGGGGTAGAGGCCGTAGCCCAGCTCGCGTATGAAGTACTCGAAGGTGCCGCGATCGCCGTGCCGGCCGGTGACGAGCCTCCGCCAGTGGTTGTCGCCGTAGAGCTCGTTCCAGAA
>JAFGPX010000209.1 GCA_016935975.1 Deltaproteobacteria bacterium
CGAGGTGATCCGGCCCCCTCACCCGCCTCGCTCCGCTCGGCGACCTCTCCCCGCTCCGCGGGGCGAGGTGATCCGGCCCCCTCGCCCCGGCGCAGCCGGGGAGAGGGTGGGGGTGAGGGGCCCCTTCGCACCGCGCAGCGGTCGCACGCGCACGGACGCATTCCTTACCGGCTGCTGGCATTGCTCTTCCTGCCGGCCGCCGCCATCTACGTCTGGCTCTTTCGGGGTCTGGTCACTTTGCGCTTCGGCCAGCCCTGGTTTCTGCTGACCGTTCCCATCGGCGTCACCTTGATCCTGTGGCTCGGCACGCGCCGCAGCCGGCTGGCTTTCCTGGTGCATTCGCGCGCCAGCGAGCTCGGCCGTCACCGGCCCGGCCTCGTCGCCCGCCTGCGCGACGTGCCGCTCGTCCTGCGCCTGTTCGCCGTCGCGCTGCTCGGCCTGGCCCTGGCGCGGCCACAGACCTCGAGCCGGGAGGACAACCTGGATCTCGAGGGCATCGACATCGTCGTCACGCTCGACCTGTCGGGCTCGATGGAAGAGCGCGACCTGGCCCCGAACCGGCTGCAGGCCGCCAAGGCCGTGATCGCGGACTTCGTGCGCCGGCGGCCAAGCGACCGCATCGGCCTGGTCATCTTCGGCCGCGAGGCCTACACCTACGCGCCCTTGACCCTCGACCACGGCACCCTGCTGCGCATGGTGGCCGAGCTGCGTTCCGGGATCGTCGACGGTCGCGGCACGGCCATCGGCAACGGCCTGGGCGTGGCGCTGGCCCGACTGCGCAAGTCGGACGCTCGCTCGAAAGTCGTCATCCTGCTCACCGACGGCGACAACAACGCGGGCAACATCTCCCCCATCCAGGCCGCCACCTTCGCGCAGAAGCTGGGCGTGAAGATCTACACCATCCTGGCCGGCGCGCGCGGCAGCGCCGCCGAGGAGGACGACCGCGGCGGCGCGCGCTACCCGGTCAATCCCAAGCTGCTCGAAGAGATCGCTTCGATGACCGGCGGCGCGCCCTATCTCGCGACGGACACGGCCGCCCTGGTCAAGCGTTTCCAGAGCATCCTCGAGGATCTGGAGAAGTCGCGCATCAAGGATCGCAGCGTGCTTTGGGCCGAGCTCTTCCCCTCTTTCCTGTGGCCGGCCTTCGCGGCGCTGCTCCTCGAAACCCTCTTACGGCTCGGCCGCTGGCGGAGGCTGCCGTGAGACTGGCGCATCCCCAACTCCTCTGGCTGCTCCTGCTCGTGCCCGCGGCGGTCCTGGCCTACTCGATCGCCTTCGTGCTGCGGCGCCGCGCCCTGGCCCGTCTGGGCAATCCCTCGCTCATCGCCCGCATGGCCGCGGTCACCTCGGTGCCGCGCAAGGTGGCGCGCGCGACCATGGTGTGTCTGGCCATCGGGCTTGTGGCCTTGGCGCTGGCGAGGCCGCAGTCCAGTGGGCGCGCGCGCCTGGAGAAGCAACGCGGTCTCGATCTGGTCGTGGCGCTCGACTTCTCCAAGTCGATGCTGGCCAAGGACATCTATCCCTCGCGGCTGGAGCGCGCCAAGCGCGAGCTGGAGCGTCTGATGGATCAACTCTCGGGCGACCGCGTGGGCCTGGTGGCTTTCGCGGGCGAGACCCTGACCTATCCGCCGACCACGGACTACGACGCCGTCAAGCTCTTCTGGCGCGATCTCGGGCCCGCCGATTTGCCCGTGGGCGGCACCGCCATCGGCCGGGCGCTCACGGCGGGGATCGAGATGCTGTCGCGCCTGCGCGCCAAGGGCGGCGAGACGCGCGACCAGGTCATTCTGTTGCTCACCGACGGCGAGGAGACCGAGAGCCAGCCGCTCGACGCCGCCGACGAGGCCGCCAAGCTGGCCATCAAGGTCTTCGCCATCGGCATCGGCTCGCGCTCGGGCGACCTCGTGCCCGACCTCGGCGAGAGCGGTCAGGCGGCCGGCTACATCAAGGACAAGGACGGCAAGTACGTGACGTCGCGACTGGGCGAGGATCTGTTGTCCAAGATCGCGGCCAAGACCGGCGGTGGCTATCTGCGCGCCGATGCGCAGAACTTCGGCGTCGAAGCCATCTCGGCCGCGCTGGCCGGGCTCAAGCGCGCCGAGAGCGAGGCCCGCCTGGTCAGGCAGTACGACGAGGTCTTCGCGTTTCTGCTCGTCCCGGCGCTCTTGCTTCTTCTGGTCGAGGCCTGCCTGGGCGAGCGACGGCGCCGGGGCGCGCAGGGCATGGCCGCCCTCGTGCTCGCCGCGCTGCTGCCGTTCCTCGGGGCCTGGAGCCCGCTCGAACGCAACAACCGCGCGGCCGAAAGCGGCAACGCCAGCCTGCGGGCCGGCAAGGCCGAGGAGGCGCTCGCCGCCTACGACAAGGCCGTCGCCGAAGCGCCGAACGATCCCGCCGCGCACTTCAACCGCGGCAACGCCCTCTATGCGCTGTCGCGCTTCGAGGAGGCCTCCGCAGAGTTTCTGCGCGCCACGCAGTCCGCGGCGCCCGGCCTAAGACCGTCGGCTTTCTACAATCTGGGCAACAGCTACTTCAAGAACGACAAGTTCGAGGACGCCATCGCCGCCTACCGGCACGCGCTCGCGCTGGATCCCGCCAACGAGCGCGCCAAGTGGAACCTGGAGCTGGCCCTGCAGAGGAAGAAAGAAGAGGACGAAAAGAAGAAGAAAGAGGACGAGAAGCAAGACGAGAAGGACCAGGACAAGCAGCAAGACGAGAACCAGGACAAGCAGGACCAAGACAAGAAGCAGGACGAGAAGGACCAGGACAAGCAGGACCAAGACAAGAAGCAGGACGAGAAGCAGCAGCAGAACGAGCAGCAGCGAGAGCAGCAGCAGCAGCAGCAGCAGCAGCAGCAACAGGAGCAGCAGCAGCAGGAGCAGCAGCAGCAGGACCGCGCCGAAGAGAAAACGCCGGACATGCGCGAGATCGACGCCGTGCTCGACAACCTGGAGCGCAGCCCGAAGGATCTGGAGAAGATGCGTGCCCGCCTGCGCGCCATCCGCCGTGCACCGCCGCTCAAAGACTGGTAGACGACGGATCCGCGAAGGAATTGGACCATGAACCAAGGCAAGGCTCGACGCCCTTTCCCACCCCGCCCCGCGCAGCGGGGAGAGGTCGCCGCGCCTCGGGCGGCGGGCAAGGGGCCTGCGCCTCCCCTCACACTAGCCCTCTGCCCGCGCCGACGCGGGGCGAGGGGACCAGCAACCTGAGATGCGCGCCCTCGCTTTCTTCTCCGCCGCCAGCACGTTGCTCCTCGCCGCGACGGCGCACGGGCAAGGCTCCTCGTTCACCGCTCGTCTGGGCCGCAACCCGGTCGGTGTCGGCGAGAGCTTCCCGTTCGAGATCGCGCTGTCGACCGAAAACCTGCGCATGGAGAACTACCGGCCGCCCGACTTCCGCGGCTTCCGCGTCGTGTCCGAACAACCGAGCCAGTCCACGCAGATCCAGATGGGCGGCGGCGGCAGTCTCATGCGCCAGAACTACACCTGGCACTACCAGCTCGTCCCGTTGCAGAAAGGCAAGCTCGTCATCGGCCCGGCCAGCGTGCGCGTCGCGGGCCGCGAGCTACGCACGGACAAGGTGAACGTCACCGTGGTCGAGGCCGGTCAGGCGCCGCAGCCTCGGCCGCGTCGGCGCACGCCACGCGGCTTTCCCGGCTTTCCGGATCCCAGCTCGCTGTTTCCCGACTTCGACCTCGATCAGGATTTCGAGCCGCCCGCGGGCGCGCCCGCCCGCCCCGGCGGCCAGCGCAATTTCCTGCGCGTGCTGCCGAGCAAGACGCGCGCCTTCGTCGGCGAGCAGATCACGGTCGA
>JAFGPX010000210.1 GCA_016935975.1 Deltaproteobacteria bacterium
CCAAGGCAGGAGCCGGATGCGGTAATGCCGCCTGTCCGGATCTGTGCGGGGGGCGGCCCGTGAGGGCCGTCCCTACCGCAACTCGCGCCGCTTCTCGCATGAACCCGGGGGATATGGAGTTTGGAGAGGCAGGCCGGAGAGAGCAGGGTGCCCGGCGATGTCGTCCGCGACGCCGCAGTCCCTCATCGTGAGGATCGCCTCCGCGATCGACGACCGGCTGCAACGGAAGCTCGACTACGCGGACGGGGTTCTTCGAAACGAAGGTCTTGCGCGAGATCGGGTGGTGCCCGATGATCCCCCCATGCCGCCGATCGGATCGCGCGCAAGCATCGGCAGGCTGGGTGCCTGCCTTCCCTTGATCGCCTTGGTCGCCGTGCTGCTGCCCGGTCACGCCGGGGCCGCCCGCATCGACGCCAAAGAGCGGGCGGCCAAGAAGGCTTGCATGACCGGCGACCCGGCCAAGGGCGTGGCGATCCTCGCGGATCTCTTCATCGACACCGAGGATCCGACCTACATCTACAACCAGGGCCGCTGCTACGAGCAGAACAGCCGCTACGAGGACGCGATCGGTCGCTTCCGCGAGTACCTGCGCAAGGCGACCCGCGCGACGGCCGAGGAGAAGGCGGACGCGGAGAAGCACATCGCCGATTGCCAGGCCTTGCTTGGCAAGAAAGAGGAGCCGGCGCGACCGGCGGCGCCCGTGCCCGAGCCCCCGCGGCCGGCGGCGGCGCTTTCCCCCGAGCCGACCCGTCCGGCGCCGGCTCCGGTGGCGGCCGCGCCGTTCCCGGAGTCTCCGTCGGCCAAGCTCGAACCGGCCGCGTCCGTGGGGGCCGTGCCGTCTCCGAGCCAGGCGCCGGGCTCGCCCGGCTCGGGCCTGCGTGTCGCCGGGATCACCACCCTGGCAATCGGCGCGGCCGCGCTCGTCGGCGGGCTGGCCATGAACCTGAAGTACAACGGCATGATCGACGACTTGCAGGGCGAATACGATCCCGGGACCGACGATTCGTCCAAGACGTCCAAGACGCTGGCCATCGTGGGCTACGCCGCCGGCGCGGCTTGTCTGGCCGGGGGCGCGGTTCTCTACTATTTGGGCTGGCGGGCCGGGCGGGTGTCCGTGGCCCCGGTTCCGGTCGCGGGCGGCGCCGCGGCGGTGCTCGGGGGGGCGTTCTGATGCGGGCGCGAAGCGCCGGCCGAGCGTTCTTGCTCGTCGCGGTGGTGGCCTTATCGGCAGGGTGCTTCAAGAGCCTGGACATTCCCAAGATCCCTTGCGATCCCGCCAAGGCGAATTCCTGCCCCAGCGGCTACGCGTGCACGTTCGTTGCAGGAGAAGGCAACTTCTGCCGGCGGCCGACCGATGGCGGTGCCGACGTGCCGGCCGTGGCAAGCGAGGCGGGTGTGGTCGAGTCGGGAAGTCCCGGCGAGGCGGCGGGGCCGCGGCCGCATGGGCCGGGCATCGACGGACCGGACGTCCTGCGCGGGGAGGCCGGCGGGTTCAGGATCGACGGCGCGCTCGACTCGACTGCGGACGGCGTGGCGGATGTGCCCATAGGTGGCGGCGAGGTCGGGGGTCCCGACTTGCCGTGGGGAACGGGCGGCGCTGGCGGCGGAGACGGCCCGGTGCGCCCGCCCGTTGACTCGGGCGCGGATGTGCCGATCGTCGCGGACGGCGGCACAGGCGGCGCCGGTGGCATCGTGGGGACCGGCGGGACGGGTGGCACCGGCGGTGCGCCTGGAACCGGCGGCGCGACCGGAACAGGCGGTGCATCTGGAACCGGCGGGGCGCCGGCAACCGGCGGGGCGGCCGGAACCGGCGGCGCAACGGGCACCGGGGGCGCCGTGGGCACTGGGGGCGTCGTGGGCACGGGTGGCGCCGTGGGCACGGGTGGAACCACGGCGGTCTGCCAAGAGGGCACAACCGAGTGCTCGGGCAATGGCGTGCGAACCTGTGCGAGTGGACAGTGGGGCGCGGCCGTGGACTGTGGGGCGCACCAGACTTGCACCGGGCCGGCCGGAACCGCGCAGTGCACGTGCAATGTCGATCCTGTCTGCACGTCGGTGGGGGGCACCTGCTCGAGCGCGACGGTGCTCGCGGATTGTGCCCAAGACGCGGAGGGCTGTTTCTATCAGTCTTCTGTCACCACCTGTACCAACGGGGCGTGCTACGGACCCGCGGGGGCGGCCGCGTGCTGCACGAACGCGTGTACCCTCGGTACGAGCTGTCTGTCCGGCACTACCCTTGAGACCTGCGCCGTGGGTGCCAACGGCTGCACTGCCGCCAACACCTCCGCCTGTGCGAGCGGGCTGGTGTGCGAGCGCCTCCCGCCCGCCGAGTGCCTGGATCCAACCTGGGCCGAGTGGCCCATGCCCAACAGTCAGGAGGACGTGACCGCGGGCGCGCCCAACCTCGCCAGCTACACGGACAACGGGGACGGCACGGTCACCGACAACGTCACCGGGCTGATGTGGCAGCAAGCCGTGGCCCCGGGCACCTACGACTGGGAAGGGGCGAAGGCCTATTGCCCGACGCTGACTCTCGCCGGACACGGCGACTGGCGCCTGCCCACGCGAATCGAGCTGGTCTCCCTGGTGGACCTCGGGCGGAGCAACCCGGCCATCGACACGACGTATTTCCCTGGGACGCCGTCAACTGAGTTCTGGTCTTCGTCGCCGTTGGCCGGCTCGTCGTTACCGTCCCGCGCGTGGTACGTCTCTGTCATAGCCGGCGGCCTCGCCGGGTACGCCGACGAGTTCATTCCCAACGACGTGCGTTGTGTGCGTTGAGGACGGGCATTTTGACCGTTTGACCAGTAGAAAGCAGCAGCATGTCGAGCTACTACGAAGCATTGCCGATCTACAAGGTCGCCATGGACGTCGTCATCCGTGTGGACGCGGTCGTGCAGCGCTTCGCTAAGGGACTCAAGCACACCCTCGGCAGCCGCCTGCGCGAGATCACCTTGGACTTGGTCATGCTCATCGCGCGCTCGAACCGGCGCGCGGAGCGCGCGCGACAGATCCCGCTGCTGTGCGATCTCATCCAGGACTTGAAGCTGATGCTCAAGCTGGGCAAGGCTTGCGGCAACGTCAAGCGGCGGCGTCTGACCTATGTCTTCGAGCGGTCCCAGGATACTGAAACGAAGCCGGAGGTGCCGGAATGAATGCTCGCCTTCCCCTCTCTATGGCCGCTGTCTCTGTGCTCGCCGGTCTGACGTTGCTCGCCCGTGCCGATGCGCCCGCCGGGCGGTACACGATCGCGAACGGAACCGTCTATGACACAAGGACCAAGCTGACCTGGCAACAGGCGGTCCCGTCGACGACGTACACCTGGGCCAACGCCAAGACCTACTGTGCGGGCTTGCCCTTGCCAGGTACCGGCTGGCGTCTCCCAACGGCCAAGGAGCTTCAGACCATCGTGGACGAGTCGCGCTCGGCTCCGTCGATCGACACAACGGCATTTCCCTCGACGCCGTCAACTTGGTTCTGGTCGTCGTCGCCATTGGCCGGCTCGTCGTTGTACGCGTGGTACGTCGACTTCTTCTCCGGCTTCACGAGCGTCTATGACCTGTCCATTGCTTACCGTGTTCGTTGCGTGCGTTGAGGACGGGCATTCTGACGTTCGACTTCTTGACAGCTACAGCAATTGCCGCAGCTTTTTCCCGTAGTGCCCGGCGATGATTCCCCCGACGGCGCGGTGTCCAAGAAGACAGTGGGCCGGTCAGGCAGGGAGCCCTTTCCCGTCGCCAGATCTGCGTCCGGGATCTTCGTCTTCGGTCGGTGGCGGCGCGAATTCATAGGCATGGCGGGCAACACGCGCCATCGTGCATCCTCCAGCCATGCTCGCCCCGCTCGTGACCCTCCTCGGCACGCTGCACTCGGCACTCCGCACCCGCGCCGAGTTCGCCCTCGAGGATCTCGACGAAGGCGCCGGCCCCAGGCACTTGGACGGCCTCGTGGCGAAGGACGGCGGTTTCGCCGTGGGGCGCACGGCAGGAGTCTACGGTATGCCCGTGGCGAGCAACGCTTCGTACCACTTGTCGGCCATCTTCTGCGAGCCGGCCAAGGTGGGGTGGCAGCCGTCGGCGGTGTCGGAGGACTTGGGGACGTATCCCGATGCCGGCTGCAACGACGACCAGATGTCCACGACGTGAACCGGCGATGCGCTGGTGTCCTCGGTCGCGGCCCACCCGGGGATGGCGGCGTTGAGCGTCTCGACGTTGCTTTCGCAGCCGGAGCAGCCGGCGGGGTTGAGAGGCGGGATCTGCGCGACGAAGAAGATCACGCTCGGGTTCTGTTGGCGAAAGGCACCGAGCACGACGCCGTAGGCGTCGAGGATCGTGGACGTCGCGATGCCGTTCCAGACGTCGTTGGTGCCGTATTGCATGAGCACGACTTCGGGCTTTTCGGCGGCCCAGGTCAGAAGCTCGTCGAGCTTGCCCTTGCCGTACGCGGGCGGGCTGTCCGTGGTCAGATAGGTCACGAGGTAGTAGCCGTGGCCCTCGGTCTGCACGTTGGGCGCGCCCCCGCAGCTCTGGTTGTTGAGCACGCTGCCGATGAAGGCGAAATTGGCGTGGCCGCTTTCGACGAGCTTCTGCGCTAGGAGCTTCGGGTAGCAGGTGGTGCCCGTGAGCGAATCGCCGAGGAGCATGATCCGCCACTGGCCCGGGTGGGGCGCGCCGGCCTCGCCGGTCGAGGCGTCCACGGCCAAGGCTCCGCCCGCCCCGGACGCTCCCGCCACGTCCGACGTTCTGCCCGAGTCTACCGCCCCGCTTGCCCCCGCGGCGCCTCCGGTGGGGCTCGCGCCGCCGGCGCCACCACCAGAAGGCGGCGATGCCGCGCACGAGCAGGCGGAGGCCATAGCGAGGATGGCGAAGAGGGAGCGGAAAGTGCGGCGCACGCGTTTCATGACCTATGCCATCCCACCGAGTCCGGTCGAACACAAGCGTGGTCTTGCGCCGTCGGAATCCGAGGAGGGGCGGCTGCGCGGCGACGCGGGCTTCGTTGCGCTCGCCGGGAAGGCCACCGCGAATCCGCGGGCGGAGCGGTGCGATTTGGGGTAGAAGGGTAACTGGCGATGGCAACACCCCGTCTAGGACGTGGAGTTTGACCTCTCTTCCGAGAGAAGGGATCCCGCGTCCGACGTCGCATGCGGCCGCGGAGCGGGAAGGCTCCGCCGCGGGAGAGGCGGAGCAAGCGGGCCCGGCTGGCCTCATGGCGCCAGCCGATGAGGCCGAGGCCGAAGAGGGCGACGATGGGGTGGGCGATCTGGTTCACGTCTACATGCGCAACACATGGCTCGTGCCGCTGCTCACGCGCGAAACCGAAGTGGCACTGGCGAAGCGCATCGAGAATGCCCAGCGACGGGTGTGGCAAGCGGCGCTCGAGACGGACGTTGCCATCGAGTCGATAGCAGTCCTGTTCGCGCAATTGCAGAAAGCGGACGTGAAGCTCGGCGACGTGTTCGAGGGAGACCACGATGGCGCTTGGCAGTTCGACCAGCTTGGCCCCGAAAGCCCTTTGCGCAAGAGGATCGATCGGGTACTCCGGTTGCGCGGCCTGCTGCGGAATCGCGCGGCCAAGAACGGCGGGCGCGCGCGGACGCACAGCCGGGCGCACACCTCGGCCTGTGGCATCAGAGGCGAGATCGTCGATTGCTTGTGGCAGATGCGTATCTGCCAGGAACACGTGGATGCCATTGTCGCGCGCCTGAAACGCCTTCTTGGCGGCGTCGATGTGGAGCGGCGCCGGGCCGAGATCTCCGGGCGCCATGTGCGCGCCAATCGATCCAACTCCGATGCCCGGCGCGCGCTCGCCGCGGCCGGACAGACGGAGCGGGCATTGCGCCGAACCGTCGCGGAGATCGAAACCGGCGAGAGCCTGGCGGCCCAGGCCAAGCACGAGATGGTCCAGGCAAACCTGCGCCTCGTCGTCTCCATCGCCCGGCGCCACGTACACAAGGGACTCGACTTCCCGGACCTCATCCAGGAAGGGAACATCGGGCTCATGAAGGCGGTCGACAAGTTCGACTACCGTCGCGGCTTCAAGTTCGCAACCTATGCCACCTGGTGGATCCGGCAGGCCATCGCACGCGCGGTCGCCGATCAGTCCCGCGTCATACGACTTCCGGTCCACGTGAGCGAGGTGATGGGCAAGCTCCGGCAGGTGCGGGCTCGCTTGCTCCACAAGCATGGCCGCGAGGCCACCACCGAGGAACTCGCCGCCGAGCTGCGCATGCCGGCCGAGAAGCTCCACCAGCTTCTCGACACCGTCAGGTCGCCCATCTCGCTGGAGACGCCGGTGGGCGCTGATGGGGATGCGCGCGTGGGCGACGCGATCAAGGACGAGAGCATCGTGTCGGCGGCCGACGTGGCCGCGGCGAACGAGCTTGCCGCCCAAACCGACCAGCTCTTGGCCACGCTCACCCCGCGCGAGGCGAAGGTGTTGCGCCTCCGCTTCGGCATCAGGCAGAAAGAAGAGCATACCTTGGAACAACTCGGTCGGTGCTTCGGCCTGACCCGCGAGCGCATTCGCCAGATCGAGGCCAACGCCTTGGTCAAGCTGCGGCACGCGTCCCGCCGGCTCGGGCGTCCGTACTTGCACGACCGATAGCGATGCGCATGCGGTCCGACCGGGCAAGCGCAGGGCGCCGGAATCGGACGTCGACCGGACCGCGAGCATCTGCCACAATAGGGGCTGTTTGCGCCTTCGTACCCCTACGACCAGGTTTCTCAGCCGTGCTCGCCTCATCTTCATGGTGACGGCGATGATCCCGACCGTCTTGATGACGGTCATCGGCATCGTCTTGCTGGCCATCGGCGGCTCGAAGTCCGTGGCCGTGATCGGCGGCATCCTGGTGCTCTCCTTCTGCGCCATGGCGCTCACCGGCTACGTCATCGGCAGCATCTTCGTCACCCGCGGCGCCAGCCTGGCGGCCGTGCAGAACGAGTTTCTGTCCTTGGTTTCGCACGAGTTGCGCACTCCGCTCACCTCGATTCGCATGTTCATCGAGACGCTGCGCAGCGAGCGCATCCAAGATCCCGAGGAACGGCGACGCTGTCTGACCGTGATCGATCAAGAGCTGGGCCGTCTCGACGGACTGGTGGGCAAGCTCATCGAGCTTTCGAAGATCGAGCATCGACACGCGGTCTTCGATCATCGCGTGGTGAAGGTAGACGACGTCGTGGCGGACGCGCTGGCGGCCTTTGCCGCGGTCAAGGTCGGTGCCCAGGTTGAGGTGCAGGTTGCGCTGGAGCCGGATCTGACGGTATTTGGCGACCGCGCCGCCCTGGCGCAAGCCGTGGGCAATCTGCTCGCCAACGCATGGAAATACACGCCACCGGAGGGCAAGCAAATCGGGATTGTGGCGAGTGCGGAAGCGAAGCACATCAGTATCGTGGTGACCGACAACGGCGTCGGCATCCCGCGACGCGAGCAGGAGGCGATCTTCGAGCAGTTCCACCGAGGCTCGTCCGCCGAGCTCCGAAGTAGCGCAGGTTCCGGGCTCGGACTGGCCCTCGTGCGCGCCATCGTCGAGGCTCATCGGGGCAAGGTCGACGTCAGGTCCGACGGCGGCCGCGGCGCCCGTTTCTGCATCGTTCTTCCTCGTCATTTGGTGACCGCATGAACGACGACGCGCCGGGCACCCTGGTGGCCATCGTCGAAGACGATGCCGCCATCGCCGAAGGGCTGGCCCTGAACCTCAGACTGGAAGGCTACCGAACCTTCGTCGTGAGCGATGGGGAAACGGCATGGCGGCGCATCACCAGCGACGCGCCCGATCTCGTGCTGCTCGACATCACCCTGCCGGAGCAAAGTGGCCTGTGGGTGCTCGAACAAATGCGCGTGGCCGACATCCACGCACCAGTCATCGTGCTTTCCGCGCGCCAGAACGAGTACGACAAGGTGGCGGCGCTTCGTCTCGGCGCCGACGACTACGTGACCAAGCCGTTTGCGGTGGCCGAACTTCTGGCGCGGGTCGACGCGGTACTCCGGCGATCGCGAGCGGCGAGCAAAGTCGGCGAGACGGCGACCGAATCGCGCAGCACTTCCCGGGAAGATCCCGTGGTGGATTCCGGACCGATCTTGCGCTTTGGCGAGATCGTCGTGAATCTGGACACCCGCACCGTGACCCGGGCAGGCAAGCCGGTGCGGTTGACGCACCTCGAGTTCGAGCTGCTTCGCTTCTTCTGCGTGAGTCCCCTTCGCGTCTACTCGCGCGAACAGCTCCTGCGTGAAGTGTGGGGACTGCGGCAGGCAGGTCCGGCGCGCACGGTCGACAATTTCCTCGCCCAGCTACGAACCAAGCTGGAGGTCGATCCCGATCAGCCGCGCCACCTGCTCACGGTGCGCGGTAGCGGCTATCGTTTCGTGCCCGGTTAGCCCGTGCCTCGCCCAGGTCGACCAGCAGGATCTCGGACTCCTCCCCGGCGGTGAAGGAGACCGCACGCTGGGCGGTGATTCCGGCGCCATCGCCAACCGATAGCAGAAGGTCGCCGAGGTTTGCCTGGCCCTGCACGATGTGCAGCCACGCACTTCTCCCCTCCGCAAGCTCGTGGATCACGTGTTGCCCGGCATCGAGCAGGGCCGCGTACGCCAGGGTGTCCTGGTGAATGCGTAGCGATCGTCTGCGAGCCTTGATCGAGGCAACCACACGCAGCTTGACTCAGACGGACGAGACGCATGAGGCATGGCGTGGTAGCCTGCATCGGTGGAGAAGGACGATTTGCTCCCCATCCTCTCGTTGGCACGACAAGAGCTGTCGGAAGCCGAGAGGGAGCTCGACAAGGCACTCGGCGAGATTCGCGTCGCGCTTCGCGCCGAGAAGATCGGGATAAGCATCGTAGTCGAAGACGCTTTTGCCAGACTCCGGCGCGCCAAGAGCAGGCTCGTTGCGATCGAAGCTCGGCTCTCCTCGAGTGACGAGTGAAAGGGGCCGCCCCGGACCGCATGCCACCGGGGTTCTGTGCCGACGCTGGCGTGCGAGGAGATGAGGCAACTGCACTCTTCATGCCGTTGGTATGGTGCGCGCACTCTCCGAGTCGCCTCATCCTTCCGTCGCAATCCCGACAGCGTGTGCGCGCCTCGTGCGCGGGCGCGACCGCCCGTGGGGTGGGAATGCGACTAGCGTTAGACCGACCTGGCGCCGAAGACGTGCACCAGCACGCCTTGAATGCGGATGTCGCGGCCATTGGCGTACCCGGACGCCCACATGAAGTCCCAGCCGCCGCCTGCGGCGTCCCTGCTCTTGACGAGCAGTCGTCCCTTGTCGAGCATCAACAGGGAGCTCGCCAGCGCGGGCTCGCTGGTGGTCACGTCGAGGACGGTCAAGCCACCCAGCGACGGTTTGCGCTGGGAAACCCGTGTCGCCCACCCGAGATCGTGCCTTTTGCTGTCGAAGAACCTCGCCCCGCCTGGCACCTTTGGCGATTCGGATGGGTTGTCCATGCAGTCAAGTGTCCGCGCCGGACAGACGAAGCGCAAGCACCCAATGCAAGGGGGTATGCGTCGCAGACCCCCGGGTCGATCCAGAGCAGCAAGGCTTCGTCGCGGTTCGCAGGAAAGGGGTGTGGCGATACTTCCAGAGACGCTACGCCGCCGAGCTTTTGGCTTGCGGCGCAACCTTGCGCGATCGGATGTAGCTTCTGTAGGCCTTGCGTTCCAGCGGTATGGCGCTCCTGCACGAGAGGCTCGCGACCAGGGCCATGATGGGGGAGCGGCGGTGAAGGAGATGGCGCCCAAGCCTGTGCAGGATGCGCGAGGTCGAGAAGAAGCGCTGGTTGCACTTCAGCATCTCTTCGGAAATCTCGTCGCGAGAGAAGTTGCAGTATTGGGCGACGGGCAGGGTCAGGGTGTAGTACTTCCAGTCCGCCGGAAACTCCTCCCGGTCGAGCCGGCCAGCTTTCCTCATCTGTTCCCACAGCCGCGTTCCCGGCAGCGGTGTCAGAAACAGGGCGTTGAGGTGGTCCACGCCGTAGCGGATAGCCATCTCGGCGATCCGCATCCCCACGCCGGGCCGGTCGACGTCCAGTCCGAGGATGAAGGAGCCCACCACCATGATGCCGTGTCGCTGGATGCGCCGTACGGACGCGCGTATGTCTCTGCCATGCAGCAGGTTGAACCTCTTGCCGACCTCGCCCAGACCTTCCGGGGTCGTGGATTCGAATCCGATGAACACGCCTTTGCACCCTGATTGGACCGCCAACTCCATCAGCTCGTCGTCGTCGCCGAAGTTGATGGTCACCTGGCCGATCCATTCCTTGCCAAGTTTGGCATCCGCCAAGGCGCGAAAGAGATCGCGGGCACGCACGATGTGTTCTTGGCGCGTGCCGATAAGATTGTCGTCGACGATCAGCACGCGCTTCTCGGGGATGCAGCGGAACTCTCGCACCACGTCGGCGATGGGGCGCTGACGGTAGTGGACGCCGTTGATGGCCGTGACGCTGCAGAAGCTGCAGTTGAGCGGGCACCCGCGCGTGGTCTGAATGGAGCCGAACGCATAGCCGGCGGACAGCATGTCGTGGCGAGCAATCGGGACCGCACGCATGTCGGCCTGTCCGCCGTCGTAACGGCGCTTCAGACAGCCATCCTGGAAGTCCCGCAATACCCGCGCCCAGACCCCTTCGGCCTCGCCGGTCACGACGGCATCGACTCTGCTCGTGGCCTCCTCGGCGCAAACGGTGGCGTGAATCCCCCCCATGACGACCGGCACGCCACGGCTGCGAAACTGTGCCGCCACTTCGTAGGCACGGTTGGCCTGCGATGTGAAAGCGGTGATGCCGACCAGATCGGGACGCGGCATGGTCGCGTAGTCCGGCACCTGGAGGTTCTCGTCCAGGATGATGACCTCCCACTCGGCCGGAGTCATGCCGGCCAGCACCATCAGCCCGAGCGGCTTCCAGACGCGGTAACGATTCCAGCGGCTGCCCTCGGTGCTGACGATGGTGACGAGCGAGTTGCAGGGGTTTATGAGATAGAGCCGTCGGAGAGTCTTTGGGGCGCTCATGGATGCTCCTGCTGGGCTGGGATTGGCCTTGTTGCCCATGTGGGCGTCAGACTGCGGCCATGCGGCCATCCACGGCGTCAGGCTCGGGCACGAAGTGCCGAACGCCATGAGCGTGGGCCCGCTTGATCTTGCGAGGTGGATCCGCTTGTTGCACTTCCGCGATGGCGCTGGCCAGGCGGGGGAGGACGCATTCGCGGGTGTAGCGAATCATATGCTCGCCAGCGATGGCCATGGACAGGGCGCGCGCGATGCGCTTTGGTGTGCGTAGAAGAACCCTGCCGAGGAAGCGCCAGTAGGCGCCACGGTATCCTCCCGTCACACCCTGGCGCCAGAGCGAACCGAGCAGGCAGCGAAGGGCGCGGGTCCAGGGCAGGCGGAAACGCGCATCCGGGCTCGGACGCAGATCCAGGGCGCGCTGGCAGCGGGCGAAGTACTCCCGAGGCTGGTAGATCTGCGCGAGCGCGGCGCGGTAGGCGGCAAGCAGGGTGGCCTCGGGCAACTTCGTCCTGAAGTTGGGGCGTCCGAAGGTGTCGCCGCTCGAGCGCCCGAGGAGCCGGCCCTCTCGCGCCAGCCGCCTTTCGAGCTGCGTTCCCGGGAGCGCAGTCAAGACCCCAATCATGGCCTGCGGAATGGGAGAGCGCAGGACCCAGTCGCGCTGCCGCTCGAGCGCCGCGGCGTCGTCGGCGTCGAAACCCACGATGAAACCGGCCATGACCTCCAGGCCAGAGCGAATCAGCTTCTCGACGGCTTGGTCGAGATCCACCGCCAGGTTCTGCAACTTGTGGGCCTCGCGCAGGGCCGCCGGCGAAGGCGTCTCGATGCCGACGAACACGCAATCGAAACCGGCCGCGACCATGCCGGCGATGAGATCCTCGCAGCCAGCCAGATTGATGCTGGCTTCGGTGAAGATCTGGAAAGGGAAGTCGTGCTTCCGCATCCACGCGGCGAGCGGCGCCAGCAGCGCGAGGGTCTGTTTGCGATTGCCGACGAAGTTGTCGTCCACCACGAAGAGCGAACCGCGAAATCCGGTTGCGAGCACGGCGTCGAGCTCGCGGCAGAACTGCTCCGGCTCCTTGGTGCGTGGCCGCCGGCCGAAGAGCTCGACGATGTCGCAGAACTCGCAATTGAACGGGCAGCCGCGCCCCCACTGCACTCCGATGGCGTGGTAGGCGTCGACGTCCAGCAGATCGTAACGCGGCGGTGGCAGCCGCTCGAGATGGGGCCTGCCCGCGGCCGCGAAGCGCGGCGGTAGGGCCGTCCGGTCGGCCGCAAGCGCCTCGCACAGGGGGCCGATGACCTCTTCCGCCTCGCCCACGACGATGCAATCCACGTAGGGCGCGACGGCCTCCGGCGTTGCCGTCGCGTGTGGGCCCCCGGCCACGACGGTCTTGCCCATGGCCCGCGCCCGCGCCGCCACCTCCAACATCGATGCTCGCTGAACCAGCATGCCGGACAAGAAGATCGCGTCGGCCCAGGCGAGGGCGGAGTCGTGGAGCGGTTCCACGTTCATGTCGCAGAGTCGGACTTCCCAGTCCCGCGGCAGGAGGGCAGCCACGGTCAGAAGGCCGAGCGGGGGCAGGAGCGCGCGCTTGCCGATGAGGCGCAAAGCGCGCTCTTGTCCCCAATAGGTCTCCGGGAAGACCGGAGAGACGCACAGGATCTTCATGCCCCTCATTGGCGCATGCCTTGTGTCACGTTTCTGTCATGTCAAGGTCATTTCTCGCGACGCGAACCACAGCAAGCCCGGCGCGGTCGAGCGCGCCAGGAGCTTTCATGGCGCGCTCGGCGCATTCCCGACGTCAGCGTAGTGTCAGGGCCACGTCATTCTTGCATCCCGGATCCTTGGGTTGGCTTCGCACCGCCGCCCAGCGGCCCGCTGCAAATAGCCTCGAAGCGTCGCGTGGCGGGCGGAACGGGGCTGTCTGCGGCGTCGCCGCTCGCTCGAATACCGACAGTATTCGGCGTTTCGCTGCTTCCATGCATCCGGCCCCGCAGCGCTCCGCCCCCTCGTTCCGGCTATGCGCAACAGGCTCCTAGCTCGGTCGCACGATTGCCCTGACTGGAGAGAATCTACCCAACGCGCGGTGCCTCGATCGCGCTTGGCGCGCTCGAGCGGTGTGGTCAAGACGAACGCAATCGGCCGCGTAGACGCAAATGAAGCCGGGCTCGCCAAGATCGGCGGATCGCTCTCTCGAAGGACTGCCTCCAAGCTTTGCTCAGAGAAGGACGCGGCCTCCTGCTTTTCTCATCGCCGTTCGGAGTTGTTCGTCGAGGCTTGCAAGGGGGAGTCCCCGCCGCAGCGCGAGCTCGAGATAGGCGGCGTCGTACATCGTGAGACCGAACGTCTCGCCGATGGAGAGGGTCTTCGTCCACGCCACCTCTAGGGTGGCATGGTCCACCTCGATGTCGTAGACGGCAAGACCAGAGAGGAATCTCTCGATTCCTGCCTTGTCCACGCGGCCCCGCCGTTCGGCACCGAGAAGGACATTGCCCAGCTCGAGATGCCAGAGAGCGGGTACCCACGCTCTGGCTCCATCGGCAAGAGCGACCAGTAGCCGATCGGTCGCCGCCGTCGCTTCTGAGGCAAACAGCCAGGGCAACGTGGCAGAGCAGTCGAGCACGAACTCATCGACGCTCATCGACGCCCTTCGTTGATCAACCCACGCACGGACAGTCCCTTCAAGCTGTACCGCCTGCTGAGGGCGCGTAGCTCCATGGTCGTCTTCTTCCGCTCGGCCTTCACGGGGACCGATGCGGGAACGAGTTTCGCCACGGGACGGTCGTGCTTGGTGATGACCACCTCGGCTCCGTGCCGTACCCGATCGAGCAACTCGGAGAACCTGTTCTTCGCCTCGAAGGCGCCGACAGACGCTTCGCCAGTCTTCATAGCTTCAGGCTAGTTTAACAGGCCAGATGGGTCAAGGGGCGCCACGTTGGTGCGGCATGAGGAGGCCGCCGGCGGGTCGCTCTTTCCAAGGATTCTCTACAGGCAATGGGGCCTTTCTGCCCGCCAGCGTTCACCGCATCCATCGGTCCGGCGGAGCCCAACGACGACCTTGCGCGGCCGGATCGCGAGCGCGGTGTCGTACGTGGCCGGCACCAGGCTCGGCGCCTCGCTCGCGCTAGAGCTGTGCCGTCGCCAGATGAATCGCGCCCAGCGTGCCCAGCCATGTCGGGCCGGAAGCGCTGGAACGAAGCCTGGAGGCCGGATTTGGCGCGCCCAGAGGGAATCGAACCCCCAACCCTCGGCTTAGAAGGCCGATGCTCTATCCGATTGAGCTATGGGCACAGGTGGAATGATTCTACGTCATCATGCCGTCTTCGCCTCCGGTTCGTCTGACTGCCTGGTGGCCAGTCCGGGGCCATCCTGCACGGCGTTCCCGGAAGCGTCTTGAAGGGATACCACATCCCACTCGGGTTGGAGAGGGCAGCCGCGATGGCATCAGAAGCCCTCTCGTTCGGCGCCTGCAGGGCCTTCCCACTGACCACGGCCCCGACGCTTGGCCGTCCTCGCGCAGCTTCGACATGTCCGCTCCCGGGCGACGCTGGAAGTGCGCCATGTCCTTCTCGCCGAGCGCCTGGACAAGCGCGGAGTGGCCCGTCGTATCCGATTCCAGGTGAGAACCGACCTGCCGTCTTGTTTGCCCCCTTCTGGCGGCAATCTGGCGATCCCGATTCTGCTATCGTCGGCAGCGATGGCCTACTTGCCCGCCCGACGGTGTCTCGCGATCGCCGCAGCGGCTGCCGCCCTGGCGCGTCCGTGGCAGAGCGCAGCCACGGACCAGACGGCCGCGGAGCGGGCACAGCAAGTCGCCTCTGCCGCCGGATCCTGGCGCGCTCTCGACCTTCCCGCGTCCCTGGCGCGCTTGCTCGACACGGGGCGTTGGGACGGGACGCCTGTAAACTTTCGTATCATCGTGCTGTCCTTCTTGGCAGACGGTTGCGTGGCCCAGGCTCGCGCGAACCCGAGCCTGCGAGACGCCGCCTCTGCTTGTGTCGCCCGCTGCATCAAGCTGTCGCAGAAGACCCGGCCTCCATCTCTCTCCATTGCTCGCGCCGATGAGGGGCTCTGGCTCTCGCACAGTAACCTCATGCTCGGCGCGTATGACAGCCTCGGCGCCTGTCAAGATCCCGCGCTGCACGCGAAGATCGCCAGGGCCCTGGCACGCAGGTCGCTTCGCGAGCCGACCTTTCATGCTCCGTCGTACGCGAACAAGCGGTATCGCTGGGCGGCCGACCAAGCGGCCACGCTCGCCAGCCTGGCACGCTACGACCGCGGCCACGGCGCCCACCTGGCCGCGGAGCCGCTGGCGCGTTGGCGCGACACCGTGCTCGCCAAGGCGATGGACGAGACGCTCGGACTGCCCTGGTCCGAGTTCACGGGACGAGCGCGCGGCGCGCGCGAGCCGCGCGGCTCGGCCCTGGCCTGGCAAACGCGCTTTCTGTGCGAGGTCGATCCGGCGCTGGCCTCCCAATGGTGGCATCGCTTCAAGGCACACTACCTGGTCGATGGCCTGGCAGGCGTCGGGTTCCGCGAATGGCCGCCCGGCCGCGACCGCGCCGCAGACGCCGATTCCGGTCCCATCGTGGCGGGCGTCGGCGCCGCCGCCACCGCGCTCGCCATTGCCGCCGCCCGGGTCATGGGCGAGCGGCCGCTCGCCGCGCGCCTGCTGGCGACCGCGTCGCTGGTCGAGCGCTCGGCCCAATCCGGATCCGCGATGGCGCGAGCCAACGACACGGTGTTGGCCTCCGCGATTCTCTACCTCGGCAGACACATCGCACCCGCCTCCTGCCAGCACGCCGGACCGGGGAAGTAGTCCACTGGCCCGCGAGGCGAGCGTCAAGTCTGTTTCGATGCGCGCGGCCTGCGGCGCCGGGACCCCATGCGCTCGGCCGGACATCACGAGCCGCCGGCAATGGCATTGTTGATGCATCGGCCATGGGGCATGGGCAATCTCTCGTCGGTTCTTCTGGCATTCCTGCTGGCGGCCGGAACCCTGCGTTCGGCCTACGCCGAGACCTACGTCACTGCCGCGGTCAAGCTGCGGGCGTCACCCTCGGCCAGCGCGAAGGCCCTGGACGGCGTCGACGCCAATCAGACGGTGGCCGTCATCGAAACCAAGGATAGCTGGACGCGCGTGCGCCTGGGCGCCGACGTCGAAGGCTGGTTGCCGGCCAGCGTGCTCTCGGACACCTGGGTCAAGGTGTGGAAGCGCGAGCGCAAGCTTCTCCTCATGAAGGGCGACGCCGCCAGCCGCAGCTTTCGCATCGCCCTGGGCAGCCGGAATCCAAGCGGCCAGAAAGTGAAGCTCGCTGACGGCGCCACCCCGGAGGGCCGTTTCTTCATCGCCGAGCTGGGCGACTCGCCCGCGTCGGCACGCTATGGCGCGCGCTCGATGCGCCTGTCCTACCCGTCGGTCGCGGATGCCCGCCGCGGCTTGCGCGATCGTCTCGTCGATAGGAATGCCTACCTGGCCATCGTGCGGGCCGTGCGCGCGGGCGAGGTGCCGCCGCAGCACACGCCGCTCGGCGGCTCCATCCGCATTCACGGCGGGGGCAGCCGGCGCGACTGGACGCGCGGCTGTATCGCGCTCGACGACGCGGACGTCGTCGCCCTCTACGCCGAGGTTCGCAAGGGCACGCGCGTCGACATCTACGCCTCGGCCGCGGACGAGGCGCGCCTGGGCAAGACGGGCTATTTGCCTGGCGCGGTCTTGGCGGCGGCCAAGGCCCAGATCGAGGCGGCCGCGCTCTACACGACGGCGGCCATGAAGGCGATCCCCATGGGCTTTCCCGGCGGCGATATTCCTGCCGACCAGGCCGTGTGCACGGACATCGTGGTGCGCGCTCTGCGCGGCGCGGGCATCGACTTGCAGTCCTTGGTGTTCGAAGACCGCACGCTGCATCCCGAGTGCTACCCCAACCGGCGCGAGACTCCGCGCACGTCGATCGATCACCGACGCGTCGGCAACCTGGTCGCCTTTCTGCGCCGGCACGCGAGCGCGGGCACGGTAGGCCCCGGCAACGGCCTGACTTCAGGCGACATCGTCGTGTTCGACACGGGCATTGCCAATGGCACGGCCTTCGACCACATCGGCATTGTCGACGACGAGAAAGACGCGGCCGGCAACCTGCGAGCCATCAATATCTGGACGGTCGGGCGGCGGACCTCGTCCATGGCGCTCATCGGGCAGTCCTATCCCACGGTTGCCGCGTGGTTCCGCCTGGGCCACCCCTTGAGCTATCGTTGACTGTTGTTGACGCCGCATCGAGCCATGAGGGGCAATCGAGCCGTCGTGTCTGGTGTCAAGTACAATTGGTGACAAGGCTGACCGTGACGCGGAAACGCGACGAAACCATCCTGTTCCTCCCGGGCGAGCGCGGTGAGCGCGCGCTGCGCGCCCGGCTCGCTGCGGGCGAGGACGCGGCTTACCGGGATTGCTACCAGCAGCACGCGCCCAAGTTGATGCGCTTGCTGGTTGGCATTTTGCGCAACAAGGCGCGGGCCGAGGAGATCCTGCAGGAAACCTTCATCGCGGCCTTCCGTGGCATCGCAGGGTTTCGCGGCGAGGTGAGCCTGGCGACCTGGCTCGCGCGCATTGCCACGAACCGCGCCTACAACGCCATCCGCGACGAGTCCCGCGCCAAGCGCACGGCCCCGCCACAAGAAGAAGAGCCCGTTTCGAGCTTCGAGCCGCGGGTCGAGGGGCGCGACCTGGCTCGCAAGGTGATGGTCATCCTGGACCAGATGGATCCGGTCAAGAAACTGGCGCTGCTTCTGCAGGCCGAGGGTTATTCGGTGGCCGAGATCGCCGAGATCTGCGCGGAGCCGCGCGGGACGATCTTGGCGCGCCTGTCGCGCAGCCGGGCCGAGCTGTCGCTGCGCATGGCCGAGGCCGGGCTGGTCGCGCAGGCGACGTCCGCCGGCGTGGAGGGGCACTCATGACCGACTGTCGCTCCTTGCGCGAGCGCTACTTCCCTCCGGGGCCGGGCAACCCCGCGGATCCCGAGTGGACAAGCCACCTGCAGGTCTGCGCGCAGTGTCGCATGGCCTACGAGGGTTTGCCCCAGGTCGATCGCGCGCTCCGGGCCGTGGCGCAGACGCCCGTATCCGTCCCGGCGTTCGAAACCATCGCCGTGGCTGCGGCGGGCGCTGCCCGTCAGCAGCGCCGTCGCCGTGCGGTTCGCCGTTCGGTGCCGTTCGTGTACACGGGGTTTGGGGCCGCCGCACTGGCCGCCGGACTGGTCGCCGCCGTGTGGATCGGGCGGGTCCGCGAGCTTTCGCCCAAGCTTCTGGCGCCGGGCGTCGAGATGCAGGCCACCACCGAGGCCAAGTCCGCGCTCCTGGGCCATGGCGTGCGCATCCGTCTCGACTCCGGGAGCGTCAAGCTCGCGGCGACGAGCAAGGACGCCCAGACCCTGCTGTTGTCGCTCGGCCGCGTCTTCGTCGACGTGCCCAAGCTGCCGGCCGGGAACACGCTGTCGGTGCGCACACCCGACGCGGAAGTGCGCGTGCGCGGCACGCGGTTCCACGTGATTCGCACGAGCCGGAACACGCAGGTGCAAGTGATGGAAGGCGTTGTCGAGGTGCGACCCGAGGGCATCGGCCGGCCGACGCAGACCGTCCGGGCCGGCGAATCGGCGACCATCGCCTCGGCCGAGGACTATCGCAAGGGCTTGCGCCAATCGACGCTCGAGGCGCTCGACCACGGGGAGATCGCGGCCGCGGAGCAACACATTGGACAACTGCTGGGCAGCAGCGCCGCCGCGGTTCATCGGGCCGAAGCGCAGGCGCTTCTCGGCTGGACGCTTTCGGCGCGTGGCAAGCGCAACGAGGCCATCCTGCGCTACCGGGAGGCGCTGGTCCTGCTGCCCGCGGGGCTGCAGCCCCTGTGGGCCGAGAACGCCTGCGCCGAGATGGCCCTGCTGGTGGAGCAGGCGAGCCCCAAACAAGCCGCGTTGGCCTGGGCGGAATGCCTGCGCCGTTTCCCCAACGGCGTGCACGCCGCCTTGGCCCGATCCCGGCTGCATTCCACTCGATGAATCTGCTCGCCGCAGCGCTGCCGCTCGTGCTTGGGGCGTCGGCCCCGACGCGGATCTCGGATCTTCAGGTCGAGGCGGCCACGGCCGCCGGGGCGAACCTGCCCGAGCTGGCCGAAGCGGTGGCGCGGGCGCTGGTGGCGAGCGGGGCGCGCGTCGTGTTGCGCGGCCCCACCACCGGATCCTGCCAGCACTGTGGCAAGGTCACGGTTACCCAAATCCAGGCCGGAACCTGCCGGATCGAGGTGAGGCAGGAGCGCCACCAGGCTTCGGCCACGCTGCGCTTCCCGGCCGGCAGCCCCCTGTTCGATCGGGCCCGCGCCATCGCCATTCAAGCGCGCCTGCTCGCGAGGTGGGACGGCAGCGGTGAGGCGAAGCGCGGGCAGGCGGTTCGGCCGCAAGCCCGTAAGCCGGAAGGCAAGGCCGCGACCGATGCAGCAGGAGCGCCGCCGGACATCGCCATGGCAGAGCCCGCGCCCTTGCCCGTGCCGGAGGACGAGGCAATGCCTGCGATTCCGTCCGAGCCCGTGGCCCGGCCCTTGCCCGAAGCGCCGCCGGCCGCCGAGCCGGAAACGGATTCCGTCGCCGAGGCGGCGCCGGCAAAAACCGCGGAGCCCGTGGCAACCAAACCGGCGAGCCGGGCCGAAATCGAGCCCGCGCGGCCCGCGCGCGCCGAAGCGCGGCTCGCGCAGCCGGCGTCCGTGGTATCCGCCGGCGCCGCGCGGCCCAAGTCGCAATGGCCCTGGATTCCTACCGCGATCGGCGGCGCGGCCGGTGTCGCCGCCGGGATCTGTGCGGTTGTGGCGCGGAATCGCTACGACGCGCTTGCCGACAAGACGCGGTCGTACGAGAGCGCCAAGGCGCTCAAGTCGGCGGGCGAGAAGTGGCAATGGGCCAGCTTCGCGCTCGCCGGAGCGGCCGTGGCCGGGATCGGCACCGGTCTCGTCGGATTCGTCACGCGCTCGTCGGGGCCCTCCCGGGTGGCGGCGCTGCCGTCTCCGCTTCCCGGCGGCGCGATGGTGGCTTTTTCCGGAGGCCTGCCATGAAGATGCCCTGGAGTCTGTGTGGGCTCGTGGCCGTTGCTTTGTCCTGCGACTTCGACGCGGCCTTCGAGCGCTACTGCGAGAACAACCCCGCGTGCCAGAAGGATGCGGCGGCCGGACCCGAGGCGGGGCCGGACAGTGGGCCAGAAACGGACCCGAATCGCGATGCGGGAGAGGGCGAAAGGTCCCGGTCCATCGCGCTGCCCAAGGTGTGCGGCCGCAACAACGAGGGCTGCGACTCGCGCAACGAGGTTTGTCACCCCTTCGGCCAGGTGTGCATGCGGAAGTGCGAAACCGCCGACGATTGTCCGCCCTGGCTCGACACGTGCGCGGAGATCCGCGAGCCGGGCGGCCAAGCGCGGACGGGCAGGGTCTGCATGTGCAGCAGCACGAAGGTGTGCAACAGCTACGACGCCGACTTCGTGTGCCATAACGCGGACAACCTGTGCGAGCCGCTCTGTGAGAACGACGACGACTGCTCGAGGTACCAGCCGACGCGCTTCTGCGACCGGCTGACCAGTCAGTGCGTGCGCGACGTTCGGATCTGTCTCGGCAACTGGGACTGCCCGTCCGCGGCGCAGCCCCACTGCGATCCCGTCAGCCAGCGCTGCACCGGTTGCGTGGACGACAGCGATTGCAGCGAGCGGCCGGACGGCCTCGTGCAGTGCGGGCCGACCGGATCCTGTGTCGCTCCGTAGGCGCGAGGCCTCCCTGGGGGCCGGGCCGCGGGGCGTTTTGGGGAGGCTAGGCCCCCGTGCAGACGCCAACGTTCGCGGGCAAGGGGAGGCCACGCGTCTGGGCACAGACATAGTAGGCCGGGCAATAGGACGACACCTCTTCCCTGAGGTCGCACATCTTGTAGCACATGCCGTTCAGGGAGGCGCCTTCGACGGGAACGCAGGCCCACCCGCGTCCGCACACGGGCTGGTCTTCGCCGACCGTGCAACTCGACATCTCCATCACTTCGCCGCGGAGCTGACATCCCCCTTGCCCGGTGTAGCCCACGGGGTAGCAGGCGTCGCTTGCCCGCGGACAGTCTTGCGCCAGCAAGTCGCACGGCAGGTAGCTGGCGTCCGATTCGCCGGCATCCGCCGCTTGGGCGTCGCCCTCGGTGACCGTGTCAACGGCCGCGCCGCCGCCTTGCGTGTCCGCCTTTCCCGCAGCGTCGATTCTGACGGTAGACGAGACGCCCCCCGGGCTGCCGGAGGAGGAGGGCAGCACGGGGTTGTTCTGCTCGGCGCAGCCCAGGCCCAGCCAGGCGACGGCCAGCCATGCGGACATGGCGATGGTGACCGGCGGGTGGGCGGGAAGCGAGCGCATGGCGGTGCGCGATACGAATGGAAGTATACATTGCGGAGCGGCCGCGTGGGCGGAAGCCGTCTCAGTTGGCCCGGCCTGGTTTGCTCACGCGGTCGATGAGCGCCACCACCTCGCCCGACAACTGCTCCAAGCGCTCGTAGACGTCCGTGGTTTCGAGGAGACGCTGCCGCGTTCTCGCATCGGCGACCAGGGAGGCGGCCATGACGTTGGCGAGCGCGGCGGGGGTCTCCTGGGCCGCGGCCACATGCTTGAGCAAATCGCCTCCGTCGGGGATGGACTCGGCCAAGCCGGTCACCAGGGCGCGCAGCGCGGTGTCTGCCTCGGCGAGATCGGGCAAGGTCGCCGGAGGATCGTCGGGGATCTCGTGGGCCGCGACCACGCGGTAGGGCTCGTCGCTCGGCAGCTCCTCGTCGATGGCGATGCGCGCGCGGCCGCGCACCACCAAGTTGAAACGGCCATCGGGCAACTCCTGGGCCAACACCAGCTCGCCCACCGAGGCAATCGCGGCCACGCGCGGTGGGCTGTCCCCGCTCGGGTCTTCCTTCTCGAGTTGCAGGCTGATGGCGAGCAGGCGGTTGCCGGCCAGCACGTCGCGCACCATCTTGCGGTAGCGCGCCTCGAAAACGTAGAGCGGGATCATCGAATGGGGAAAGAGCACCACGTCTTCGAGGGGGAAGAGGGGCAGGCGGCGCAGCGCCCGCGCCAGGGTGCGGGAGAGCGGCCTACCCGAAGACATCGATGCACGCTCCGGTGAGGGTCAAAGGCGCGTCGCCCGCCAGGAACAGCGCCGTGGTCGCGATGTCGCTCGGGGGCATGTCGGGGACGGCGCCGGGCATGCCCTGTCGCAGCATGTCCGTGTCGACCGAGCCCGGACAGATTGCGTTGACGGCGATGCCTTCGCCGCGCAACTCCTCGGCCAAGGCGCGCGTCAGTCCGACAACGCCGTGCTTGGCCGCGCAGTAGGCGGAAAGCAGCGGGGTACCCCGGCGGCCGGAGATGGACGCCAAGTTGATGATGCGTCCGTGCCGGCGTGCCTTCATCGCGGCGAGAAACGCCCGCGTGACCAGGAAGGCGCCCGTGAGGTTCGTGGCCAGCACGTCGGCCCAGGTTTCCAGCGGCAGGTCGAGCGCGGCGGCGCGCGCCACGACGCCGGCGTTGTTGACCACGATGTCCGCCGCACCCAAGGCGGCCTCTATCTCGTCGCGGAAGCGCAGCACGTCCGCCGGCACGCGCACGTCGCAGACCGCGTGCACGCAGCGCTTGCTTTCTTCGGATTCCAGGTCGTCGAGGAAACTGCCCGGGCGTCGGCCGCGAGCGCACCCGGCCACGGCCGCCCCGGCGTGCGCGAACGCGCCGGCGATGGCCCGGCCGATGCCGGCCGAGGCGCCGGTGACCACGGCGACGCGTCCGTCCAGCCTGGCCATGCTAGCCGTCCTTTCGGGCGCCGCGGCTGGCGGCGAAGAGGCGCGTCTTGAGGTCGGGGCGCTCGGCCATCTCGCCGACGAAGGCGCTGGTCACCACGAAAGAGCTGTCGTGGCGCTCGCCAGGCAGGGCCAGGCAGAGCTGCTCGGCCTCCAGCACGCAGCCCGCGCCGCGCGCGTCGAGGCCGCGCCACAGGGCATGGGCAATGTCGTGAGTAGCCCGCTCCTGCAAGGTCAGGCGTTTGGTGAAGCACTCGACGAGATCCGCCAGGCGCCCGAAGCCGGCCAACTTGCCCGCGGGGATGTAGGCGACATGGGCCACCCCGCGGAAGGGAACCAGATGGTGCGGGCACATGGAATGGAAGCGCAAGCCGGACACCACGACCACGTCGGGGTCGGTTTCGCCGAGCACCGGGTCGGCGAGGATCTTCGCCGGATCCATGGCGTAGCCGGCCAGGAACTCCTCCACCCACAGCTTGGCCACGCGCCCCGGCGTCTGCCGCACATCGGCATCGCGCGACGGATCATGGCCCGTGGCCCGCAGCAGGGCGGCGATGGCTGTTGCGATGGCGTCACGGTCGTGGTGCATGAGGGATTTGCGTGAATCTATACACCATGACCCGCGCGCTGGCGCGAGACAATCACAACCTGGCCATGCCCGAAGGCAACACAGGTGGAGTCCGCCGGGGAGTCTTGGGCGTCGCCAGGATCGCCACCGAGAAGATCATTCCCGCCGTCCGGAGAGGCCAGACCAATGGGGTGGCCGCCGTCGCCTCGCGCTCCGCCGGCAGGGCGCGGGCCGTGGCCGCTCGTTTCACCATTCCGCGTGCCTATGGCTCCCTCGGTGACCGGTAGTGGCTTTGGCCCGGCTCGCATTTTCTTCGAGCCGACCTTAGACTCCCGGCTGCCAAGGTGCTGCAAAGGCCCGGGCCGTTGACCCAATGGCTCTGTGGCGTTCGCGCACCCAGGAACCTGGCCCGAGTTTGCCGTGCGATTCTCGTTGCATATCTTTCTCTTCTTCGCGCTCCTGGTAGCGACGTTGGCGCCGATCGCGTATCTCGGGCCGACGGAGATTGCGCGCTGGCGGGAGATACAGCGGCAGGATGCCGACAAGGAGCTGCAGTTCGCCGCCGAGTCGCTGACACGCGCCATCGGTCAGGCGCTCGACGAAAGCGTCCGGGGGCTGACGGCGACGGCCAACCACATCGGCATCTACGGCAGCCTGGATCCCGCCAAGCTGCAGGGCGTGCTGCGCGAGTACTGCTCGAGCTTTCCGTCGTGCCTGGGCGTCAACGTGTCGGACCTCGCGGCCCGGCCCTTCGTGCTCGAGCCCCCCGGCGCGACGGACGTGAGCTTCTTCGACCGAGAGTACTACCAGGAGATGGAGCGCACCGGCCGGACCGCGATCTCGGGAGTCGAGGTGGGGCGGATCACGTGCGTGCCCACCATCCACCTCTGTGCGCCCATCTGGGTTGCCGCCGAGGACGGCTCCAGGACGAGGGTGGCTTCCCTCGTGGGCGCGCTGGGGCTCGGGTATCTGCAGGATCTCTTGACCCGATCCGTTGCGGCGTTTGGCGACACGCAGGCTAGGGTGCTGGACCGGCGCATGCGCGTCATCGTGGATTCCCAGCCCCAGGGGCAACCGGCGCTGGCCGACCTCTCGGGCAACGCGCTGTACGTCGACGTTCCTGCCGGGCGCGCGTCTCTGCGCGACGGACGCGATGAGCGCGGTGAGATCGTGCGCGCCGCCGTGGCGCGGGTCGCCGAGCAGCAGATAGGCTGGATCGTCGCGGTCATGCGGCCGCACTGGCGGATCGAGGAGCAGGTTGGGCAGGCGCGCGCCACGACCATGGTCGCGTTTCTCGGGGCGCTCGCTCTCGGCGTGGTGTTGGCCTTCGTCTTGTCATCGTGGTTGGCGCGACCGATCAGCCGGTTGGAGCGGTACACCCGCAGGGTGGCGGCTGGCGAGGTGGTGCCGCCACCGTCCTCCCCGCGCTGGGATGCGCGCGAGGTTACGGGTCTGGTGGGTAGGGTCGCGGCCATGGTGACACAGCTGCGCAGCCAGGCCGATGCCCTGCGGGAACGCGAAGAGGAGCAGGTCGTGCTCGCCCGGCTCAAGCGCGAGTTGGAGATCGCCGAGCACATCCAGACCGGTATTCTGCCCAGGCGTATCGACGTGCCAGGCTACGAAATCGGGGCGCTGATGTGGCCGGCGGAGGTCGTGGGGGGCGACTACTACGATTTGCTGGTGACCAAGTCGGGCCTGTGGGTCGGCGTCGGCGACGTCTCGGGGCATGGGCTCACGGCCGGGCTGGTGATGGTCATGCTGCAAAGCGCGCTGGGGGCGCTCGCGGTGCATGCGCCATCCGCCCGGCCGGTCGAGATCTGGGGCGCGGTCAATCGCCTGCTGGTGGAGAACATCCGCTCTCGCATGGGCGGCGACGATCACGTCACGCTGGTCCTGATGCAGGTGGAAAAGGACGGCGGCTACGCCTTCGCGGGCGGGCACGAGCCCATCATCGTGCTGCGCGCGGGCGTCGCGAAGTGCGAGGTGATTTCCACGCCTGGTCCGTGGATGGGTATCAAGCCGGGGCTGGAAGACAACCTGAGCGAGGGCCGGGGCCAGCTTGGGCCGGGCGATCTCCTGGTGCTTCACTCCGACGGCATCGTCGAAGCGGGCGCCGCGCAACACAAGCCCTTCGGTCTCGAACGCCTGTGCGCCGCCATCGAGCGCCTGCGCGAGCGACCGGCCCAAGCGATCTGCTCCGAGATCCTGCGGGAGGCGCGCGCCTGGGCTCCCGGCAAGCAGGACGACGACATGACCATCGTGGTTCTCCGGCGGGAGGCGGGGTGAGCTAGTCCCAGGCGTCGAAGCTTTCGAATTGCATGGTGTAGTTCGCGCGGCCCTGGGTGGCCGAGCGGAGATCGGTGGCATAGCCGAACATGCGGCGCAGCGGCACTTTGGCAACGACGAGACGCTGGTTGCCGCGGAGGCCGACGTCTTCGATTTGCGCGTGACGGGCGTTCAGATCGCCGAGCACATCGCCCACGTTGGCTTCGGGCGCCGTGACCTCGACCTTCACGATGGGCTCGAGTAGGCGGGTGCCGGCCGCGCGCGAGGCCTGGCGCAGAGCCTCGCCGACGGCGGCCTTCTGTCCGGCGGGTGTCGAGGCATCGGGGCGGTATTCGATGCCGGTGACCACGACCTCGATGTCTTCGAAGGGATAGCCCTCGGGCCCCGAGCGCATGGCCTCGGTGGCGCCTTCGAGCGCGGCGTCGAGGATGGCCCGCGGCGGTCCGGGGACCTTGGGCGCGCCCGGCACCTGCGGTGGCGGCGCGATGTCCAACTTGACGACATTGCCGCTGCCCCGCGGTCGCGCGGTCACGCGCACGCGGGCTTGGCCGAAGAGCCTCTCCTCCTCGACCTGGCGCTCGAAACGCGCCTCGGCCTCGGCCGTGCCGGCCAAGGTTTCGCGGTGCACGACTTGCGGCCGGCCCACGTGCGCCTCGACGCCATACTCGCGGCGCAGGCGATCGACCATGATGTCGAGGTGCAGCTCGCCCATGCCGCGGATGATGGTCTGGCCGGTTTCGGGATCCTCGCCGAAGCGGAAGGTGGGATCCTCGTCGGCCAGCTTGGTCAGGCCGAAGTCGAGTCGCTCTTTCTCGGCCTGGGTCTTGGGCTCGATGGCGCGCGTGATGACCGGCTCGTGCGCTTCGATGCGGCCGAGGAGAATGGGCGCCCTGGGCGCGTAGAGCGTGTCGCCCGTGCCCGCCTCCTTGAGTCCCATGGCCAACACGATGCTGCCGGCGCACGCGCGGTCGATGCGCTCGCGGCGGTTGGCGTGCACGGAGAACAGGCGCGCCACCTTCTCGTTGCGCCGGGTGCGCGCGTTCTGGACCTCGTCGCCGGGCTTGAGCACGCCCGAGTAGACGCGGAGAAAGACCGTCTTGCGGCCCTCGTCCATGGCGACCTTGAAGGCCAGGCCGCAAAAGGGCGCCGCGTCCTCCGGCGGCCGCGTGGTGGACTGGCCGGTGGTCGGATCCACGCCGGCGATGGCGGGCATCTCGGTCGGCGCCGGTAGGAAGTCGCAGACCGCGTCGAGCAAAGGCTGGACGCCCTTGTTGCGCAGGGCCGAGCCCGCCAGCACGGGCACGAACGCGCAGGCCAGGGTGCCCTTGCGCAAGGCCGCGACCAGGGCCGACGCGGCGATGGGCTTGCCTTCGAGGTAGGCCGCCGCGACGTCGTCGTCGACATCGGCGGCGGCCTCGACGAGCCGCTCGCGCGCCGTCGCGACTTGGTCGGCCATGGCCGCAGGCACGGCCTCTTCGCGCGGCGGATCGTCTTCGCCGCCCGAGAAGTAGATGGCGCGCTCGCAGATGAGATCGACGACGCCCGCGAACTGGTCCTCGGCGCCGATGGGCCATTGCACGGGCACGGGGCGCGCCCCTAGCCGCTCGCGGATCTCGGCGACCACGGCGCCGAAGTCGGCGCCCGGCCGATCCATCTTGTTGACGAAGGCCAGGCGGGGGACGCGGAAATGGTCGGCCTGGCGCCACACGGTCTCCGACTGGGGCTCGACGCCGGAGACGCCGCAGAAGACGACCACCGCGCCGTCGAGCACGCGCAGCGAGCGTTCGACCTCGATGGTGAAATCCACGTGCCCCGGCGTATCGATGAGGTGCAGATCGTGGCCGCGCCACTGCAAGGTGGTGGCCGCGGCCGTGATGGTGATGCCGCGCTCCCGCTCCTGCGGCATCCAGTCCATCTGCGCCTCGCCGTCGTGAACCTCGCCGATCTTGTGGATGCGTCCGGCGTAGTAGAGGAAACGCTCGGTGACCGTGGTCTTGCCGGCGTCGATGTGCGCCACGATGCCGATGTTGCGCACGCGGGCGAGCCGGGGCGGTTTCTTCGGCTTGACGTCGGTACTTGGGCCAGGCTCAGGCATGGAAGGCGCGATTATAGAAAGCGAAGCGTGCCCTGCAAGCACGACGACTCTTCCGCTATAGTCCCTGCGCGATGAACCGTTCCGAGTTCGAGGCCGAGTACGCGCGCCTGGTGCGCGATTTCGGCGCCAGCGAGAAGAACGTGGGCAGCTTCCGCAGCGAGGGCTGCACGGGCTCCATGCACTGCATGTTCTGCGCCGGCTGCCGCAACTGCTACCGCTGCACGCACTGCCGCGACTGCGAGGCGACCACCGGGGCGAGCCACTGCGTGCGTTGCGTGGGCTGCCACGACTGCTCGCACTGCGAGGACGCGACGGCCTGCAACCATTCGGCCTATCTCGTGCGTTGCGCGTTCTGCACGGATTGCAGCTACTGTCTGGGCTGCGTCGGTCTTGTCAAGCGGGAGTTCCACATCCTCAACCAGCCGCATACGCGCAGCGAGTACTTCGCCATCGTCAAGCGCCTTCTGGGCCAGTAGCCCCGTGCCACCCGTCGCTGCGCAGCTCCGTCGGCGCTGTGCTAAAATCCGCTGACCCATGCGCGACGAAAGGCACGTGCGAGTCCGGCCATGAGAGTCCGTTTCTGGGGAGTCCGCGGCTCGCTTCCCGTTCCTGGCGCCCACACCGAGCGCTACGGGGGAAACACGTCGTGCGTCGAGATCACCTCGGCGGCCGGCACGCGCATCATCATCGATGGCGGCACGGGAATTCGCCGGTTGGGCAAGGAGCTGATGCGCGCCGAGTTCGAGTCCGGCCAGGGCCAGGCCCACATCCTGGTCAGCCACACCCACTGGGATCACATCCAGGGGTTGCCCTTCTTCGCCCCCTTCTACCGCGGGGGCAACCGCCTGTTCGTCTATGCTCGCCAGCGCGACGATCAGAACCTGCGCAGCGTCTTCGCCTCGCAGGCCGACGCGCCCTTCTTCCCCGTCTCGTTCGATCACACGCGCGCGTCCGTGGCGTTTCGCGAGCTGCACGACGGTGTCAAGTTCGAGATCGAAGACGTCCGGGTTTCGACCACGCGGCTCAACCACCCGCACATCGCCACGGCCTACGCGGTTGGCGCGGACGGCGCTCGCGTCGCGTACATCTCCGACACCGCGCCCTTCTCGGACATCCTCTTCGGGCAGGAGTTCATGTCCGGCCCGCCCTCGCCGCGCAGTCGCCTGAGCAAGACGGACAAGGCCAAGCTCAAGGCCATGGCCGCCGCCGTGGTGCGTATGTGCGAGGGCGCGGACCTGGTCATCTACGACACCATGTACACGGCCGAGGAGTACCGGCAGTTCCCGCATTTCGGCCATTCGCGTCCCTCGGACGCGATTGCCGTGTGTCGCGAGGCGGGCGCCAAGACCCTGGCCTTGTTTCACCACTCGCCCGACCGCTCCGACGGCGAGGTGGACAGCATGCTCGACGGCGCGCGCCGCCAGGCACGCGGCGCCGCCAAGAAGCTCGAGATCGTCGCGGCCTTCGAGGGCCTGGACCTCATGCTGGGGAAGGTCTGATGGACGTCACTTTCTGGGGGGTTCGCGGCTCGATTCCCTCGCCGGGGCCGGCAACCGTGCGCTATGGCGGCAACACCTCGTGCGTGTCGGTGCGGCTTCTCGACGGCGAGACCCTCATCATCGACTGCGGCACCGGCGCGCGCAACCTCGGCATTTCCCTGCTCCGCGGCGACTTCGGCAAAGGCGAGGGCAGCGCCACGGTCTTGTTGTCGCACGCGCACTGGGACCACATCCAGGGTTTCCCCTTCTTCGGGCCGTTCTACGTCCCGGGCAATCGTTTCACCGTGGTCGGGGGCAGTCACAACTCCGAGCTGCTCGAGCGCGTGCTGGAGCGCCAGATGGCGGCGCAGTTCTTCCCGGTGCAGAGCTATCGCAACATGGGCGCCCACATCGAGATGCGCGCGGTCTCCGAGGACCGCGAGGTGCGCGCGGGCAAAGCCAGGATCACCGCCCATCCCAACCCCCATGGTCCAACCGAGGTGTTGGCCTACCGCATCGAGGCCGACGGGAAGTCTCTTGTGTATGCCAGCGACGTCGGCTACGAGCTGGGCGGGCCGCCCGAGGCGACCGTCGCCGCATACCGCGGCGCCGATCTCCTCATCCACGATTGCACCTTCACGCCCGAGGATCGCGCCCAACGCATGAACCGCGGCCTGTCGTCGCTCGACGACGCCGTCGAGGCGGCCGTGCGAGCGCAGGTCAAGCGCCTGGCGCTGTTCCACTACGACCAAGACTACAGCGACCGCGACGTCGACGATCTCGTCCGCCGCGGCCGTCGTTTGCTCGACGAACGCGGCGGCAAGGGAATCGAGATCCTGGGCGCGGCCGAGGGCCTGACGCTGGCCCTCTAGGGTTTCGACCACAGAGGACACGGAGGACACAGAGTCCGGAGAGGAAAGGGTTCTCCGGATCCGGATCCGAAACCCTTTCTTCCTCCTCCGTTTTCGTGTTCTCTGTGTTCTCTGTGGTGGAGCTTCCGGCTACATCCCCGACAGGAACTGGCCGCCGGCCACGAGCAGGTACAGCCGCCGCAATGTGCCCTGGAAGTACGGGGTGTCGTCCATGCCGCTCGCGCCCAGCCAGTCTTTGACGTAGGCGTCGATCTTGGCCTGGCTGATGGCGACGCCGGCGTCGGCGAAGGCGCCCACGAAGGCGCTGTTGTTGGCGTAGCCGGTCTTGGTCACGCCGCCCTTGCCATCGACGAACTTGGCGAAGTTCTCGAGCACGGTCTTGGCCTCGGGCGTGCAATACCACATGTAGTCCATGGCGATGCGCCAGGGGGTGCGGCAGGCATCGTAGCCGTAGTCGTTCGATTCCGTGGTGCCGTCCGAGAAGCCCCAATTGGGCACCAAGCCGTTCATCGCCTTCTGGTACTGGGCCAGCAAGGTGTACGAGTCCGCCGCCAGTTTCTTCCAGAAGTCGGCGTTGGCCGTATCGACGGTGGCGAAGGCGCGATAGTAGGCGGGCGAGAAATAGGAGGGGTTGGTCTTGCCCTTGCTCGGATTCTCGGTGCAGCCGCCCCACTTGTCGCCGGGCCGGAGCAGAGCCAGGCCGTTCTGACAGACGTCGGTCTCGAACTCCTTGATCTTGCCGATCAGATCCTGGGCTTGCGTCTTGTAGCCGCCCCAGCGCCGGTCGGCCACCAGGAGGCCCATGGCGGCGTCCAGATCGGCGTCGCTTGCGGCGTTGGAATTGTTGTTGCCCGGCGGCGCGCAGGCATCCCAACCCCAGTTCATGAGGCCGTTCGGATCCAGGTGGTCCACGTAGAACTTCCACAGCTTGTCGAACAGCGTCTGGTCGTCGTTGTTCACGGCGAGCAGCATGCCGTAGCCGATGCCCTCGGAGACGACGCCGCCGCCGTTCTTCACGACCGCGCTGCCGTTTCCGCAGTCCTGGACAAAGGCGGTCTTCCAGGCCGTGTACTCGGCCGCCTTCTTGCCCGCCGCCTCGGTCGAGAAGAAGGCCGAGCCGCACATGCCGGAGGTCGAGCCGCCACTGCCCGTCGCGCCGCCCGTGGCGCCCGTCGCGCCGCCCGTGGCACTCGTTGCACCGCCGCTGGCGCTCGTTGTTCCGCCCGTGCCGCTGCTTCCGCCGCTTCCGCCGTCATTGCCGCCACGGCCACCGCCCGTGCTGCTGGCGCTCGCGCCGCCGTTGCCATTGCCGCCGCTTCCGCCACGACTCTCTCCCCCCGCACCGCCACGGCTGCCGCCAAGCGCCGAGCCCCCGGACCCGGCTGCGCCGCCCGAGCCCGCCACGCCGCCCGAGCCCGCGCCGCCGCCCGAACCAGCGCCGCCGTCCGAACCAGCGACACCGCCCGAGCCAGCGACGCCGCCCGAGCCGGCCGCGCCGCCGGACGCAGTCGTGTTGCTGGCCCCGCCCGACCCGGCGGTGCCGCCGGAACCACCCCTAGCGCTGTCGCCGCCCGCGCCCCCGCTTGCCCCGCCGGAGCCGCCGCCCGCGCCTCCCGACCTGCCCGAGCCCGATGGCTGCGCGCAGGCCAAGACGAGCGCCACGGGCACGGCGAGCCACAGCCCTCGCGACACGAAAGCGCCCGACGAGGCGGGGTACTGCATGTTTCGGTTTCCTTCCGGGTGCTACGTGTTACCGCGGCCGGTGCCGATCTAGCCCACGATCAAGTATCCCCGCTCGAGAAGCGAGAGCAAGGCTTGCGCGGTGTCGAGGTCGGTCTGCGGGCTCTGGTCGATGATCTGCTGCACGGTAGCCTCGTCGAGCGCGATCTGCATCAAGTCGAGCTCGTTCGGCCTGAGGTCGCGCAGGCGCTGACCGAGCGGGCGCGGGATCGAGACGATGGCTTCGAAGGGCGGCAGCTTGGCCGACAATTCGCGGAACTCGTCGAGCTGCCGCATGCCCTCCATGAGCAGGCCCTCGGTGCTGTCCTGCAATTCCTCCATGACCTGGCGATCGTCGGGCGGCTCCAGCTCGAAAAGACCCTTGTCCCACGTCAGCATGCGGAACACCGCTTTGCGCGGGCTCACGTCGAAGCTCTCGTCGACGTTGGCGAAGTAGATCTGCCCCTTGCGCAGGTAGAGCCTTCCGGTGCCCCATTCCGAGCGCAGCACCAGCACGCCGGACTTGCGGCTGGTCGACAGGAGCTGCAGCAGGTCGGGCAGGGGGATCTCCTCGATGTTCCCCTGCATCATCTTGGGCTCGGC
>JAFGPX010000211.1 GCA_016935975.1 Deltaproteobacteria bacterium
GTATTCGGCGCTTCGCCGCTCCTTGCATCCGGGCCGAATCCACTCCGAACGGCTCGGTCCGACTTTCACCACGGGCTGCTAGGCGCCCCCAGCGTCGCGCTTTCTCCTCCCTCTGTCTTCCGCGTCCCTCGCGGTATACACTCGCTCTCCCTAGAGCGGAGTCGGTGCATGGCTGACGACACAGGAACGGCCCGGAACGAGGTGGGCCGCACCACTGGCGTGACCAAGCGAGAGCGGCGGCCGGGAGCGCCGGCCGCACCGGCCGCAACTCTCGGCGTGGCGGGCGGCTCGCCCAAGGACCTGCTGGCGCCGGGCACCAAGGTCGGCCGCTACGAGGTCATCCGGCTAGTGGGCGAGGGCGGTATGGGCACGGTGTACGAGGCGCTCGACGCGCGCCTGGAGCGCAGGGTGGCGCTCAAGGTGCTAGGCCCGGCCCTGAAAAGCAAACGCAAGGCTGCCAAGCGCTTCGCCATCGAGGCCCGCGCCGCCGCGCGCCTGGTGCATCCCAACGTCGTCGGCATCTTCGACTTCGATATGGACTGCGTCATCCCGTACATGGCGATGGAGTATCTCGACGGCGAGACTCTGGCGGACGCCCTATTGCGCGGGCCGCTGGCCTTCAATCGCATGGCCGACGTCATGCTCGCGGTTTGTGCCGGCGTACACGCGGCCCACGAGGCAGGCATCGTTCATCGCGACCTCAAGCCGGGCAACATCTTCCTGTGCACGGACTGGCGGGGCCACGAGACGGCGCGCGTGCTCGACTTCGGCATCTCCAAGGTGGGCGGCGTGTCCAGCAGCGGCTTGACGGAAACCGGCGATATCGTGGGGACCTCGCAGTACCTGTCGCCCGAGCAGGCCGCGGGGCTTCGCCACGTCAACGAGGCGAGCGACCAATACTCCCTGGGTGTGGTGATGTACGAATGCGTGACGCAGCAGACGCCGCACCAGGGGTTGCCCATCCATACCCTGCTGCGGGAAGTGACCCTGGGCCACCACACGCCGGCGCGCGAGCTGCGCTCGGATCTGCCGGCCGCGCTCGAGGCCATCATCGAGCGCGCCATGAGCGTGCGGCCCAAGGACCGCTTTCCCTCGGTGTACGAGCTGGGCCGCGCTCTCTTCTCCTTTGCGTCCAGCGAGGGCCAACGGCGGTTCGATGACTACTATCACGCCGGCTTCGCAGCCAGTCGACCCTCCCGCCCTGGAGCGAGCCGGGCGACGCCGGCCGTCGGTCCCGTGCCGGACGAGGCGGCGACGCTGCGCGGCGAGCCTGGCCGGCCGGCCACCTGGCAAGCGCAGACCACCCGAACCTCGGTGCGTAGAATGGGAGGCAGGCGGTTGACGGAATTGGCCGACGGCCCCGCAGCCCCCTCCGATCGGCGATCCCGCAGGGTGCTGCGCTCGGTCGTTCTCGGGGCGGTGCTCGCCGTCATGGTCTTGGCGGGCTTGCTCCTCGTGCTTCGTCCGTGACTCGGCCAGGTGGCGACGCATTTTCTTGCATTCCAGGTTCGTGACGGGCACCGTAGCGAGCGTGAAACCGACCGTCCTGCTGTTCGACATTGACGGCACGCTGGTAACGACATGCGGCGCTGGTCGACGCGCGGTTGAACGTGCTTTCGAGCAACGCCACGGGACGAAGGAGGTGCTCTCCTTCTCCTTTGGCGGCATGACCGACAAGGCCATCGTGCGCAACGGGTTGTTGGGCCTGCAACGCCCGTTTGCGGGTGAAACCGAGCTGCAGGAGGAGATCGAGGCGACGCTCGGCTCCTACTTCGGGGTGCTGGCCGAGGAAGTGGCGCGCACGCGCATCCGGATTCACGAGGGTATGGAGCGGGCCATGGACATGGCCGAGGCGAGGGAAGATGTCGCGCTCGGGCTCGGCACCGGCAATATGCGCAAGGGCGCCGAGATCAAGCTGGGCGCGGTTGGCATCTACCATCGCTTCACGTTTGGCGGCTTCGGCGACGACTCGATCGATCGCCCCACGCTGCTGATGATCGGCGCGCGTCGCGGCGCAGGGGCGCTGGGGGTGCCCATCGAGGATTGTCGCGTCGTCGTGATCGGCGATACGCCCAAGGACGTGGCCGCGGCCAAGGTCATCGGCGCGGATTCCATCGCGGTGGCCACCGGCACGCACGATTTGGCCGAGCTCAGGGGCTGCGAGCCGACAGCCGCCTTCGCCACCCTGGCCGACCAGGGCGCCGAGACCGCGCTGTTCGGCGGCTAGCCTACTTGGGAATCCGAATCCGAATCCTGTCTTCATCGACCGAGGCCGAGTAGGTGTGCAGGGGGCGGGCGGCGGCCCTTGTAGAACCTTGCCTTCGACGGTGTGCCGGGCCACGGTTGGGCTTTCCGGCTACGTTAGGCGTCCGGCTCCGTCTGGGCCATCACGCGGCCTAGATTCGGGATGCGATCGCGCAGGGCGCGCTCGATCCTGTCGGTGAAGTCGTGGGCCTCCTTGACGGATGTAGCGCCTGGCAGGACGCAGCGGAAGGACAGCGAGAATTCGGACCCGCAGCGCCTGACTACTATCGACTGCGGGGTGATGCCGCGTTCCGAGAACTCGGGGATGCGCAGCAGCGCCTCACGAATACTGGCCACCTCCTCCGGCCTCGCCGAGTCCGTGGCGCGACCGCGGCCAAGCGGCTCGAAGTGGGCAACGATCCGCGCCAGGCGGGGATAGGATCGGCGGATGTTTTCGTCGATGTCGCTGGCTAGGCCATGGGCCCGGACGAGCGGAAGCTGCGCCTCCAACTCCAAGTGCAGTTCGAGCACCAAGCCACCTCCCTCTTCGTAGACGAGTAGGTTATGGGCGGCAGCGCCGTGCGACGCCGCAATCCGACGGGCGGCATCCAGCAGATCTTCCCCCGGATCCTCCGCGGGCTCGACGTGCACCACGACATCCGCCGTGGGCAGCTCACGCTTGATCGCTTGTTCCGCATGGGAAGCGATCTCGTGGCTGCGCTCCAGCGAGACGGCCCGGTCCACCACCAAGACCAGATCGACGAAGATCTCGGGCCCGCTGCGCCGCACACGAACGTGGCGCGCCTCGCGCACGCCATCGACCCGCACGAGGCGGGCGACACGCACGGCCACGTCGCCGGGGACGGTATCGAGCAGGTCCGCGATGGCTCTTCTGCCGAGCCGCAAGCTGACCAGCACGACGACCCCGGCAACGCCCAGCGCGGCGACGGCGTCGGCTTTGGCGAGCCAGGGGAGAGCAAACGCACGTGCGGCCAGAACGCCGCCCAGGCCGAGCAGAACCACAAGTGAGGACCAGATGTCCGTCGAGAAGTGCAGGGCGTCGGCTTCGAGGGCCTGGCTGCCGTGCTTCTTGGCCACGCGCGAAAGGGCGCGGGAGCGCGAGTAGTCGACGGCCATGGACAAGCCGATCACCAGAAACGACCAGATATTGGCGTCAACATGCACCTCGGCATGGAAGAAGAGCCGTTCGATGCCCTCTTTGATGATCCAGGCGCAGGTCGCAAGCAAGAGCGCGGTTTCGAACAGAGCCGAAAGGTTTTCGATCTTGCCGTGCCCGTAGGCGTGCTCCTCGTCCGCGGGGCGGCCGCTCAACCTGACGGCCCATAGCGTGACGACGGTCGCGGCCAGGTCCACTCCCGAGTGCAGCGCCTCCGCCAGCATACCCAGGCTGTCTGTCCACAGGCCCACTCCCACCTTGGTTCCGGTCAGGAGGAGGGCTGCGATGACCGAGACGAGAGCCACACGCTGCTTCTCCACGCTGGCATCTTCGTGGTGGGAAGGATGACGGAGCCGTGAGGATTCCTGGCCGACGACCATCGGGAGAGCGGGATTCTAGCGCAAGGCGGGTTTCTAGCGAGTCGGCAGGCCTGCGATGACGAGGGCGCCCGAGCGGTCGCAGCCGATGTGCAAGCGTGCGCCCCGGTGCAGGCGGCCGGCGACGATCTCGCTGGCCAGCGGTCCCTCGACCAGCCGCTCGAAGGCGCGGCGCAGGGGGCGGGCGCCCAGGCTGCGGTCGGTTTCCACACGCAGGACCTGGGCCACGACGCTATCGTCGATCTCGAAGCCAATGCCACGCTCGGCCTGCAGGTGCTGGTTGGAATCCCGGGCGATGCGGGCGACGATGGCGGCCAGCTCCGCTTCCGAGAGCGGGGCGTAACACAGCACCTCGTCGATGCGGTTCCACAGCTCTGGCGGCAAACGCGACCTGGCCAGGGCGGTGATCGTGTTCGGCGATGGCGTGCGTGCCCTGCGGTAGCATTCGCTGCCCAGGTTGGACGTCATGACCACCGCCGCCGAGGAGAAATCGACAGTGCGACCACGGCCGTCGGTCAACCGGCCATCCTCGAGGACCTGCAGGAGGACGAGCAGAACCTCGCGATGGGCCTTTTCCAGCTCGTCGAACAGAACCACGGCCGCGGGCCGTCGCCGGATGGCTTCGGTCAATTGACCGCCGTCCTCGTGCGCCAGGTAACCCGGGGGCGAGCCAATGAGCCGCGCGACGGCGTGCGGCTCGCTGTACTCGGAAAGATCGATGCGCACCAGCGCGGATTCCCCGTCGAAGAGCGCCTCGGCGATGGCGCGCGCGGTTTCGGTCTTGCCGACGCCCGTGGGACCTAGGAGCAAGAAAGAGGCGAGGGGCTTGTGGCCGCGGAAACCGGCGTAGCTGCGGCGAAGCACCGCCGCGATGCGACTGCGGGCCTCGGCATGCCCGACAACCCGTTCGGCCAGACGGTCTTCCAGCAAGCGGAAGCGCTCGTCGTCGTCACGCAGGAGTTGGTTGGCGGGAACGCCGGAGGCATCGCCGACCACGGCGGCGATGTCTTGTGCCGAGATCTCCGTCTGTCCTAGGCGCTTGGCGCGGGCCAGGGCCACCTCGGCGATGGCCAGCGCGCGCCCCGGCTGGGCGCGCTCGCTGGGGTAGCGAGGGGAGAGTCGCAGGAGCGCGGGGCCGACGTCGGCGGAAAAGCCCAGGTTCGCCCCCGCGGCAAGAGCGTCGAGGCCGGCCTCCGCCATCTCGAGCAGGGTGGCCGGCTCCGGCGGCACGAGCAGCACGGTTTCGAGTGCGCTGGTCAGATCGGGTGCGACGGTTTCGAGGCGGCGCACATCGGCCGGGGTCAGGGAGAGAAGGAAGCGCCTGCCCGCATTCACGAGCGAGAGTAGCTGCAAGATGCCGTCGCCGCCCTCCGGTCCCAGCCAGGCGGCCCCATCGAGAACGATGGGTACGTCGACCGGGGCACATCGGTGAAAGGCCTGCAACAGGGCCCCGGCCGAGCCGGGGGTGCCCAGATCGCCGGCGGGAAAGAGCGGCGGTTCCAGGCTAGCGGCAGCGAGAGCCGAAAGCAGCGCCGACCGTCCCGAGCCTGGTTCGCCAACGATGGCGATGGCGCGCGCGGTTCTGGCTTGCAGGAGGTCCAGCAGGCGGCCGAGCTCGCGCTCGCGGTGCAGAACCGGTACGCGCGGCGGCTCCAAGGGCGCTAGCCGACATTCGTTGCCGCTTGCGGCGTCGGGAGCGGGATCGCCGCCACCCGCCGACGACGTGGTACAAGGCGTGTCAGACGAGGCTTCCGCCGAAGCGGGCGGGCGGACGGGGGCACCGGCATCTACCGAAGCGGCGGCAAGTGGACGGGGGAATCTTCGTTCGAGCGGGGCATCGTGTCCGGTGAGCGCGCGCATCACGATGCCGCGAAGCTTCGCCGGCTCGACACCGGTAAGGCGCAGGACTTCCGTGGCCGAGCCTCCGGCGCGCAGAAGCGCCAACAAGAGGTGCAGCGAAGTGGTCTGCTCCGCGCCCAAGCGGGCCGCAATCTCGCGGCTGGCGTCGGCCACGGCGGCTCGGTCCATACCGTGGTCGGGCCGGACCCTCGGGGCCAGAACCTCGATGGTCGTTCCATGAATGCCGCGCTCTCCAAGCAAGCGGGCGGCCGCGCCACCCACGCGCAGCATGCCGATCAGGATGTCCGAGGTGCTCACCGCGCGGACCATGGTCTCGGCGGCGCGTTGCGCCTCCGCAATGGCCATCTGGTGATCCGCGCTGGGAGGCGCAGCGCCGTCCTGGATGGACGTGACCGGCAGTGCCAGTTCGGCTTGCAAAGCTGGCGGCATCAAGGACCAAGCTAGCAGGGTGGCCCCAACCGTCAAAAAAGACCCTTCTTCCCGCTCCAAAACCGGCTACAGTAAAGGGCCGGACAACTGGATACACGAGGAGTGCGATGTTGAAGTTCAATCGTGTCGTGCCGATCGCTCTGGGAATGCTTCTGTTCGCGTCAGGTGCCCAGGCTGCCAAACCAGAGGATGTCTTCAAAGGCAGAATCTTCATCACCGAGAAGCGCTTGCCGACGCGGTTTGCTTCTCAGGGCGCGTTCATTAGCGCCGTGCGTCGCTCGGCCATCGACAAGGTGTGGCCCACGGAAGAGAAAGGCAACGACCACGCCGTTTGGAAACTGGAATACATCGCCTTCTTCGCGCGGCCGCTCAACGACAACGAAATCACCCTCAAGTTCTGGGAGCTCGGAATGGGTTCGCCGCGTTTCGTGGCCGGGGACGAACAGTACACGCGGGAACGAGGCACTCGCATCTTCTCCGCCGCCATCACGCTGGCCAAGCCGGAGTTCGATACCAACAAGCGCTATCGGATGACCATCGAGTCGGGAAGGCGCCTTCTGGCCGAAACCACCTTTTGGCTGCGCGGCAAGGGCCCGAAGTACTCCGGGAAAGTCGAGTTCACCGACGAGGAAGCCCAACGGAAATAGGCTAGCCGCCCCGTCGCGGGACGCGCAAGCCGGCTTCGCCCTTTGTCGATGCCGGGAACCAGCGCAGCAGCGACGCCGGATGCCCGGCGACACCGACGGACGCAAACCTGGTGCTGGAGCCGCAAAGAGGATGCCGTGGAAACCCGCAAGAGAAACCTGATCGCAGCGTGTCTGGCGATGGTCGCGCTCGCCGGTTGCAGAGGCGGCGGCAACGCAGAGCTGACCAGTCGTCTCAAGGAGGCCAACGACAAGGTCGTGGCTTGCCGCAACGAGGTCAACGAGCTCAAGAGCCAGAACGCCGATCTCAAACGCAAGCTGGCCGAAGCGATGGCCGACCGGGCTCGTGTGCAGCTCACCGACCCGGACATCCTCAACTTGATCGCCGAGATTCGGAGCAAACGCAGAGGCGCGCAGGAAGATGGCGACCTCGTGCTCGGCAAAGGCGATCTCAATCCCGCAGAGGCCAGCCGTGTGGTTAGGCGAGGCGCGCAAGCGTTGCAGAAATGCTACGAGCGTGCGCTCAAGAAGAGTACCGCGTTGCAGATGCAGTCGGGTTTGGGCGTCCTGCTCGAGCTGACGGTCAAGCCGACAGGGGCGGTGCAGAGCATGAACCTGTCGCCGCACGTCGACAACGATCTGACCGAGTGCGTGCGCACCACGGTGGCGCGCTGGAAATTCCCGCCGTTCGCCGGTGAACCGGTGGTCGTGACCCAGAAGCTGACCCTCACGCCGAAGACGTGAGCTTCCCCGCCGCCGTGCTCGCTACGGTGCCAGGTTCGTGCTGGCCGGATCCTGCTTGAGCTGGGCGGTCGAACGTTCGCTGCAGACGGGGCCGATCCCTCGGATGGCCTGGCAGAGCTTCCGGTAACGTGCCTCGACCGGCCGATCCGCGGTGCGCGGGCGCCTGCCCGGATCGACGACCGACAACCGTATCGACGTGATGGGGGTGGTGTCGAGATTCATCGCGCGCGACAAGGCGTAGTACAACACCGCGACGCGATGGGGGTAGTGACGGGCGGGGCCGTGATCGATGTAGCGCGGCCCGTGATTGTAGTGCGCCCAATAGGCGTGCGTTCGGTGTGCGCACGGAACCTGCCGTTGCCTGGTACGCAGGACTCCCTTGCTGTCGCGTGTGCGTACTGTGACGCTCTTGATGCCGCCGCCGTGGCGCCAATGCCCCAGCTCGCGCGCGCCGATGTCGATGTTCTTGACGGGATCCATGACGTCCTTCCACGCCAGCCCGCGGACGTTGCCGTTGATGCAACAGCCTTTCTTGTTGACGACGCAGCGAATGCCCATGAGTCCGCCGTCCTTCGCGTAGACGGTGCCTTCTTTCACCGTCGTGCGAAAGGCCTTCTCGTTCATGTCGCTCTCGTTGATCATCACCGCCAGGATCAGCGCCGGCGGAACATCGTGGCGTTTCGCCGATTCGAGCACGGCGGAACCGATGCGCTCGCAGTACTCCGGTTTCCACGCGGGGGTTCGCCAGCGCACGCGGTCCTTCACTTCGCAGATCGTGGTGGCGAGACAGGAGAGACTGGGCCATTCGCTGGCGTCAAGGCTTGCGGGCATGCTTGCTGCGCCGGAGCCGGGTTCCGCATTCTGTCTCGGTATGGCGAGCGGAGATGCCATCAGGCCTGCGAACGCAGTGACGGCGTGAAGAACCCATGTCTGACCGAAGACTGGAAGCACTCAGAATCCTTGAACTACCTGGAAGCTGTTTGGCGCCGACGTTGCCGCCGTATCTCAACACCGGTTCGCCAGCGGCGAGGCCCGGAGGGAAAGTCTCGTTCGGTCGAAAAAACATCTTTACTTTGGCTTTGGCCTTCCGTCAACCAGAAAAACTCGTCGTGTGGTGCGGACGGAGCGAATGCCATATCGTGAGCTGCGGGATCCTTTCGCATGAGCAGAATCGTCGACGTCTTCGTGCCGCTTGCCCTCGCCAGCGTCGAGCCGCTCGAACACGTGGCTGCGCGCAAGCTCGGGATTCCGTCGGCAGACGTGCAAGGCGTTCGCGTGCTCCGTCGCTCTCTCGACGCGCGCCAGGCGCGCACTCTGGGTCATCGTCTGCGCGTCGAGGTGTTTCTCGTCGGAGAATCGCCGCCGGCATCGCCGCGCATGCCCGCGCCGGCGCGGTGGCCGGCCCTGCGTCCGCGGCCACGTGTGGTGATCGTCGGCTCGGGACCGGCGGGAACCTGGGCCGCGCTTCGTCTTGCCGAAGCCGGTGTTCCCTCGACGATCCTCGAACGCGGCAAGCCGGTACAACCTCGACGGCGCGACCTGGCGAAGGCCCAGCGCGGGCAGCTCGACCCTGACTCCAACTACTGCTTCGGCGAGGGCGGCGCCGGCACCTATTCCGACGGCAAGCTCTACACCCGCACCAAGGATCGCTCCGCCGTAGAACATGTCCTCGCCGATTTGGTTCGCTTCGGCGCGACGACTGACATCACCGTCGATGCGCGCCCCCACGTCGGCTCGAATCGTCTGCCAGAGGTGGTGTGGGCGCTGCGCGCTTTTCTCGAAGACCATGGCGTCGTCTATCGGTTCTCGTCCGTGCTGGCCGAGGTGGTCGCGCGCGCTGGCCGGGTGTGTGCCGTGCGCACGCTGGGCGGCGAGGAAATCGCCGCGGACGCGGTGGTGCTGGCCTGCGGACATTCGGCGCGCGACGTGTACCGCTGGGCCGCGCGGGCCGGCCTCGCGCTCGAGCGCAAGGGCAGCGCGGTGGGCGTGCGCATGGAGCATCCGCAGTGGGTGATCGATCGCATGCAGTATGGCCGCGCGGCCGGCGACCCTCGCTTGCCTCCGGCCTTCTACGAAGTGCACGCAAACGTCGGGGAACGAAGCGTCTACAGCTTCTGCATGTGCCCGGGTGGTTTCGTCGTGCCGGCTGCGACCGAGGTCGATGGCGTGGTGACGAACGGCATGAGTCTGTCGCGGCGCAATTCCGCCTACGCCAACGCCGCCATGGTGGTCGCCGTGGGTCCCGCGGACTACGGCGAGGCTGCGCTCGGTCCCTTGGCGGGCATCGAGTTTCAGCGCCGAATCGAGGAGGCGGCTTTCGCTCTGGGCGGGGGCGGACTGCGTGCTCCGGCACAGCGCCTCGCCGATTTCCTGGCGCAGAAGCCGAGCACGTCTTTGCCCGAGGTGAGCTATCACCCCGGCGCGAGCGCGGGGCGGGTGGACGCGTGCTTTCCGCCGTTTGTGGCGGCGGCCCTGCGCCGTGGGCTGGCGGCCATCACACGTCGCATCCCCGCTCTGCTGCACGCAGAGGCCGTGCTGCTCGCGGCCGAGACCCGCACCAGCGCTCCAGTACGCATCGTGCGCGATGCCGCAACCTTGCAGTCGCCTTCTTTGGCCGCGCTCTATCCGGCGGGAGAGGGCGCCGGCTACGCCGGAGGCATCGTCAGCTCGGCGATCGACGGCGCCCGTGTGGCGGAAGCCATCCTGGCGGAGGCTAGGGTTTGAAAGGATCGTCCTTGACGTCGGGCGGTGGCGTGCGACCCGCATCGTCGTTGCCGGGAGTCGGCGGCTGGTCGTCGGTGATGACTTCCATCTCCGATCCGGCGGGCAGAATGGAACCGTCGAGATAGCGCATGAACATGTCGAGGAAAGACGCCTCCTTGGCCGACAGGTTGTCGAACATGGCGCCGATCTGGTATGCGCCCGCGATGGGCGTGCACCACACGACCCGAGCACGCAAGGGGAGTGGTTCGGAGGACGAAGTCGGCCCCAGGATCAGCACGAGCTCGATGCGCAGCTTGTCGCCAGAAGCCAAGGCGGCCGTGGTGATGATGCATATGCCCGAGCGGGACAGATCGCGCGTGCGCGCGATGAGCTTGCGGCCATCGGCGGTATGTACGTTCGCCTGGACGTCGACGGTGACACGTGGATAGCGGCGTAGGTCTTCCATGTTTCCGGGTAGCTAGGGACTTCTGTCACGCGTGCATGCGACGAAGGCTCCGGCCGAAAGGCTGTCGAGCTCGGTCTCGATCTCGGTCATGCGCAGATGCCGGGTTCCGCTGTCCGCGCTCGCGGCATCGAGCGCGAGCCGGCGCCGCTCGAAGTAGAGCCGGTTGACGGTGCTCTCGATGTCGCGCCTCAGTTCGGCCATGTGCAACGCTTGGTTCTGGGCTGCGAGCTCCTCGGTGGAAAAGACCAGCTTGGCCAGATCCCAAGTGGCTCGCGCTTCGTATCGTATGTCATTTACCGTATCGATCCCAAGTGGGGAAGATAGCGCCGTCGCGGAACTGTACAGATCCAGCGACTCGCTGCGTCCGTAGCGTCTGGCCACCAACACGCGAAGCTCGGGTAGCCATGCGGCGCGCCCGGCCCGGGTCACATAGGACGCGGCTCTCTGGGGTTCGGTCATGGCGAGTTCCACGGCTTTGCGGCGAGCGACAATCAGGCACGCATGGTCGGGATCGTGCAGGTGGAGCCCGTGCTCGCTGTGGCGGGCAGGCGCAGCCTCAAGGGTGGGCCTTGCCGTTTCTTCGAGCGCCGCTTGCACGATAGGCAGACGTCGGGCGGCGAGTGGAAACTGGGCGAAAGCGAGGGCCTCGATAGTGCGGCCGGAAGCGCCGAAAACCGATGACGCGCGTAGCGACACCTTGGGCAGCCACGAAAACCAGCCTGCGGCGCCACGGCGCCGTCTCCGCGCAGCGACCTTGCCGGGACCTGGGGGCTCCGTCGCGAGCGCCGTGTCTTTCGGCGCCGAACAATAGAGGCCCGTGCCTGTCGCCAGCCAGACATGCTGACGCGTGAGCGCGACATCGACGAGCGTCAGACCGGCCGGCGTCTCGACGTTCTGCCAGTGCCGGCCCTCATCGAAGGAGACGAGCAGGCTGGAGCCGACGGCCAGCCAGGGCATTGCCTTGTCCTGCGGGCACAAGAAGTGGCACGCGCGCATGTGCGGAGTGCGTACCTCGGGGCCGCCGTCGGCTGGGATGGCCAACATGGAGTCGGCGAGCAAGGCGACGAGAGTATCCCCACAGTAGGCCAGGTCGGCCACCTTGCCGTCGAGGCCGATGCTTTGCGGTTCCGACCCGGTCTTGCCCCACGCGAGACCCGCCGGGGTCGCGTAGGCCCAGCGCTCGCCATCGGCGGAAAGCGCGACTTTCTCTGCCGGCATGGACAACGTCAGGAAGTGCTCCTCGCGCTTGCCGGCAGACATGAGAACCAGACCGTCCGGCCTGGCCACGAGCAGCCTCGGCCCTGCCGCCGCCATCGTCCTCCCGCACGCTTGCGGCCCGCGTTCGCGCACCATGGCTCCGTCGGGACCGAAACGCAGCACGCCAGCCGCGCTTGCGATCCATATGTCCTGGGCACCGGCGGCAAGGACCGGTGCCGGCGCGGGTGCCCGCGGCGCTGGTGCCGGGCTCGGCCGTGCTGCTCGTCGCTGTGCCAGTGTGCGCTCGTCGTCTACGAGATCGACGGCCCAGTCCGTGTCGCGATCGGCATCGGCGACTCCGAGCGTGTCGAGGATCTCCTGGGCTTCGCGCCCGGGCCCGCGTTGATGGGGTGGGGCTTGCTTGCCGTCCTGCCGGCCGAGGCGGGCCACGACGCTCCCGTCGTCGCGCAGGAGCCAGACGGCGTGGCCGCGTAGCACGGCCACATGTCCGCCGGCGGCCGCCACGCGAGCGGTAGGGCCGGGCAAGACGCGGATCCAGTCGGCGCGAGCCGGGGGGACCAGGGCAAGTTGGACGATGACGAAGATGCCAAGGAGTGTGCGCATGGTGGAACCGAGAGCAACCTGCGTGCCCACCCCAAGCTCCTGATATCGCTCGTGCCTGGGCCGACGGCCGGCCGGGCCGTCCGGAACTCGGACGCGGTGTTGCCCGGCGTCCGGCCGGCCTCCGTGGGCTAGGATCCGGAAGCGCGGGTGCTCGAGGGGGACGAGCGCTCCGAGGCGAAAGGATACGTGCCCATGACCACGGCGGCCACGGTGGCCGCGATCTGCCAGCGGAAGATCTCTGCCAAGATCTCGTAGCGGTCGCGGACCGCGATTTGGATATAGGGCTGGCCGGTGCCGTGCAAGGCTTCCATCTGTTCCGGGGTGGCTGCAGCCGCCTCGCCGCTGGCCTGCACGTGCACGAAGATGCGATCGGGCGGATAGCTCGGCGCGAGCGGTTCGTTCCAGGAGGTGACGATGCCCGTGGAAGCTTGGCCGGTCGCGACGGCGAGCAACCGGCCAATCCACGGTCCCAGCGGCAGGAACGACTTCGACAACAGCAACGTCAGCTTCTGACGACCGTGTTTGGCCATGGCCCCGAGCAGAACTCCCAGGCTGGCGCCGGGATTGTCTTCGAGCTGCGTCCGGCGGCAGGCCTCGGCCATGGTCGCGGCACGGCCAAGGACCTTCGCGGGATCGAGGCCGAGAAGCGCGGCAGGCACGAGCTGCTCATGGCCAATCGGTCCGAAGCCGTCGCCGGCCGCGGGGCTGCCGGCAAAGACCTTGCGGTACTTGTGCCCCTGCGCGACGTGGGCAATGGCGCTGCCGGCAGGCGCGATGGCGGCGAAACGTTGGCCCGCCCGCTCCGCGTCGCCGCCGCATCGTTCGAGCACCTTGGTCCAGAGGGCGTCTTCGGCGGTTTCCATGGCGAGGCCGCCGTCTGGTGTCGCAACGACCAGGACGAAGGTCGTGTTGACCTGGTACTTCTCGGGCATGGCGGCAGCCACATTGGCGCCGGCCTCGCGGCCGCCCGCGATGTGCACGCGCACGCCACTCGTGCCACAGGCGCGAGCCACGGCCGCCGCAGACGAGCCATTCGGGTCTTCGACCAAGAGGACCAGGTCTTTGAGCGGTGACCGGCGGACCTCGCGGGCGAAGCCGGCGATTCCCGGCAGGAGCGATGTCGCCTCGGCGGGGAGGACGACCCAACCGAGGGCGCTCTTGTTCCTCGCGTGCCGAACGGGACGGCTTGCGAAGAGGGTCGCATCCTGGTCGAAGATGCGGCCCGGGATCCCGAGCCCCTCGAGTCGCAGGCGCTCGCTCTCGGTCACGAAAGCCACGGCGGACGCGGTCTCGATCGCCGTGCACTTGGCGATGCGGCGGGCGTGGCGGCCGCCCGCGAATCCGGTGGCGAGCCAGGTGTCGACGATGGCGAAAGCCTCGCGCTGGGAAAGCAGGCGGCTGCCGATGCACAGCACGTTGGCGTTGTTGTCGAAGCGTGTGAGACGAGCCGCCTCGACGGTCGCGGGCACCACGGCGCGAATGCCACGCACCTTGCCGGCGGCGATGGCCATGCCTTGTCCGGTGGCGCACACGAGGACGCCGAGGGATCCCGGGTCACCGCGCACGGCATTCGCTACCACCGAAGCGAACTCGGGGTAATCACAAGCGGCGTCCGAATCGGGACCGAGGTCGACAACCTCGCGACCTTGTGCGCGCAGGCGCTCTGCGAGATCCTTGCGTAGACCAAAGCCCGCATGGTCGCTGCCCACGTACACTCGCACAGGGTCCATACCTCCCTCTCGGAGTCAGAATGAAGATCGCCACCTGGAACGTCAACTCCATTCGCAAACGGCTGGATCGCGTCATTCCGTGGCTTGCCCAGCACCAGCCCGACGTGCTGTGCGTGCAGGAAACCAAGGTGGAGGACGATTCGTTCCCGCACGCCGAGATCGCCGGGGCCGGGTATCACGCGCTCTGCCACGGGCAGAAAGCCTACAACGGCGTGGCGCTGCTTTCGCGCGGGCCGGCCCGGGCGGCGATGCGCGGCTTCGGCGACGGCGCGGAGGATGGCCAGGCCCGGTTCTTGGTCGCAGACTTCGGGCCCTTGAGGGTGGGCACGGTGTATGTGCCGAATGGCCAAACCGTGGGCTCCGAGAAATTCGCCTACAAGCTCGAATGGCTGAGAAGGTGGCGGAGGTGGCTCTCCGCCCGGGCCGACGCCAAGGCGCCTTGGGCCTTTTGCGGCGACATCAACGTCGCTCCGGACGACCGGGATGTCTACGATCCCGAAGGCTGGAAGGACCAGGTGCTCTGCCATCCGGACGAACGCGCCGCCTTGGCCGAGATATGCCGCTGGGGCCTGGTCGATGTCTTCCGCGAGCACCACGCGGAGGGGGGCCTCTATTCCTGGTGGGACTACCGCCAGCTAAGCTTCCCCAAGAACCTCGGCCTGCGCATCGACCTCATCCTCTGCACGGCCAGCCTCGCGGCCCGCTGCACCTCCGTCGCCATCGACCGCGGCGCACGCAAAGGCCAGAACCCCTCGGATCACGCACCCGTCATCGCCGAGTTCGACCTCTAGCGACGCCAATCATCGCGCCCACCGTCGCTTAGAACCAATGCCGGAAGGCGTACGCCAGCCGCTCGAGCAAGCGCTCGAGAAGCGAGCGCTTGCGGAATGTCTCCCAGCGGATCTCCGCGCCGGCCCCCATGTCGGCCAGGAGCATGTCTGCCACTTCTTCGTTGTATTTCTGGTCCAGGGCGTTGACCACCATCTCGAGGTTGTAGACGAGGGATCGGTGGTCGAGGTTGTAGCTCCCTAGGGAGACGAATTCGTCGTCCACCAGCAAGGCCTTGGTATGGACGACCGAATGGTGCTGGAAGATGCGGACGCCGGCGGGCAGGAGACGGCCGTAGGTGGCCCGCGAGGCCAGGTCCACGGTCTGGGTGTCGCTGTGCTTGGGCACGAGGAGGCGGACATCGACCCCGCGCGTGGCCGCGTTGGCCAGGCTGCGCAGGAAGCCGGCATCCGGAACGAAGTAGGGGCTGGCCAGGTAGATGCGGCTCAGGCTGGCGCGGATCGCGTGCAAGGCGGCTCTCCGGATCGAGAAACGGTCTACGACCTCACGGTTGGCAATGACCGAGAGTGGGACGTGCCCGACGGGGGCCGGCCTTCCGAGCCGGCTCAGCTTGAAGCGCAGTCGGCGCTTGGCCCGCCAGTTCCAGGTTCGCAAGAAGACCGCTTCGATGCTCGTCACGGCAGGGCCCCGCACCTCGATTGCGGCGTCGTGCCATCCGCCACCGCCCTCGCTGTCCGGCCGCCACGAATCCGCGATGTTGATGCCCCCGGTGAACGCGACCTGGCCGTCGCAGACCAGCGTCTTGCGGTGGTTGCGGCGCAGTAGGGTCCAGAAACGGGGCCGCCACAGACGGTAGGGATGGTAGGGGATCGCCAGAACGCCGGCCTGGCGCATGGTACCGAAGAAACCGGCGGCAGCATGCCGGCAGCCGACGGAATCGTACAGCAGCCGGACCTCGACCCCGCGGCGCGCGGCCCGGCAGAGCGCGTCGGCGAAGCGCTTGCCGGTGTCGTCGTCGTTGAAGATGTACATCTCCATCGAGACACGGGTCTGGGCCGCATCGATGGCGGCGAGCCAAGCGGGGAAGGCCTGGCGGCCGTTGCGCAACAGGCGCACGCTGTTGTTGCAGAGCAGCCCACCAGGCTCCTCGATGTAGCGGAGCGCCTGTGCCGACAAGCCCGTGAGCGCGGAGTTGGTCAAGGCCAGCGCGAGTGTATCAGCAAGAGCAGAAGGGCGAATTCTCGATTTGACCGGCGACGAGGGAGCGGGTAGCCTTCGGCCCGCCCCGATGGGACGTGAAGAACACATAGAGTTCCAGGGCCGGGTCATCGAAGTGCTGCCCGCCGGGAACTTCCGCATCGAGCTGGAGAACGGCCACCAGGTGCTCGCGCATCTCGGAGGCAAGCTGCGCAAGCACCGAATCCGTATCGTCCTCGGAGACAAGGTCACGGTCGCCCTGACCCCATACGATCCGACGCGGGGGATCGTCGTCTACCGGGGCTAGTTTCGCATTCCATGGGCCGCATCGGCAGGCGGCCGCAGAATCGCCGGGAAAGCCATGTTCCTATCCGCCACCGTCGTGCTATCGCTGCTCGTGCAAGTCGTCCCCACCCCGAGCGAGATCGGGGCCTCGGTCGCCCCGCTCGTCGAACGGGTCAAGGGCTCGGTCGTCACCATCCAGAGCACCAAGTTCATACCCCGGGTCGCGTACGAAGACCCCATGATGCAGTTCTTTCGTGAGCGCTTCGGGCTTGGCCCGGGCCCAACGCGTCGCGAAACCCAGCGCGGCTTGGGCTCCGGATTCGTGGTCAGCAGGTCGGGCGTGGTGCTCACCAACAACCATGTCGTGGCGGGTGCCGACGAGGTCTGGGTGCAGCTTGCCGACGAGCGGCGTTTCGAGGCGCGCGTCGTGGGCAGCGATCCCTCGACGGACGTCGCGGTGGTCAAGATCGGGCATCCGCCGAGCGATCTGCGGCCGGTGCAAATCGGCAATTCGGAGCAGGTGCGCGTCGGTGACTACGTGCTCGCCATCGGCAATCCCCTGGGACTGGGCCAGACCGTGACCATGGGCATCGTCAGCGCCAAGAACCGCATGCTGGGCGGCCGCATCACCAGGTACGAGGACTTCATCCAGACCGATGCGGCTATCAACCAGGGCAACTCGGGGGGACCGTTGTTCAACTTCAAGGGTGAGGTCATCGGCATCAACTCCGCCATCCTGAATCCGGCGGTGGCCATGAACGTCGGTTTCGCCATTCCCATCAACCTGGCGCGCCAGATCGCAGACCAGATACAGCGCTCGGGCAACGTGGCACGAGGCTATCTCGGCGTGGGCGCCGAGGACATGACCCCGGAGAAGGCCAGGCGGCTGGGCGTGTCGTTCGAGCCGGGAGCGCTGGTCAACGTGGTCCATCGCGGATCGCCAGCGGCGGCTGCCGGACTGCGGCCCAACGACGTGATCACCGAGGTGGCGGGCCGCCGTATCGAAAGCAGCGCCGGTCTGCAGCGGGTAGTGCAGTCACGAGCGCCCAAGGAAGCCGTGGACGTCGCCTATTCGCGCAGCGGACGGCGGGCCGTGGCCAAGGTCGTGCTGGCCGAGAATCCGGCCCTCACCGGAGTGCACGTGCTCGGCATGCAGGTCATTCCTCTCTCCCCCTCCGAGGCGGCCGAGATCGGCGTGCCGGGCCTCAAAGTGGCCTCCGTGGACCGGCGCAGCCCGGCGAGCGGCTACCTGCAAGCCGGAGACATCATCACGCATGTCGTTTTCGGCCAACAGGCGAGAGTCGCGACCTCGGCGCTGCTCGGCCAGCTCGAACAGCGTCTCGGTCGGGGCAACGGCGGTCAGCTCGTCGTCGTGCGCGACGGCGAGCAGCTCATCCTGCGGTTGCGCTAGGCTGCAGCAGGGCCGGGTGGGTCACGAAGAAGGGCAGGGCCTCGGCCATGATGTCGAGCTCGGGATCGAGTTGGCGGCCGATGCCCTCGGTGACCGCGATGGCGATGTTGACGATGGTGAAGGCCGGAGCCATGCGCACGCGGTGCCGGCGCAGAAGCCCCAGCATGTCGAGCAGCACTTTGCCGGGGTGAACCTCGGCCATGCGATGCACCGAGGTCCGCTGCACCAAATCACCCAGCGCCACCCGGAAGTCCTCGAAAGCCGTGCCGCCCTCGGATGGGTTCAGCGCGAGCGCGTAGAGCAAGTGGGCCATGGTGTCCGCGTCGCGGTTGGCCCACGCGGCGAAGAAACGCAGAAAACTCGCGCGGTGGGGTGGATCGAGCTCGCCGACCAGGCCGAGATCCACCATGGCGATGCGTTGGTCGGGAAGCACGAAGATATTGCCGGGGTGAAGGTCGGCGTGAACGAACCCGTCCTCGAAGATCATCTTGAGCAAGGCGCGAAGACCAAGCCGCGCGATGCGTTTGCCGTCGCCCCGGCCTTTGGGCGTGTCGAGGATCTTGGTGCCCTCGATGTGGCTCATGCACAGGATGCGCTCGGACGACAGCTCCCCCAGGACCTCCGGAAAAACCACTTCGGGCTCGTTGTGGAAGTTCTCGCGGAAACGGCGGTTGTTGCGCGCCTCGATGCGGAAATCGAGCTGGGCATGGATGGCGCGCCCGAACTGCTCGATGGAGGATTCCGGCGACACCGCGGCCAGCGAGGGGATCTTGGCCAGGAGTCGGGCCACCTTGCGCATCACCGCCAGGTCGAAGGCGCAGATCTCCACCACGTCGGGCCGGCGCACCTTGACCGCGACCACGCGGCCGTCGGGAAGGCGCGCCTTGTGCACTTGCGCCACCGAGGCGGAGGCGATGGGGCGCACGGAGAATTCGCTGAAGATCCGTTCGATGGGGCGGCCCAGATCTTCGGCGATGGTGCGCGCCACGGCATCGTAGGAAAAGGGGCCGACGTCGTCTTGCAGGTGAGCCAGGGCATGCGTGATGTGCTCCGGCACCAGATCCGGGCGCGTGCTCATGATCTGGCCTACCTTGATGAAGGTGGCGCCCAGGTGGCGGAACAGGTCGAGCAGACACTGGCCGAACCACGCTTGCCGCCGCGCCTGGCCGGCGAAGGCGACGAGCAGCACCAGATGGCCGACGAGCCAACGCAGACCCTGGCCGACGACCAGGGCGACGATGGCCAACGAGCGCTGCAGGATACGGAAGGAGCTGAGACTAGCCACGTCCATGGCTTGGGCTATCATTGTTCCATCCCCGCCCAATGCCGTCCACCCAAGAGCCATCCCCCTACGCCATCCTCGAAGAAAGACTGGCCTACAGCTTCCGCGACACGGCGCTCGTGGAAACGGCACTCACCCATCGTTCGTGGCTCAACGAAACCCTGGATGCCGCGCGCGCCGACAACGAACGGCTGGAGTTTCTCGGCGACGCGGTGCTGGCCCTGGTGTCGAGCGACCTCCTGATGAAGCGTTTTCCCGAGCAGTCCGAGGGCGAGCTGTCCAAGGCCCGGGCTGCGCTGGTCAACGAGGCGGGCCTGGCGCGCGTCGCGGACGCGGTGGGGCTGGGACAGTGGATCTTCCTGGGTCACGGGGAAGCGCAGGCCGGAGGGCGGCAGAAACGCTCGCTTCTGGCCAACACCTTCGAGGCGCTGGTCGGCGCCATTTACCTCGACGGTGGCTATTCTGCCGCCTTCCGCGTGGCCGAGCGCTTGATGGAGCCTCTCCTGGCCGACGTTCCGGCCGCGGCCAACAAGGACTTCAAGTCGCGCCTGCAAGAACTGGCGCAGGGCCGTCTGCAGATGACACCCTCGTACGCGGTGCTGTCCGAGAGCGGCCCCGATCACGCCAAGACATTCGAAGTCGCCATCACAATCGGTGACAAGGAATACGGACGGGGCTTCGGGCGATCGAAAAAGGAAGCGCAGCAGAGCGCCGCCGAGATCGCCCTGGCCATCATGGAAGCCGAGTAGGCAGCCCCATGCTCGACGGGATTCCTCAGGAGGTGCTGGCTGTCTGTCGACGGCTGCGGGAGGCAGGGCACGCGGCTTTCGTCGTGGGCGGCAGCATCCGCGATTTGCTCATCGGGCGTGCCCCGGGCGATTTCGACGTGGCGACCAGCGCCCATCCCGAGACGACGCTGCGCCTCTTCGGTAGCCGCTACGCCCTTCCGACCGGGCTGCAGCACGGCACGGTGACCGTGCTCGTGGGCGATCCGGGATCTCAGCGGCCCGTCGAGGTGACCACCTTCCGCGGCGAGGGCGCCTACCTGGACGGCCGGCGGCCCTCGACCGTCACCTTCAGCGCGACGCTGGAGGAGGACCTGTCGCGGCGCGATTTCACCATCAATGCCATCGCCTACGATCCGGCGGCGGGCACCATCATCGACCCCTACGACGGTCGGGGCGACATCGGCCGCAAGCTCGTGCGCACGGTCGGCGATCCCTTGCTGCGCTTCGCCGAGGACGGGCTGCGGCCCATGCGCGGGGTGCGCCAGGCGGCGCAGCTCGGCTTTGCTCTCGATGCCGCCACCCAGGCGGCCATTCCGCGGACGCTCGGCGCGTTTCGCAAGGTTTCGGTCGAGCGCATCCGGGACGAGCTGCGCAAGCTGCTGCTTGCCCCGGTGCCGTCCGTCGGGATAGAGGCCATGCGGCGAACGGGACTGCTCGCCGAAGTGCTGCCCGAGATGCTGCCGACCATCGGTTGCCTGCAGAACCGCTTCCACAAGCACGACGTGTACGAGCACACGTTGGCCACCCTCGATGCCGCCGTGCCGGATTTCGTGGTGCGCATGGCCGCGCTCCTGCACGACCTCGGCAAGCCTGCGAGCCAGGCACCGCGCGAGGATGCGCCAGGCGAATTCTCGTTTTTCCGCCACGAGCAGGTCGGCGCGGAGATGGCCGAGGCGATCTGCGCGCGCTTGAAGCTGCCAACCGAGGAGCGCGGCAAGATCTGCGCCTTGGTGGCGGGGCACATGTTCTTCTACACGCCCGACTGGACCGATGGCACGGTTCGGCGGTTCGTCAAGCGCGTTGGGCCCGATTTGGTGCCACTGCTCTTCGCCCTGCGTGAGGCCGACATCGCCAGCCGGGGGCAGGGGGAAGACCGCGAAGCCGAGACGCGCGAGCTGCGCGAGCGCATCGCCCAGGTCGCCGCCGCGGACGCCGTCCTGCGCGTCACCGACCTGGCCATCGACGGCAAGGATGTCATGCGGATTCTCGGAATCTCACCCGGCCGTCGCGTGGGGGAGATACTGGAAGGCTTGCTGGAGAAGGTGCTCGACGATCCGACCCTCAACCAGCCCGAGACGCTGGCACGGCTGGTACGCGAGGCGGGTGCCGTCTAGAACGGCGGGCCGACTGACTGCCGCGGGTTCTTCAAGACTTCGCCACGAGAGCGCCCAGCAGGTCGGGACGAGGAACCAGGCGGCTTGGGTCCAGTCCGAGCTGAGACAGACCGAGAGACTCGACCGTGACCGGGGTTTGGGGGGGGCGCGCGGACGAGGCAGAGGTACGTGGTTCGGCGGTCAGCACCACGGGAAGCGGGGTTGCTATGCGGCCGACGCGCCCACCGGCGCGTAGGGTGACCTCGAGGAGATCCTGCGAGCCGGCGGGCCACCCCATGGCCAGCACGCGCGAAAAGATGGGCGCGGACAGGTGGTGCGCGATTGCTGCCGGCACCAGTCCTTGACCTTCCTCGTCCGAATGCACGCCGGCGAGCACGATGCCGGCCCCTAGGTGGCGGGCGGTTTCGGCCAGGGCCATGCCCGTGGCGAAGAAATCTGCCTTGTCGAGGGCGGGATCGTCGAGGTGAACCACCCGTGTGGCGGCTGCGGATGCGAGCTCGAGCGCGGGCGACCCCGCGGGCCCGCCCGCGACGACTGCCGCCACCTGCGCCGAGCCGGCCCTCGCGAGCGCGAGATCCAGCGCCGCGCGACTCGCCCGCGATGGCGTGAGCGGTTCGAGGCAAACCAGCACGATCACGACGGCACCTCGGCAACTTCGCTGGGATCCGGATCCGAGCCTAGCCAACGCGGCCCCGCCGGTCGTGGTTCGGGGCAGGAAATCATCTCGACCTCGGCGGAAGGCTCGCCGAGCGGCGCGGCGGCCTGGCCGTCGGCGAGACTCGCAACCACGGGTCGCTCGAAATCGCCGACATCGATGCGACGCCGACCGTCCCTCGCCGCCCGCCAGCGCAGAAGCACCACGCGCTGGGAAGCTGGCTCCGGAACACGCTCCTCGGCGACGATCTCGATGCTCGCGTTCGCGAGATAGGCGGCTCCCAGGCGCACGGCAAGCGGCGGGCCGAGCTCGGTGCCCACGCCACCGGCGGGGAAGAGCAGGAGAAGCGGTCGCAGGTGCTCGGCGACTTGCGCCAGGAGGGGGCCGTGGCTGAAGTGGAGCGCCGGCCCGGCCAGCGACTCCGCCGACGAACACAGAATGCGGTCGGCACCAGCGGCACTGATCTCCGAGGCCAACTGGTCGATCTCTGCTTGGGGCAAGGGCCCGACCGTGAGAAGCGCGTACACGGTCGCGCCGGCGGCATCCGCAACGCGGCGCGCCTCCGAGACGGCAAAGCGCGATGGTCCCGTGACTTTGCCTTCGCGTAGCTCGATGTAGGAGACGATGCTGGCCATGCGAGACGCAGTGATTGTACCGGTGTCCGTGGTAAAGTGCAGAGGAATGAGCGTTGGTGACAGCCCACCCGAAAGCGTCGATCCCCTGATCGAGCAAGTCGTCGCGGACCGGTACCGTATCGTACGCAAGCTGGGCGAGGGTGGCATGGGCTCGGTCTATCTGGCCGAGCACGTCGTCATCGAGAAGAAGTTCGCGCTCAAGGTTCTGGCTCCCGAGCTGGCCCGGCGCGCGGACCTGGTCGCGCGCTTCCTGCAGGAAGCGCGTAGCGCCTCGCGCATCGGCCACGAGAACGTCATCGATATCTCCGACTTCGGGCAGTCCCCCGACGGTCTGGTCTACATCGCGATGGAGTACCTGGACGGCAAGGATCTCGGCGAGATCGTGCGCAGCCAGGGCGCGATGTCGTGGCGGGACGCGCGCGACATCGTTCTACAGATCTGCCGCGCCCTGCGCGCCGCGCACGACAAGGGCATCGTCCATCGGGACATGAAGCCCGAGAACATCTTCCTCATCCAGCGCGAGGGCCAGCCGCACTTCGTGAAGATCCTGGACTTCGGCATCGCCAAGGTAATGGGCCTGGACCCCAACGGACCCCGCCTGACCCGCACGGGCATGATTTTCGGAACGCCGGAGTACATGGCGCCCGAGCAGGCCGAGGGCAAGGACACCGACCACCGCGCCGACATCTACGCCGTCGGTTGCATCCTGTACCACTTGCTCACCGGGCAGACGCCCTTCGTGGCCGAGTCGTTCATGACCATGCTGACGAAGCACCTCATGGAAGATCCCGTACCGCCCAGCGTGCGGCGGCCCGACCTCGTGTTTACGCCCGAGATGGACGCCTTGGTGCTCAAGGCGCTGGAAAAGGATCGCGACAAACGCTGGCAGTCCATGGCCGAGCTGATGGAAGCCGTGGCTGTGTGCCCAGAGCCGCCGGAAGGCGCGCCCAAGCCGCTGAGTGGTCAGACCGTGGCGATGGGCGGTGCGCATGCCGCGGCGGCATTGCGGGTTCTTCGCTCGCGGGCCGAAGGCCCCGAAACCGAGCGCGTCTCGCGCCGTGCCGTCGACTCGGCTTTGTCGTCGGCCGAGATGGTGGCGGAGCTGCGGCGCGCCTCCGGCCGCAAGACGTTGGTTTTTGTCGTCGTGGGCGTGCTTCTGGGAGTGGGCGTGGCCATCTGGCTGGCCCTGTCTCTCGGCAAGAAAGCACCCGCGCCGCCAGCTCCGGGCCCCGCCGCCGCCACGCCGCCGCCGTCCAAGCCCGTCCCGGCACCCGAACCCGCGCCGGCGCCCGCGGCCGCTCCCACGCCCGCGGAGCCGTCGCCAGCCGTCGCGGCCGAGCCGGCCGCCCCTGAGCACCCGCGGAAGAAGACCGGCCGCGGCCGCAAGGGGAAGGGAGGGAGCGCCAGCAGAGCATCTGCCACCACGCCCGTGGCGGTCCCCAAGCCGACTGCTCCGCCGCCCAAACCCTCCACGCCCACCGAGCTCAAGCCCTTCCCGGGCATGTAGGTAGTCGACCGGCTCCTACCGCCGTCGGGGCGGGCGGGCGGGCTCGCAGACGACGGAGCGTCCATTATGGACGCGGCCGTTCATGCCGGCACACAGGGCGTCGGCGCTTTCCTTGTCCACGTTGACGTAGCTGTGCGTGTTCATCAACTCGACGTCCGCGGCCGGCACCTGCGCGCCAGAGGCGGAAAGCATCTCGGCCACGATCTCGGCCGTGGCGCCGTCCTTGCGACCCAAGTTTACGTACAGCCTGACCGCGCCACGCCGGCCGTCAGGGTCCGCAGCGGGAGCGGTGGCGGCGTTCTCGGGTGGCGGCGCAGTCCGGCCGACGTCTTCGCTCCACACTTCCCAGAAGTCGCGCGAGTCATCCGTCGACGTCGGGGCCGGGGCGCGCGCGGGCGGGACATCGGTGGCATGACGACGGGGAGCGCGCTCCCGGCGCTCGCGCTCGCCGCGTTCCCGCGAAGGCCGTTCGCGTTCGCGCTGCCCGCGCGGCCGACGCTCGAAGCGTCGGTTGCGCTCCGAGAGGTCCGTCCCTGGCTGGCCATGGGCGCGCTGCTCTTCCTCGGCCGGCGTGGCTGCAGCGGAATCGGGCTCACCAAGGTCAGGGAGGCTCTGGTTTTCCGACTTGGGCTGCTCGGGCCGGGCCGTGTCCAGCGCCGAGCGCAGCAGCGAACCCACCAGACGCTCGGCGTCGATGGTGCTCATCAGGCGCCTGGCCAGGGAATGCCACTCCGGGCCCGGGTCGCCGGGCAGAAGCGCGCGCAGGTGCAAGAGGCGTTCGCCTTCGCGGCGGGACCGCACTTCCGCTTCGGATGGGAGCGAGCGCTCTTCCGGTCGGATCTTGTAGAGAAGCTTGAGGTAGTAGAACGAGCCGACTTCGGTTGGGCCGATGAGGGAAATGGCATGCCCAGCGCGGCCGGCGCGACCGGTGCGGCCCGTGCGGTGAATATAGATCTCGGGCGACTCCGGGAAGGTGTAGTTGATCACGCAGGGCAGGTTCTCGATGTCGATGCCGCGCGCCGCGACGTCGGTGGCGACCAGGAAGCGGATGTCGCCCGCGCGCATGCGCTGCATGACGTCCTCGCGCTCGCCTTGCGAGAGATCGGACGAGATGGGCTGGGCGTCGAGGCCGTGTCGACGCAGATAGTCGGCGACTCGGCCGGTTTCTTCGCGCGTGTTGCAGAAAATGAGGGCACGCTCGGGCTCCTCGAAGGCCAGGATGCGCAGTAGCTCGGCTTCGCGCTGGCCCCCGGGAATCGAGAAGTAGGTGTGGCGGATTTCGTGCACGCCGATGAAGTCCGCGGACAGCTTGAGGGTTTCCGGGTCACGCATGAACCGGCGCGACAGGCGCTGGATGCCCTCGGGAATGGTGGCCGAGAAGAGCAGGGTCTGGCGGGTGTCCGGCGTCTCGGCGAGAATGGTTTCGATGTCCTCCTGGAAGCCCATGGAGAGCATCTCGTCGCACTCATCCAGCACCACGCATCGTATCCTGTCGAGCTTGAGAGTGCCGCGGCGAATGTGGTCGAGGACGCGGCCGGGCGTGCCGCACACGATCTGGGCCTTGTCACGCAGTTGCTCGATCTGCCGGCCCATAGGCGAGCCGCCGTAGACGGGAACCACGGCGAGGGTGGTGTTCGCGCAGATACGCGCGGTTTCGGCCGCGACCTGCAAGGCCAACTCGCGCGTGGGCAAGAGCACGATGGCCTGCGGGTGGGATTCCTCGGCGTCCGCAATCCAGTCGGCGAAGGGGATGGCGAAGGCGGCGGTCTTGCCGGAACCGGTGCGGGACTGCACCAGCACGTCGCGTCCCTCGCGCACGAGGGGAATGGTCACCCGCTGGACCTCCATCGGCTCCGAGAAGCCCATGTTCGCGAGCGCCTGCAGTACGGGGACGCCGAGCCCCAGCTCGGCGAAGCTCGGACCGGGAGCCCCATCGGGGGGGGGCGCGGCCGGGGAGGCCGTGCTATTTCTAGTCTCGTCACTCGTGTCATTCATGGGCTTGCTCCTGCAGGCGAGCCGTACTCCGCCAGGTGCTCGCCAATTTCTTCCACGCGCTTGTTGATACGATCCAGGCGGGGCGCCAGCTCGTTGCCAAAACGCAGCAGCGCCCGCGAGTAGGTCGTCTGGATGCTTCCCAGCTCTTGGTGGGCGGCGGACATCGCTTCGAGATCCTTGTTGCGCGGTCCGGAATGGCGCTCGACGAAGCGGCAGCGTTCGCCGAGCAGGCGCCATTGCCGGCGCCAGATATCGCCTTCGCCGGTCCAACGCCGCGCCTCTTCCGAGTCGTAGCCGCCGAGGAGGTGATACGCGTTCTCGAGGTGCTTCCGCAAGGCCACCGTCACGTCGTGCAGGTCGTCGAAGCAGTCGCTGATTTCCGTCGAGGTGAGCTGGGTGCTGACGCGAACGCCGAGTACCGCGTTGCGCCGCCGATCGAGCGCGACGAGCACCGACAGCAACAGATACAAGGTGCCAAGCCCGACAAGGACCAACGACGTCCACGCGACTAGCTTGCGATAGCGATGGAATTCGGGCTGCGGTGGATTGATGGGCGATGGCAAGGACGGGGAGTATCCGCTGACGACCCAGCTGCAAACGGCTCCCAGCGAGGAGCGTCTTCTGCCGGAGCGCCGACAGGTAGAGAGAAGCTACGCGCAAGGCGGCTGCTTGTCAAATCCTGGCCGCAAGGAGGTGACAGGGCGGAAGGCAAGTGCCGAGCGCCAAGCGGACTCTTCCAGGGCACCCGTCGCGAACGTCCTACGGGCACTCCATGTCGAACTGCCACTGGGCCTGGACGCGAGAGTTGCCGTCCTGGATCTTGTCCGGCTCCGTGGGGTCGTCGCCGACAAAAGGCCGGTCAGACGCAACGAGCAGCAAGCGGTGAGCACCAAATCCCGCGGCGATCCGATGATCGCCGCAGTTGGGTGCGAAGGTTAAGGTGGGCCGCTCGATCCTGCCATTGCCGGGCTGTATCTCCGGCCGGGCGAGGCGCGAGACACCATCGACGAAGGGCGGGTAGTCAATGAGCCAAAGCACATAGAGGTTGTCGTCGGTGTTCTGGTCCGCGAGTTTGACCTGGACCGCGAGGGGAAACCCGGCGTCGGGGGCCAGCGCTAGAATGGAACCGATGGCCGGTGAAGCCGAGGCGATCGTCGGAGGATAGTTGCTCTGCGGATCGGTCCATTCCGGACCCACGGGCACCACGCAGGCGGAAACACCGGCAAACACGGACAACAGGGGCAGGAGGTGGCGCATCCACATGACCGTCAGGGCTCGTCGGAAGGTGGCGAACCGTTGGACAGGGGGCCGCTCTCTTCCTTCTCCAAGTGCCGGAAGATGGTGCGTGGATCGACGCCCAGGTCGCGCGCCGTCTTGGTTCGGTTGCCGCCGTTGATCCCCAGCACTTCGTTGATGTAGGAGCGCTGCCAGCGTTCGCGCGCCTCGGCCAGCGGCAGGATCGAAGGGATCTCGTCCGGATCGATGCCCAGGTCCTCCGGACCGAGCATGGCCTTGTCGGCCAGCACCACGGCCTTCTTGATGCGGTTCTCCAACTCGCGGATGTTGCCCGGCCAGCGGTAGCGCTTGATGGCCACGATGGCGCCCGGGGTGAAGCCGCGCACCTTGCTGGCGTATTCGGGGGCGTAACGCGACAGCATGTAGCGGGCCAGCACGAAGATGTCGTCCCCGCGATCGCGCAGCGGCGGCAGGTGCAGGTGCACCACATTGAGCCGGTAGTAGAGATCCTCGCGGAAACGACCGCCGCGGGTTTCGGCCTCGAGATCGCGGTTGCTGGCCGCGATGATTCGGATGTCGACGGTTTCGGGAACGGTGTCGCCGACCCGGGTGACCAGGTGCTCCTGCAAGGCGCGCAGGATTTTGACTTGCAGGGAGAGCGGCATCTCGCCGATCTCGTCGAGGAAGAGGGTGCCCTTGTTGGCCGCCTGGAAGCGCCCGGCCTTGTTGCCGACGGCGCCCGTGAACGCCCCGCGCACGTGGCCGAACAGCTCCGACTCGAGCAGGTTCTCGGGGATGGCGCCGCAGTTCACGCTCACGAACGGTCCCTTGGCGCGCGCCGAGCGGTTGTGCAACTCGCGCGCGATGAGCTCTTTCCCGGTGCCGGTCTCGCCCGTCACCAACACGGTGATGTCCGTCCCGGCCACGCGTTGCACCTTGCGAAAGACCTCTTGCATGGCCGGCGACGAGCCCAAAATCTCGCCGAAGCGAATGCGCTCGATGCGCTCCTGCAGCGACTGGTTGTCGAGCTGCAGCTCGTTGACCAGCAAGGCGTTGCGAATGACCAGGGAGGCCTGCGCGGTGAAGATGGTCAAGATCTCGAGCGCGGCCTGGTCGAAGAGCTGGGCCACGTTGTCGTTGCCGAGGTAGATGATGCCGATGAGGTTGCCACGCTCGAGCATGGGCACGCACATGACCGAGGTCAGGCGCAGGTTCATCACCGAGAGCGAGTTCTTGAAACTGGTGTCGTTGAGCGCGTCCGAGATAATGAGCGGTTGGCGGGTTTCGACAACCTTCTTGATGATGGAATCCGACAGGTGGCGGACGGCATCCGAGATGGTTTCGCGGCGCAGGTTGCGCGCCACTTTGACCACCGGCTCGCCCGATTCGAGAAGCACGATGAAACCCTTGTCCGCGTTGCTGACCTGGATGACCACGTCCAGCAGCGCATCCAGCAGCGTCGGCAAGTCGTAGTTGTTCATCAGCTTCTGCGAGAAATCGAAGAGCCGCTTGTACGAGTTCAGCTCGGCCATGGTCTTGGCTGCCACCTCGTCGGTCACCGGCTCGTCGTAGAGCGAGAACTCGATTTCGACGCCGCCGATGCGAACGCGATCGTCCTGCGACAGCCGGTGCTTGGTCCGCCGCCGGCCGTTGACATGCATGTCGGCGTCGCGATCGGTCACCGAGATGTTGAAATCACGACCGTCGAAGTGGATGTGCGCGTGGGTGTCGGCGAGCAGCGGATCGGCCAGAAGCACGTCTACGCCCTCGCCTTTGCCCAACGAGGTGAGCTTCTTGTAGATGTGGTAGACCTTCACGCCGGTTCCGGGGGCGTGGATACGGAGCGTCGCCATGACGGCAGTTTGGCGGTTTTGTGTCAGAAACGGAAGGACAGACCTGTGCCAATTGCGTGTTCGGCGAGCAGGGGCGAGAAGCGCAAGGACGAGGTGGCAGCCGGGCGTTGGGCGCTCGGGGCGGGGCTAAGCAGGGTTTCCGGATGATAGTAGTAGACGGCGTCGAGGATGCCCCAGGCCACCACGGCGAAGAAGGCGGCACCGCTCACCATTTGAACCTGCGTCAGCAAGCGCGAGCGGTTCTCGTCGGTGTGGTCGATGGCTTCCGGGGGACAGGCGGCATTGCCGACGTCGTAGCGGCAGCCGCGTTGCGGGCGCAGCCCGTAGACGGCGAGGTTGGTGGCCAGGGCGCCTACGGAAACCGCTCCCAGGAGCACCTCGGCGGTCAAGAAAGCCCACCCCTTCTTGCGGTGCCCGTTCTGGAACTGGCCGGCGCCGAAGGGCAGGAAGCTGACCGTGAAGGAGTTGCGTCCGACGCGACGTTCAATCACGGTCGGACCGGCCCGCAACTTCTCGCATTCCTCCCGGTAGCGCTGGCGCTCGCGTTCGGCTTGCTTGCGTTCGGCCTCGAGGATGGCTAGCTCCGTCGAGTATTCCCTACGGACGCCATCGAAGAAATCCACGACTTCGGGGGGATCGAGACGCGGGTCGAAGCGATACTCGGGACTGATCTGCAAGAGCTTGCGAAACTCGCCTGCGGCCTCGGGTCCTTGCTTCTCGAAAAGATACGACACGCCCAAGATGCGGTGGGCCAAGACGATTTGGCTTTCGGACTGCAGGCGCAGCTCGGGGTAGAGCAGGGGGCGGACGATTTCGACGACACGCCCGAATTCGCCACGGTCGAAGGCTATCTTGCCCCGCTGCAATTCCTCGGTGGGCGCCACGGCCTGGCAGAGCAGAAAAGGGAGGAGGTAACCGGCGCTCAACGCTCGTCGTCCACCTGGATCGTGACGGGGCGAGTCTCTCCGGCCGTGATCGTCACGTGGCTGGTCGTGGTCTTGTCGCCCGCAAGCACCATGATTTCGAGACTCTTGCGCATCTCCTCGCCTGCGTCAAAGGGAACTAGTATTTTCTCGCCCGGCTGGACGCGCGCCCGCCACGGCGAGGCCTTGGTCTCGTTGATCTCGCGCAGGAGTATCTTGGCGCCGTCTCTTGGGGGATCGAGGGCCAGAACCAGTCGCGCCGGCTTGGGGTCGAGATTGACGAAAAGACGGTCCCCGGGCGGCCGGTAGACCTGCGGACCGACAACGACCTCTTTGCGGTTGCAGCAGCTGTCGTTACGGAATTCGAGCCGGTGAGGACGGTCCCACGGGATGCGGATGCGGTTCTGCCGCGGACCGAAGTCGAAGGCCTTCTTGCCGTCCATCCACACTTCCACACGCGCCGGGGTGAATCCGAGCGAAAGCGTGATGTCGGCAGGCGAAAGCGCGGCTTCGGTCGGCGCGGCAGGGGCGCGCTCGTTGTCCCGGCCATTCGGCTTTTGCGCGAGGACGACCTCGTGGCGCCGTGTCTCCCGGGTGGCGGTGCCGCCTTGACTCCTGGCCGTGGGACCGGCTCGTGTGTGCTGCCGTGAGTTCTCTGGCGGGGGATCCTTGCTTGGGGGCGCCGGCGCGGGTTCGTGAGACACGACGGTGTCGGCCGCCACGGCCGCAACGGGGCGTTTGCTGCTGAGCGCCTTGCGAGCCAGGAAGAACGCGCCGGTGGCCATTGCGACCAGCACGCCGAGCACCGCGCCGCCGATGAGCCAGCGGCGCAAACGCTCGCCGCGCTCCAGCCGATGCAGCTCGGCGAGCACGGTAGGATTGTCCGGCTCGAAGGCCAAGGCGCGATTCCACAACTCCAGGGCTCGGGCGCGACGCCTGGCGGCCTGCTCGCGTACACCGGCGGCCACCAGGGCGGTGACCATACGCGGAACCAGCGCTTTTTCGTACTCATCGGGATCGGTGAGGTACTGACGCAGCTCCTCGCGCGACTGCAGCAAGCCGGCGTCGGAAGCATAAGCGCGCAGCTCGTCCACCATGGCCTGCAACGACGGAAAACGCTCTTCCGGTCTGCGCGCCAGCGCCCGGGCGATGACGCGTGCCAATTGATCGGAAACCAGGCGATTCAGCGTACGGGGATCCGCGAATTTGCCCTCGGAAACCCGGCGCAGGACCTCATGTGGATTCTTGCCGGAGAAAGGCAGGGCACCCGTCGCCATCTGGTAGAGCATCACCCCCACCGAGAACACGTCGCTGCGAAAATCGAGCGTGCGTCCATCGAGAACCTCGGGCGCCATGTACGCCGGCGAACCCAGGATCTGGCCGGTCACGGTCATGCGCTCGAGATCGACGACTTGGGCGACACCGAAATCCATGAGCTTGAGCACGCCGTCCTTGCGGACCATGACGTTCTCGGGCTTGACGTCGCGATGGATGATGCCGAGCGAGTGTGCGTGACAAAGCGCCTCGCCCAGCTCGATGACGATCAGCGCGGCCAACTCGGGAACCGGCAGCCTGCGATTGCCTAGGAACTGCTTGAGAGTCTGGCCGTCGATGTATTCCGTGACGATGTACGACGACGCCGCCGCCTCGCTCGAGTAGTCGAAGATCTGCAGAATCCCGTCGTGATTCAGCTTTGCGACCGCCCGCGCTTCGCGCTCGAGGCGGGCCTTGGATTCGGGCTCGGCCAGGAGGTGCGCATGGAGCACCTTGACCGCCACCTCGCGCCGCAGTTTCTCGTCCTGCGCACGATAGACGACGGCCATGCCACCTTGGCCGACTTCCTCGATGATGCGATAGCGTTCTGGCAGGGGTGTGACAGACATCGTCCCTGAGATCCCAAACGAGAAAGAACCATTCCCCAAGCTACGACCCCGCATACTACGAAAGGAAACGGTCGGAAACAACCCAAGATACCGAACGCTTGCTTTGGAATGGGCGCGAGATCACTATGAAGCGCTCATGGCCACGCACGACACTTCAGACACAACCGCGACGGCTTTCCACGTCTGGGGCGATCGCGTGCGAGATTTCGCCGACCGTGTCGCCTTCCACTACCGTCGGAACGGCGCATGGCAGAGCCTCACGTGGCGTCAAGCGGACGATGCTGCGCGTGAGATTGCCGCAGGGCTGTGTTCGTTGGGGCTTCGCGCCGGCCAGCGTGTCGTTGTGCTGTGCCAAACTCGTTTGGAATGGGTGCTGTCCGACGTGGCGATCGCCATGGCCGGATTGGTGTCGGTCCCCATCTATCCCTCGACCACCGCGGCCCAATGCGAGGTGCTGATCGGCGATAGCGGGGCCTCGGCGGCCTTGGTCGAGAACGCCGACCAGGCGGCCAAGCTGGCCCCGCTCGCGGCCAAACGTCCGGATTTCCATCTTGTTGCCATCGAGGAAGACACCCCCGGCGTGGGCGGCGAATCACCGGGGCTCTCGCTGGCAGGCTTGCGCCGAGCGGGCGTTGCCTGGGCCAAAGCCTACCCAGACGAGCTCGATCGCCGGGCAATGACGGTTCTTCCGAGCGACAGCTTCACGATCATCTACACGTCGGGCACCACGGGGCAGCCCAAGGGCGTGGTCTTGACGCATGCGAACCTCGTCGCTTCGTGCGCGAGCGCCGTGCGCGCCTTCGATCTGCGGCCCACGGACGTGCAGTATTTGTTTCTGCCCCTGGCCCACGTTCTCGGCCGCGAGGTCGAGTGGGCCCCGATCATCGTGGGATCCCAGGTGGCGTTTTCCGAGGGGCTTGCGCGTATCAAGTTCGACCTGGTCGAGGTGAGACCGACGTTCATGGCAGGGGTGCCGCGCATCTTCGAGAAGCTCTATGCCGCCGTGCAAGCGGGCGCGCAGCAGGGTGGCCGTGCCAAGCGGGCGCTTGTGCGTTGGGCGTTTGGCGTGGCGGCAGAGTATTCGGGCGCGATGCGCACCGGGAAAGCCGTGTCGCCCGGGCTGCGGCTGTCTCGCGGCCTCGCCGACAAGCTGGTGTTGCGCAAGCTGCGCAAGCGGCTTGGTCTCGATCGCTGCCGCTTCTTGATCTCCGGGGGAGCCCCGCTGGCCTCCGAGATCGCGGAGTTCTTCCACGGCGCGGGCCTGCTCATCCTGGAGGGCTATGGCCTGACCGAGAGCACCGCCGCAGCCTTCGTCAACCGCTTCGATCGCTACCGTTTCGGCACTGTCGGGCCGGCCATCGATGTGGTCGAAGCCAAGCTGGCCGACGACGGCGAGATCCTCCTGCGCGGTCCCTCGATTTTCTCGTCCTACCACAACAACCCCACGGCCACGGCCGAGGTGTTCGACGCCGAGGGATGGTTCCACACCGGCGATATCGGGGTCATGGAAGACGAATTCCTGCGCATCGTGGACCGCAAGAAAGACATCATCATCACGGCCGGGGGCAAGAACGTGGCGCCGCAGAAGCTGGAGAACGCCCTCAAGGCGCATACTCCGCTCGTCAGTCAGGTGGTGGTCTTCGGTGATCGGCGCTCGTACTGTGTCGCCTTGATCACGCCGTCGGAGCCGGCGGCGCGCCAGTTCGGGGGCGGCGACTTGGCGGCGGCTGCGGCCTCGCCCGCCTTGCGCGCGGCCATCGAAAGAGCGGTGGCGGAGGTCAATGGCGCCTTGGCGAGCTACGAGACGATCAAGAGCTTTGCTCTCCTTCCCGCGGATTTCAGCGAGGCCACCGGCGAGCTGACCCCGAGTCTCAAGGTCAAGCGCGACGTGGTGGCGAGCAAGTTCGCGACGGCCGTCGCCGGGCTTTACGGCGAATAGGCGTGCCGGCCCTGGTGGGGTAGGGTAGAGGCGATGAAGGGCACACTGGTTGTCGTCGATGCCTTGAACTACCTGTTTCGGGCCTACCATGCCTTGCCCGGGCTTGCGACCCGGGCTGGGCTGCCGACGGGCGCCGTCTATGGTTTCTGCCAGATGCTCCTGCGCGTCGACCGCGAGCGGCACCCAACCCACATGGCCGTGGTCTTCGATGCGCCGGGGCCGACATTTCGCGACGCGATCTACAAGGAATACAAGGCCACCCGTCCACCGCCGCCGGCCGATCTCGTGGCGCAGATCGATCTCGCACGCGAGGCCGCGGAGGCGTTCGGGTGCGCGGTGTTCTCGGTTCCGGGCGTGGAGGCCGACGACGTGATCGCGACCTTGGTTCGCGAGGCGAGGACCCAGGACATGGAGGTCATCATCGGCTCGTCGGACAAGGATCTGATGCAACTGTGCAGCGAGGAAGTCCGGCTGCTCGATGCCGTGAAGAACCGCCTGCTCGGACCTGCCGAGGTGCTGGAGAAATGGGGTGTGCCGCCCGACAAGCTCGGGGACGTCCTGGCCCTGATGGGCGACTCCATCGACAACGTGCCGGGGATCCCGGGGATCGGCCCCAAGACCGCGGCCGAGCTCGTCACCACCTATGGCTCCTTGGCCGGCGTCGTGGCCAACGCCGACAGGATCAAGGGCAAGAAGGGCCAGGCCATCGCCGAGGGGCGCGACACCCTGGCGCTGGCGCGCGAGTTGGTGCGCCTGCGCGACGACGTGCCCCTGCCCAGGCCCCTGGCGGAGATCCGTCGCGAGCCGGCGTCGGCCGAGAAGTTGCGCGCGCTCTTCCTCCGGCTGGAATTCGGCCGCTTGCTGGAACACGTCGCGCCTGCGAATCGGCAGGCGGCGTCGGCGCCTTTGCCGGCGCCTCCGGCCGGGCCTCCGGCGGGCGAGCCGACCCCGGTGAGCGACGGACCGGGCATGGCCGCGATGGTAGCCGCGATCCACGAGCCAAAAGAGACCGGTCTCGCATTCCTGCTCGACGACGATTCGCCGGTGCGCGCGCGCCTGGTCGCGCTGGCGGCCGCCCTGCCGTCCGGCCAGCGTTTCTGCGTGTTGGTCAAGCAGCACCTGCTGGGCGCCGCGAGAGGCCTGGCCGAGGACGAGGTGCTCGCCGGTCTCGGCGCCATGCTCGCCGACGCCGGAACTACCAAGCGCCTGCACGATGTCAAGGCCTTGGAGGTCTGGCTTCGCAGCCACGGGGCCGCTCTCGCGGGCGTGGCCAGCGACACCATGCTCGCTGGCTACGTGCTCGATTCCGGCTCCGGGGACTACGCCTTGTCCACTCTCGCTGGCTCGGAACAGATCCCCGGCGTGCTGCCGCGAACGGCTTGGCTGTCCGGCGGGCGCCGCGGCGAGGACCTGGATCTCGTCGAAGTGGGGAAGCGGCTCGGCGCCGAGGCTGCGGCGGTCTTGACGCTGGCCAGCCGGCAGAGCGAGAGGCTCGCGGCCGCGCAGCAGCAGCATCTTTGCCAGGATGTCGAGCTCCCCCTCGCCTCCGTGCTGGCGGCCATGGAGTGCCACGGCATTCGCATCGACGGCGGCCACCTGCGCGTCCTCGGCAACGAGGTTGCCACCGCCGCGCGTTCTCTCGAAGGCGAGATCCACACGCTGGCGGGCGCCGACTTCAACATCGCCTCGACCAAGCAGCTGGCGGAGATCCTCTTCGGCAAGCTCGGACTGCCGGTGGTCAAGAAGACCAAGACCGGCGCCTCGACCGACGCGGACGTGCTCGAACAGCTCGCGGCCATGCACCCGCTGCCCGCGAAGATCATCGAGTACCGGACCCTGACCAAGCTCAAGGGAACCTACATCGATGCCTTGCCGGCGCTGGTCAATCCGCGCACCGGGCGACTGCACACCACGTTTCACCAGGCGGTCGCGGCCACCGGCAGGCTTTCGTCGAGCGATCCCAATCTGCAGAACATCCCCATCCGCTCCGACATCGGCCGCAAGATCCGAGACGCCTTCGTGGCCGAGCCGGGCTTGCGCATGGTTTCGGCGGACTACTCGCAAATCGAGCTGCGCGTGCTCGCCCATTTCTGCGAGGACCCTGCTTTCGTCGGCGCCTTCCGCGCCGGCGCCGACATCCACCGTCGGACCGCAGCCGAGGTGTTTGGCGTTGCGGAGGCGGAGGTTTCGGCCGAGCAGCGGCGCATCGCAAAAGCCATCAACTTCGGCCTGATCTTCGGGCAGACCGACTTCGGTCTAGCCCAAGCCCTGCGCATCCCGCGGGCCGAGGCCCACCACTACATCGCATCCTACTTCGCGCGCTATGCCCGCGTGCGTGAGTACATGGAAGGGGTCATTGCGGAGGCGCGTCGCACGCAGGTCGTGTCGACTTTGTTGGGGCGAACACGCCCTCTGCCCGAGATCAACGCGAAGCGTGCGCAGGACCGCAACTACGCCGAGCGCATCGCGCGCAACACCCCCATCCAGGGTTCGGCGGCCGATATCCTCAAGCTCGCCATGCTACGGGTGCACCGGGGCCTCGTCGGCTTCCCCGGGGTCCGCCTGTTGCTCACCGTGCACGACGAGCTGGTGTTCGAGGTGCCCGAAGCAGACGTCGACACATTCTGCCCGTGGGTCAAACGCGAGATGGAGGCGGCCTTCGAGCTGCGGGTGCCGCTGGTCGTCGATGTGCACAGCGGCGCCACGTGGGGCGAGGCCCACGCCTAGCAGCCCGTGGTGAAAGCCGGACCGAGCCGTTCGGAGTGGATTCGGCCCGGATGCAAGGAGCGGCGAAGCGCCGAATACTAGAGGTATTCAAGCGAGCGGCGACA
>JAFGPX010000212.1 GCA_016935975.1 Deltaproteobacteria bacterium
GAAGCACAGGAAGAACGGCCGGCAGCGGTCGATGTTCTGCAGGCACACCTCCACCACGCGCTGGTTGTGCGTGGCATCCGCCTCGCTCACCCCCCAGCGCAGGTCGATGTCTACCAGCCGCAGCTTGCGCTCCTCGCACCAGTCACGCAGCTCGGGGAACACCTCCTTGACCAAGTAGTCCCGCTCCCCGTGCATGTCGTTGAACGTGCTGGAGACGAAGACGTGGACCGTCTCCCAGGCATACGTCCGCCGTGGTTCGCCCGGTTCGTGCGAGTCTCCTGCTTGTCCCATCAGCTGTCTCCGACCGCACTTTACAGGACGAACGAGGTGGGGTGAATCTGACCTGGGCAGGAGCATGCACCGGAGGGGTCGATGTGGATGGACCACTACACCCCGTGGCACTGGTGGACTACGTCGTCGCGCACGAGCTTGTCCACCTATCGCACGAGGACCACAGCCGGGCGTTCTGGGCTGCGCTCGGCCGGGTCATGCCTGACCATGAAGAGCGCAAGCGACGGCTGCGGGCGATGGGGCCACGGCTGGTGTGGTGAACGGACCCCCGCGCTCGAGTCGCGTCCTCCACGCCGTTCACCACCGCGTTCACCACCGCCGTCAACCGCCCATCCCACGGGGTCAATTCATGGCAAGCCGTTACCACACCTCCCCGCGAACCCGCAAAAACAGGTGGTCGACGGACGTGGAAGACGCGCGGTGAACGCGATGGTGAACGGGGCCGAATCTCCCCGGGCGACAGTGCCTGTCTCCGCCGGGAAAACAGCGAGATCTCAGGCTTGGTCATTGGCCCCAGAAGGCGGAGGCGGCCGTGAACGGCGTCCGCGAGGGTGTTTTCCACCGTCCACAAGCTGTAACGCCTTGCAGGCCGTGACCCAAATCTTGCATGGGAGGACGCGAACGAGGTACTTGGTGGACACAGGTGTTCACCATGAACCCCAAACGCTACGCCACTCTGTCACTGCTCGAAGAGCAAGGCCCGCTGACCACAGCAGAGGTCGCCAAACAACTCAGGAAGCGCCGGCGGGCAGCAAGCATGTGCCTGCTTCGCGCCCGGCGGCATGGCCTTGCGGGAATCAACCGGCGCCGTGGCCTGCATTTCATCTCTGAGCGCGGCCGGGAACGCCTGGCTTGGCTCCGGCAACACAGCAGCGGAGGTGCACCATGAACAAGAAGCAGCACGACGAAATCCGAGGTCTTCGCGCGGCCGCCAAGCTGGCCGGGTGTTCGCCCTCCGGCCTGCAGAAGATGGTGGACAACGGCGATGTGCCGGCCAAGAAGGTACGCGGGGTCTACCTGTTTGCGGCCTCGGACCTTGAGGCACTGCGATCGAGCTCCCCTCCCGCGAATGGCACCGGATCCGTGGCTGAACCCTCCCCAGATCAGATGCCCTCCGAATCGGCTTCAATGGACGAGCCGGCAACCCCCGGGTCTTTGGCGGCGCACGAGCCAGATTCCTCGCGAGATGGCGAAATCTCCGCCACCGTGTTCGCCGACTTGAACGCCGGCAAGGATCTCCGCACCATCGTCGTCGAGCGCAAGCTCCCGCCCGAGGTCGTCCACCGCTGGTATCAGGAGTGGCTGCGGTGCGCACAGATCGATGGGCTGAAGGTGCCGGCCACGGAACGGCGTATCTTCGCGCTCGAGCGGATGCTCGAAGTACACAAGAAGTGCGCGGACACTATGTTCGAGGAGATTCAAGGTCTGAGGGAGCGAGTTGTTCTGCTTGAACAGGCCCTCCAGAACTACAGCGTGACATAGGAGTAGCTCCGATCCGCACTGCGCGGTCACGACCGCAGCCTGGACGCTCCGCGTGGGGACGGCGCAGGCGCAGGCGGCCGGTCAGGTCCGGCGGGTGGCCTAGCCTCGCCGTCGCCGAGCCCCGAGCCCATCGGGAGAGCGAAACCCAGCTACCGGCTGGCCCGTTCTCGGACCGAGAGCTTGCACCTTGACGATGGGCCGATGGCTCTCAGGCGCGACGGCTGCCTCGAGCAGACCGCCGCCTGGCCCTTGGAGTCTCTGCTCGGCCGCGCTCGACACTGGACGGCTTCCCCACCAGCCCTTCGGCCGCCTTGATGGTCGTCGATGGCAACACCCCGAACGCCATGCAGGCTCGCACCAAGGTCTTGAGCGTGATGGGCCTCCCCGTCTCGATCTGCTGCCAGTGCCTGGCCGAGAAGCCGTGGCCGATCATGTCCTCTTGCGTAAGCCCTAGACGCATCCGCTGCTTGCGAAGCTGCGCCCCGAGCAACCGGAAGAACGGCTTGAGATCGGGCTCTTGCATGGTCCGTCGGCGACTTGCACCGACGGGGCGACGCTAGGAGCGCACGAGCCGTTTCACCACGAGCAGAATAGCTGTATGATCAACCGCGTCTAACCGCTGATCGGAGTCGTTCGGGATGCGAAGGTTCGCCGTCTGCGTAGCTTGCGTGCTTGCCGTGTCATCGGTGGCAGGTCTGGCGACAGCCGGCCCGGTCGAGGATGAGGCACGGGCCCACGTCAAGATGGCCACGGCAGCCTTCAACCTGGGCCAGTACGACGAGGCCTTGGCCGAGTACGAAACTGCCTATCGGCTGGTTCCCGACCCAGCGTTGCTCTACAACATCGGCCAGGCCCATCGGCTCGCGGGCAACGCCGACAAGGCGATCATCGCCTACAAGTCCTACCTGCGAACGGCACCGGCCGATGCTCCGAACCGCGAGCAGGTGCAGAGACACCTCGAGCAACTTGAGGCGGTGACCTGGACGCCGGGCCCGGCACCGAAGGCGACAGCGGCGTCAGTCCCGGCAGCGAAGAACCTGGCTCCCAGGGCGGAACCGCCCGCCTTCCCCGCCATCGACCTATCCGCCATGGCGTCGCCTGCGAGCGAGCCGCCCGCCAGCGCGCCTATCTACAAGCGGTGGTGGTTCTGGACGGCTGCGGGCGCGGTGGTGATCGGCGGTGTCACGACCGCAATCCTGCTGAGCCGCGGGCAGGAAGATCCGATCAAGGGCAATGTGGATCCGCCGGTGGTGGTGGTGCGATGAGACGCGGCCCGCTTGTCCTTGTTGCTGCCCTGCTCGCGCTCGGCGCCTGCCACAAGCCGCGCACCGAGATCGTGCTGACCGTGGACTCGAACCTGAGCGTTCCTGCAGAACTCGATCAGGTCCACGTCGTCGTGGCGAGCGAGAAGTCCTCGACCCGATTCGAGCAGACATACGACCTGGCGTCCGGAAAGACCAAGCTGCCCATCGTGCTCGGTCTGGTGCCGGACGCGGACAAGAAGCTGGGGTTCCGCGCCGTCGCCCAGGGCCTCAAGAACGGTGTGGTGGTGGTCGAGCGGTCGGCCGTAACGTCTTTCGTGCCGGACCAGACGTTGATGCTCTTCCTCGACCTGCTGCGCGTGTGTGTGCAGGCAACTTGCCAGACCGGGGAGACGTGCGGGCCGCAGGGCGTGTGCGTGCCGGAGACGATCAAGGCTGCTGACTTGCCCAAGTACGGGACTGTGCGGGACGCGGGGAGCGGCGTGGTCCAGGGCGACGGAGGTCTTCCTGCTGATGCCACTGCGGCCGATGCTGGCGACGGTGCGGGCTTCATCGTGGACTCGGGTATGGCTACTGACCATCCCGCAGACGTAGGCTTGGAGGTCGTCGACGCGGCTCCCCCTGTCTCCGATACGAGCCCGGTGATCAAACTGGACGTGCAGCCTACGACGCTCGATGCCACCCCGCCTTTCCCCGATACCGCGCCGGACGTGTCCGACACGCACCCTGCGCCCGACACCGCACCTGACTGTCCGACCGTGACGGTCCAGCGACCGCCTGACGGCTCACCAGAAGGTACACGTTGGGCTGCGACGGTGCAGGCTACATCCACCGACGGGTTCTGCTTCAAGACCTGCGACACGCCGATCTTTGCTGTGACCTGGAAGAGCTTCTCGGGGCGGACGCTCACCGTGAACGGCAACGCCGTCTATCTCGTCGGGGTTGATGGGAAGACCAACGCCGACACGGGCACGACGGAGACTCCGCCTTCGGCCATCACGGGTACCGGCTTGCGCACTTTCCAGGTGAGTGCCGGTGCTTCCGCATCGGCTTCGTTCACATGGTATGGCGGCTCGATCGCTTGCCCTACCAGCGGACCCGATGCGGGCCCGGCGATCTCAGACACCGCTCCGGTTCTGCCTGATGCGAGTCCATTGCCCGATACTGGGCCCGCGATCCCGTGCGACAAGTTGGGGCCTTGGACGAGTGGGGCGGCGCTGGCTGTCCCGCTTCCGACAACGGCCTACTGCTTCACGCTGTGCTTCACTGCACCTGCGCGGGACTCGGATGGGGACGGCGTCCCCGACGCATTGGAGTACCATTGGGGCTGTTCTGGTTTCACAGATGCGGATCGCACGATCACGATCAACGGGCAGAAGATGTCATGCACTGGTACCAATCTGTCGCTGCCCACGGAAGGCGAGGTTGTGTTGACCTTCGTGGTTTCGGCCGGCGGGCACAGCGGCGATTCGATTTCCTGGCAGGGCGAGCTTCACGCCTGCCCATAGCGCACGTCGCGAAGCGAGACCGCGATTCCGCGGTGGCGTAGTAGGGGGCACCTTGACGAATATCCTCCCCCCAGACCCACGACCACGACACGCCCACGGTTCCGCCCGTCACCATCGCGGGAATAGCCCACGGCCCGGGGGAGTTGTGGTGCATGCGGACCGCATCCGTCTTCGTGTTGCACTTCTGTTGCTCGCCGCGTCGCTCTTGGGGTGCGACCACGGCAGCAAGCACGTCGCCAAGAAAGCGCTGGAAGGGCAGCCACCTCGTGCGTTGATTGCGGGAGCACTCGATCTCGACTACGCGGTATGATTCCCCTGTGAGGGGGCCCCATACGCGCATCTGGTGGCAGCGGTAGCACTGGGTTAGCGTTGGCCTTGAGATAGGATTCCTTGATGACCTACCCAAGACTGCAGATTGCCAACCTTGCCATCGTCGGAGCGTTGCTGCTTGGCGGGGCGTGCTCCGGGGGGGATTCGCCTGCGCTAGATGCTGCGCCAGCCGTAGATGCGCCGCTGGCCCTGGATGCGCCGCTGGCCCTGGATGCGCCGCTGGCCCTGGATGCGCCGCTGGCCCTGGATGCGCCGCTGGCCCTGGATGGTGGATCGCCCTCGAACACGGAAGGCCTGGATTTGGCGAGGCCAGCCGGGCCTCCGACCCTGTACACCGGCGTCGACCCGGCACGCTTGGCCACCGATGTCGTCCCCGCCGTGGCGGAATGGGTTCGGAATGTGCCGGCGGAAGTCCTGTCGGGTTTTGGTTTTGCGTCGCCTGCCGATGCCGACGCCATCCAGGTGGGCCGGCCCTATGGGATCTTCACGCTCCACAAGGGCCCTTGGCTCGCATTTGGTGGTTACTGGCGAGCGGCCGTTTTGGTTGGTGGCGAGTATCGCTCGGTCGTCAGCGTCAAGCTGGAAGGCGACAAGTACGTTCTGGCCACCCTCGGCGGGGCAGACTTCGCCCCTACGCTGGCGGAGCGGGAGAAGCTGCCGGCAGTGAGCGCTGCTCTCGACATCGGCAGGGCCGGCCTCCTGCAACTGGTCGGCTCTGGTGGCATCTCCCTGCTGGCCTATGAGGTGGCCGTGCCCGAAGGTGCCACCGAGCCGGACATCAGGGTGCAATCCCTCTCTTGGTACCCCAGCCTGATTCCGGGAATCGACGGCTCGGCAGCCCCTCCGGAAACCACACTTGCCGAGATCGACAAGTCGCTCCCGGCCGAGTAGCAAGCCTTGGGGCGCGGCTCACATGGCGATCGTTCCCGGACCAGCAACGATGCGACGAGGTGCTTCGTCGCTACTTCACCCCTAGCCCGGCGTCCTTGAAGATGGGGCGCCAGACCCACCGAGGCCCGGCGGCGTGGCGCGTATTTGGCACAGGCTCACTCGGACGGCGACGATACCGTCATCGCCCTGCCAGCCACGCATCTAGCCGCTCGGCTTGCGCTCGCGTGTACTCTGGACCTTCCCTGGCGAGCAAGCGATCAAGGGCCGCGTGAGCGCGGTCGAACTCGCCGAGCCGGACGAGGCAGATTGCCCGGTTAAGCTCGGCCTCGGGCCGGAAGCGTCCGCGCGGAAACCTCGCGACGTAGGCGTTCCACAGCCGCAGGGCCTTGCGGGGAGCGTCGTCATGGAAATGGGCCTGGTGTGCGCGGGCGTAGACTGCAAGTTCGGGGGTCACGCCGCCTGCCACCGGCGGAGGCGTCGGCGGTGGAGCCAATGGCCCCACCCGCTGCGAACTGGCGGTGGTGGCCGTCTTATGGACTGTTTCCTCTGGTGGCAAAGCAACGGGCGGCACTGCGGACGCGGTTGGTGCGGACGTCACAGCCACACGACGGGCTTGGGCGGCAGGAGCGGCCGGGCTCGGGCTGGGTTTCCGCCAGATCGTCTTGGTCAGATGAACGATCGCGGCACTCCCCGCCGGAATGAGAAGCGACAGGCCTACGACCAGCGCTGCCGCCCCGAATCTGCGGCGACGGCGGCAATGGCCGGCAAGCCGGCCGAGAATGCGGGCGCGGCTGGCCCGGCCATCGGCCGGCTCGGCGGTCAGGTCACGCAACGCACGCACGCTGGCAGCGAGGTGATCTCTACTTGCGCTCATCACGGCACCTCATCGGCAAGTAGGACGCGCAGTCGCGCTCGGGCGTGAAAGAGTCGCGTGCGCACGGTGGCATCCGGAATCCCGAGAATCAGCGCCGCCTCGGCCGCCGCCATGGTCTCGACTTCGCACAGCACGAACGCCTCGCGCTGGGCCGGCGGTAGGCGGTCGAGAGCCCAAACCAGCCGCCGCGCAAGCTGCTCGCGATATGCGTGCTGCTCGGGATCGTGCGGCTGCGGCATCGTCTCGCGAGCCAGCCGTTCCAGCGCCCGTCGCGATCGGATGGTGGATCGCAGGTGCGAGCGGGCTTTCTTGACGGCGATGCCGAGCAGAAAGGACTGGACGTCGGCGCTGCCCCGAAAGCTCCGCAAGGCGTGCGGAATCGCCGCGAACGCCTCCTGCACTACGTCCTCGGCCGCACCATCATCGCCGAGCAGACGGCGCGCGAGCCTCCGGACCCGTTGATGACAGGAATCATAGAGTTCAGCCACGACCTCGACGGACCCGGTCCGGAGCGCGGCCAAGCGAGCCCGATCTGCGAACGGGTTGCCCGGGCCGGCGTCGCCGATCACCGCGTGCAGCTTCATGGCAGGTCCAGGCCCAGCCCGAGCAGGGCCGTGCCGTAGCTGTACATTCTATCGTCGGGCTCCAGGTGGAGCGCAACCCGCAGCATGAGATCCAGCGCGCGCCAAGCCCGCCATGCCAATGTCGCGTTGGCGCGGCCGTATGCACGCGGGCGCAGCGCACCCGAGACGTCCACTGTCGACTTGTAGCCGGTTGAGCTGTCGATAGATTGACGAACCGTCGTGACCGGCCGCTGGGTCAGCTCCAAGCCTGCGCCCACCGTCCCTTCGAGCCGGAGCTTGCGCCAGTGCCAGCCGTCGCCCACGTAGGCCGCAACGCCTGCCGCCGGAATATCCTGCTCGCCCAGGTCGAGCGCGACACCCGCGGCCCAGTCACCCATGGAGCGGGTGGCCTCGATCTGCCATTCGTTGCCCGAGGACGATGGGTCCCATTCCCATTCGATACTATTGCTGAGGGGATGCAGCGTCGGGCCGCCGAAGAGAGCCAGACTCCAGGGTGATCGCTGTTTTCCATCCTTCTGGACCGCCTGGCTCACGACCGGAGTATCGCTAAACGGCTTGGCCGGCGGCGAGGCCGTCGCGGCTTGCACCGCCGTCGGTGGTTGTGGGGCTGCCGCCGGCGGCGGCTCGATCACCGGCAGTGGCGCCGCATCGGGCGCCCCCGCAGCTGAGCTCGGCGGCTGGTCGTCCGTCGCGCTTGGCTCGCCGACTTGGTCCTTGATCAGGTTGAGCGCGATCCAGGCGATGGTCTTCAGCCGCTCGTCGTGTCGCTGGGGCAGCTCGATCTGCCGAACGCGCGCCGTCCCCTCGCCCGGCTGGTACCTGAGCACGGCCGAGCGCTCGTCGATCTCGACGATGAGCGTCCCCACCAGCGACTCCGGCCGCAGGCTGCCTGGCCCCACCACGGCCGCATCGACCTCGGCCCCGATGGCCGCGCGGGCCTCCTCGGCCGACACAGCGGCGCCCGAACCGGTCTCGACTACCACGAGCAACCGCTCCTCCGCGCGAACCGGCCAGGCGGTCGACAAGACTGCAACCGCGCAGGCGGCTGCCTGTACCATGGTCGCTCGCATGCCTTGAGAGTCGCCGCAACGCGAATTTCGTTCACGACTTTTCTGCGGAAGTGACTGACCGAGCGGCCGCGGCGGATAGCATTGTCGTTCCTTGCCGGATATGCCGGGCAAGTCGACCGGGTACGGGGGCAAGTTGCCCCAGTCTTGGCTATCGAGCAGCATCGGCGTCGATGGGACGACACGAGAACGACGCGCGTAGCGCCCGCGGGCTCCCTAGCACCATCAGACGACGAGTTGCGACGCCTCAAGAAACGCGCACCTTATCCGGCTACGGCGCGGCTGCGTCGATGCCTGCTGGCGGATACCCACAATTCCAGCATAGTGGAGCTGTGCCGCAGTAGGCGATCGAACCACCGTCGGGGCTGGGATCTGAGCACTTGACCAAGCAGTCCCACTGGCCGCTCCTGCAAACGCACCGTTTGAGACAGCCGTACGCCCACGCGCAGTTGTCGACCTGCAGGCACACGTACTCATCCGAGATGTCACAACGATCGCCATTCTCGGGGTCATCGCGGCAATCCACCGAGCCGCAGCCGTTCGCCCAGATGCCCGAGGTAGCGATCGCTAGCAAGAGAATCACGGGTTTGATGGTCATGGTCACGCCCTCCCGGGTTCAGCCAACTCGGCAATAGTATGCTACTTCACCACGAGTCCGACATTCCTGAACACGCGCCCCCACACCCACCAGTACACGATGGTCATGGTTCCGCCGGTCACCGCGTAGACGAGCCATGCGTACGACGCGGGGACGAAGTAGGAGGCAGCCTCCGCCGAAATGACCGCGAAGCCGGCGGATAGACCGGCGCGGGCACCGAGAAGGGCTGCCTTCTGGAGGCGCGTGAAGCTTGGGGAGGGCTCGGGGGTGGGCATCGGACGTTGACTGCTCCGGTCTCTAGCACCCGGTAGCCAGCTCGTCATCATCCTCGACCGGAGGCGGCTACGTCCTGCACATCGGGAACGGTTGCGTTGCCGTGCATTCGCGTTGCTCCACGTCGGGGGACCTTCTCAACGAGCCGGCGAGGCGTAGGTCCGACCGCGGGCGCACCTCATCGCAAGAAACGACCGGCCGCCCAGAAGAACATCACGAAACCGGTCGCGAGGGCGACATAGCTGCAGATCTTGTCGAAAACCCTGAGGGGCCAGTCGTCAATCGCGCGGGCCAAACTCACGGCAGCGAGAATCCCGCCGGCAACGCCGAGGAGCGGCGCATAGTGACCGACCGGCTCGAGGATCCCGAGAAGGCTCACGCAAAGATCCGCTGCCGCGGACCATCGCAGGAATGCGAATAGGAGCCAGAAAGTTAGAGCAACGCCCATGAGGAGTTGGGCGGAGAGAAGCAGACTGAGCACGGCGAGTACGGCAGCTATCCTGGGCAGTCTGGATGATGCGTACCTGGGTGTCGGGGGGCCCCCAACGCCTTCATCAAAGTTGCGCACGCCAGTCGTCATCTTCCGAGACTCCTCCACCACTACCACGATGGGCGGGTGA
>JAFGPX010000213.1 GCA_016935975.1 Deltaproteobacteria bacterium
TACGCGCGCGGCCACTGGGACACCGCCGAGCCCCTGGTGTACGACGACGAAATGTACAGCGTCCGGCTTCGGCTCGCGCTGTACTTCTAGCTACGGCTTGGGGGGGATTCGGGCCGACCCTTCGGGCGGCCCGCGGATGGCGGGTCGCGTGGGCGAGGGCGCAAGCGAGAGCGAGTTCGTGGGCGGCCCGCAGAGGGCGCGGGCCGCGTACGCTCACGCAAGCCGCCCACGCCCACCGCGCCGCGAGCTTCGAACACGCTCACCCTACCGCCCACGGCCACGCTGGCCGGCCACCGACACCCGACCGGCGAACGGAATCGGTCGCGCACCGGCGATTGGCTGCGCCCAAGGGCGCCCCTGCGGCCCCCTACCTCAGCAGCTCTTTGAGCTTCGCCTCGAAGGCGACGCCCAGCTCCTGGTAGGCGGCCTGCGCGCCGGCGACGGGCGTGACGGCCAGAGCGTGCTCGGGCGGGCAGAAGCGCGCGTAGAGATCGTCCCACGCCGTCCCCTCCACGGCCTGCGCGGCCCGCAGGGCCCCGCCGAGGGCCGACGAGTTCGCGACGCTGAGCGGTATGATGGTGGCCTGGAAGACGTCGGCCAGGACGCGCAAGAGGCCCCGGTTCCGCGAGGCGCCGCCGGTGACCAGGACGGTGTGCATCTTCTCGCCGATCCAGTCCGAGTGCAGACGCATGCTCAGGGCCTGGGCTTCGACCACGGCGCGCGCCGCGGCCGCGGCGTCCTTGCCCGCCACGAAGGCCTCTCTGCCGAACCAGCGCGGCTCGGGCTTGAGCAGACGCGGCGTGATCTCGGGAACGAAGTAAGGCAGCAGCAGGTTGCCGCCGTTGCCGGGTTTGGTCTTGTCCACGATGGCGGACGCGAAGGCGTCCCACGACAGGCCGAAGCGCTTGGCGATCTCCTCGCGCGCCAGCGAGCCGTTCGAGAAGCAGGCGAGCGACATGAAGCCGCCGGCCGGGTTGCCGAACACGCTGCCGTAGCCGCGCGGGTCCGTGCGCTGGCTGGCCATGGCCGCAAAGACCGTGTCGCTGGTGCCGAGACTGATGACCGCCGTGCCCGGCTTGCTGGCGCCCATGCCGATGAGGCTCGAGGGATTGTCGCCGGTGAAGGCGACGATCTTGGTGCCCTTGGCGAAGCCGTACTTCTTGACGAAGTAGCCGGTGATCTCGCCCACGACCGTGGGGCTTGGCACCGGCGTCTTGAGCTTGTCGCGCAGGCCGGGCGCCGTGGCGTCGAGCAGGGCCTGGCTCCACGTGCCCGTCGCCAGGTCGAGCAGGTTCATGCCCGCGCCGTCGCCCAAGTCGATGCCGGCGCTCCGGCCCGCCAGAAGCGAAGCCACGAACGAGCTGACCAGGTGGATCTCCACCGTCTTGCCCCACTCGGCCGGGCTCGTCTTGAAGAAGCGGCGGATCTGCGGGCCGGTGAAGCGCAAGGTGGCGCGTGAGCCCGTGATGGCCGCGACGCGCTCGTCACCGCCCAGCGCCGCGGCGATCTCGGCGCACTCCGCGCTGGTCGAGCTGTCCATCCAGATGGGCGCGGTCTTGCGCGAGAGAAGCGGACTGACTTGCTCGTAAAGGGGCGCGGCCAGCGACCAGCCACCGGCTGCGTCCACGGACTTGGCCAGGTACACCGAACCGTGCTGCTGCCCCGCCCCGCTGATGCCCGCCACGCGGCCCAGGTCCACGCCCGAGTCACGCAGATCCTCCAGCACGAGCTCGAGGGCCTCGACCCACATCAGCGGATCTGCGTGCTTGATGGCCGCGTCGGAATTGGCCAGAAATCCGTTCGGCGAGCGGTAGTGCGGCAAGCGAACGCCGAAGTTCACGCTCCGATCGGCGACGACCTTGCCCGTGTCGGTGTCGATCACCAGCGCCGATAGACTTTGTGTGCTCGAATCCAGTCCTAGATGAAGTGGCATGGCTTGCTCCCTTGTGGTCTCCGCCGGACGGTGGCTCGGCGAAGACTACCCTTGCATTTCCTCGAGCTCTTTGCCCTTGGTTTCGTGGACGAATTTCAGGATGAAGAAGATGGAGATGATGGCGCAGGCCGTGTACAGGCCGTAGGCGCCGCCGAGACCGATACCGGTGAGAAGGATTGGGAAGGTCATGGTGATGCCGAAGTTGGATAGCCACTGCGCCAGGCCGCTCACCGCCAGGCCCGAGCCGCGGATCTGGTTGGGGAACATCTCGCCCAGCATGACCCACATCACCGGGCCCCAGGAGACGTTGAAGAACATGACGTAGAGGTTGGCGGCCACGAGCGCGATGGGCCCCTCGGCCCCGGTGAGATGAAGCGTGCCGCCCACCGTATCCGCGGTGGCGAAGACCACGGCCAGGGTGCCCAGTGTCACGGCCATGCCGACCGAGCCGACGAGCAAGAGGGGCTTGCGGCCAACCCGGTCGATGAGGGCGGTGGCAATGAAACAGGCCACGATGCTCACGCCCCCGCTGATGACGTTGGTCAACAAGGCCTGGCTCTCGCTGAAACCGGCCGACTGCCACAGCACCGCGCCGTAGTAGAAAACGATGTTGATGCCCACGAACTGCTGGAAGCTGGCCAGACCGATGCCGACCCACACGATGGGGCGGAAGAGACGCTTGCTGTCCAGGATGTCGGTCAGCTTGGGGCGGTGGTGATCGGCCACCAGGGAGGCGTCGATCTCGTCGACCTTGGCCTGGGCCGCCGCGGCGCCCATCAGGCGGGTGAGCACGGCCAGCGCCTTGTCCTTCTTGCGGCTGGCCACCAGGAAGCGCGGGCTTTCGGGGATGAAGAGCAGCGAGAAGAAGAAGACGACGGAGGGGATGAGCATCACCCAGAACATCCAGCGCCAGGCTTCGAAGCCCCAGGCGAGGATCACGGTCGAGCCGCCCGCGACCCGCGCCAGGATGTAGTTGCTGAGGAACGAGGCGAAGAGGCCCGTGATGATGGCGACCTGCTGGATCGAGGAGAGCGTGCCCCGGTACTTGGCCGGGGTCACCTCGCTGATGTAGGCCGGGGCGAGCACGCTGGCGGCGCCGACAGCGAGGCCGCCGAGCACGCGCACGAGAATGAACTGGATCGAGCTCTGGGCCATGCCGGCCCCGAGCGCGCTGGCGGCAAAGCAGATCGACGAGACGATGAGGATGGTGCGGCGGCCGAACTTGTCGGCCAGCCAGCCGGCGAAGAAGGCGCCGGCGGCACAGCCGAGCAGGATGCTCGCCACGTTGAAACCCGTGCCGATGCTGTCCGAGTGGAAGGCCTTCTGCAGACCATCGACGGTGCCGTTGATCACGCCGCTGTCGTAGCCGAAGAGAAATCCGCCGATGGTGGCCACCAGGGTGATGAGGATGATGAAGGCGAAATTCGTCGTGGCTTTCTCGGACATCACGGTCCTTCCTCTCTTTGGGTGCTCGTTGGCGGCGCGAACGAACTCGGCCGCGATTCTGCGGCAAAACGTTCGGGACGTCTTACCGCACAAGACCTCCGCGAAGCAAGACCCCAGGCCAAGCCGCGCCGTCGGGCCGATCGCTCGGCGAGGACTTGACCGCCGCCTCCCGCTAGCCGCCAAGACAGGCGAAGGCGGGCCCTGCGAAGGTCTTGCGGACCTCCGCGATCGGCTGGGCTTCCAGGGTGATGTCGGCGAGATCCGTGGCGCCGTAGCCTCCGACTACGAGATTCGTCCGATGCGGCACCCTCTGCGCATCGCAGTTCATGAGCGCGAGCGCGTCCAGCGCCACCGCGTTCTGCGCGGCGCGAATGAGGCGCATGTTCATGCGGTCGAGACGAGAAGGTTCGGCCCGCGCCCGGCCCGGCGGTTGCGCCGCAGGCCAAGCAGCGCCCAACGTCTTGCGCCAAGGGGTTCGCCAAGAATCGCTGGAAGATGCTCGAGTTCGTCGGTTTCTACGTCCCCCTGGACGCCGTCCTGGGAGCGATCGTCGAGGCGTTCGTGTCGGGACGTTGGATCCTGGCCGCCTGCGGCGGCGGTGTCATCCCGCTTCTGCAAGGCCTCGTGCAGCAGGGCATGTCGGCCGGCGCGGCCCTGGCCTTCTCGATGGCCGGTCCGGCGACGCGCATCCCGCCGCTTCTGGCCCTGGCCACCATCGTCGCGCCCGCGCATCGACCAGGGCGCAGCCAATTGCGGGGCGCAACGAATTGCGCCCCTGCCGCACGCGTTGGCGCGGCTGGGCGTTGCCCGCCGAAGCCATCACGCGGAAGGGTTTGGCCCCCTCCCAAGGTTCCCATCACAACAGATTGCTGGCCAGCTCGGCGAGCTGCGAGCGCTCGCCCCTGGTCAGGTTGACGTGGGCGTAGATGCTCTGCCCCTGCATCTTGTCGATGAGGTACGACAGCCCGTTCGAGTGGCTGTTCAGGTAGGGGTGGTCGATCTGGAAGATGTCGCCCGTGAAGACCAGCTTGGTACCGTCGCCGGCGCGCGTGATGATGGTCTTGACCTCGTGGGGCGTTCCAAGGCTGCTCAGGGCTGCGAATGCTCCACTTAAGATAGGCTGCATCACACCTCTTACCGGGCCGATGACCGGCTACGGTATTCCTACTAAAGCCGCAATGGAATTTGCATGCGAAAAAATGAATGCAAAAGGCGGCATAATGGGAAGAAAGGTCGAGCCTATATTCAGAGACGAACAATTAAGCGCGGAAGTCACCGTAAGGGCGGTGAAGGACCTGGTATTGAATGAGAACTGCATGTTTGTCGGAGGGTGCATCAGCAGCGGGGATTCAATCGCCGCGTCGATGGCCGTAAAAGACATGAACGGGAAGGCGTTCTGGACCGCGTATTGCTCATCATCATCCCTGCTCACAGAGGA
>JAFGPX010000214.1 GCA_016935975.1 Deltaproteobacteria bacterium
CATGGTGGGCTTCACGAGCGGCGACCACTACCCGATGCCGGCGGGGGGCGCGGCCTACTACCTGTTTGTCAAGCAGGGCGCGCGCCTGACCATCCACGAGGGCAGCGCGAACGCGGTCGGCGAAACCGACCCGATCGTGCTCGACGTGACGCTGCCGAATCCCAATGCGGCGTACATTTTCTTCCTGGGCACGGGGTCGCCGAACGACAACACCATGACCGCGCGCGACTTCGTGCTCGAAACCCAAGGCCTCGCTTCCTGCCCCGCCGGCGCCAGCCCGCCCGCCACTTGGTGCGACTGCGGCTGCCCCGGCGGAAGCGGTGGCCAGGGCCAGGAGAGCGACGGAGGCGGGGGAGGCTGCAGTATCGGTCGCCGTGGTGACTCCGAGCTCGCGCTGACGTTGTTGTCGCTTGCGGCCTTGCTAGGCCTCGGGTGTCGGCCGGGCAAGCGCCGGTCGAGCCGCTGATCCGAATGGCCACGCGGCTCTGAGCCGCGTGGCGGAGCGCGTCGCATGGAAGACCGACCAGGCCTCGGCCGCGTCGGTCTTGGTTCTGTTGCGCCAGGATTGTCTCGTCGCGCGCACGTCGTATTCTCCTGGCCAGCGCTTACACCGGGGCAGCCTTGGCAACTGCCTGCGCCGCGATCAGGGCCGCTGGCTTGCGCTCGACAGGACCGCGCAGGCCCCGCTTGGCAAGGCCTGCGCCGACGAGATCCTTTTCGCGGCGCGCAGCCATCCCAAGACTTCCTGCCACCGCCTGCGTCCAGAGGAGACTGACGAGTTACTCGCCGGCATCCGCCGGACTCCCGACCACGCCACCGCCGAGATCGCGGCGCGCAGGCAGCCTGGCAAGGTGGAGGTGCGAGATTTCCCGGCCCCGCGCGGCCGCTTGCGCCAGCCTTGTAGCATCTTTGGCGCCACCCATCGCGCCGTCGGCGTCTGCGCGGCGGAAGCCTGCTTCGCTTCGACCCGCCAGCCGACGAAGCGCAAGCTCCGCGTCGGTTTTCGCAAGCCGCCCCGTGACGGCGACCGACAGACGATCGCCCTAGATCTCGCCCCGCACCCCGAAGATGGTCAAGATGGGCAGTCCCGCCTGTGGCTGCGACTGCGCGTAGTCGTAGCTGTACTGCAGACCCTCCGCGTAGCGGTAGTTGTACACGTTCTGCACGTCGAGATAGGTGTCGAGGATCCAGCGGTCGAACACCCAGCGCTTGTCGATGCGGATGTCGAGCTGGTGGAAGGCAGGATTGCGGGCGGAATTGACGGCCCCGAAGAGCGGCTCGTAGCGGTCGGCCGAGGCGTTGACCACGCTGCCGACGACGGGCGTGCGCGGATTGCCGCTGACGTAGCGAAAGCGCGCGCCCAGGGTGAAGTGGCGCGCGAACTTGTAGCTGCCCAAGGCGGTCAGGATGTGGGTCTGGTCGTAGTCGAACAGGCGCCAGTCGTCGGCGCCGGAGTCGCGCCGCTCGGAGCGAGACAGCGTGTAGGCGATCCAGCCGGTCAGCTTGTCCGAGAAATCGCGGCGCAGGAGCATCTCGAAACCGGCGACGCGTCCGCGCCCGCCGTTGTCGTAGATAAGCGGTGTCACCACGCCGTCTTTCAGGGTGGTCTCGGTCGTCGGGCTGACTAGGTCGAAAAGCGACTTGTGGAACAGCGTCGCATCCAGGCTCAGCCCGTGGCCCACCTGCCACTCGGCCCCGGCAGCGTAGTGCCAGGCCTTCTCGGTGCGTAGCTCGGGATTGCCGAACCCCGGATAGTCCTCGCCGAAGTCGGGCTCCTGGTGGAAGAGGCCCACCCCGCCCTTGAGCGTCACGGCCTTGCCGAGATCCTTCCTGGCCGACAGCCGCGGCTCGATGGTCCATTCGTCGGTGCGGCTGTAGTAGTCCACCCGCGCGCCGGGCACGAGCAACAAGCTCTGCCAGGGCCGTAGCTCGATCTCGGAAAAGAGCGCGGGCGACCACCAAGTCAAGCCCGAGAAGGCGGCGCGGCGGATGGCCGAGTAGTCGGTGTTGGCCGGCGGCTGCCCCTCCTTGGTGCGCGGAGGCAGGGCGATGGTGCCGCTGCCGCGCAGGAAAAGCACATCGGCGCCCAGCGACCAGGCGAGCCGATCGCCGAAACGGAAGCGGGCGGTGTCGCGAATTTGGCTGGTGTAGACGTTGATGTCGAACGAGAGCACGCCGATGCCGAAGGCCAGCCAGTTGCGGCCCTGCGAGATGCGCAGGGTGTTGCTGAAGTCCTCGCTGGGCACGTAGGCGTAACAGAAGAGGGAGCGGTAGAAGGTCGTGGACAGGCCGAACTGGTTGCCTCCGGCCTGCGCGTCGAAGTCGGCGGGCTGCTTGAAAAGCAGGGTCAGCCGGTCGTCCGAGCCGAAAAGCATGAAGCGGAAGTCGTGGCCCGGTCGCAGCCGGTACTGGGCGATGGCCTGGTAGTCGTAGTAGCGCGGCGCGGTCGCGAACCCAATCGCCGAGTCGCCGGGAAAGAACGCGGCCAAGAGCGCGTCCACGTAACTGCGGCGGGCGGCAAGGACGATGGTGGCGCGATCTCGCAAGAGGGGAACGGCCAGGTAGAAGCCGGAATCGAGGAGGTTCAGATCCACGTAACCGCTTGCCCTTCGCGGTCGCAGGCGCTTGAGCGACACGTCCACGATGCCCCCCGTGGCGCGGCCGTAGTACGACGAGAAGTTGCTGGGATAGAAGTCGATGGCGTCGACCACGGCCAAGGGCAGGACGCTGCGCAGACCGCTGAAGTGGTACACGGTCGGCACCTCGGCGCCGGCGACGTAGACGCGCGTGTCGCGCGGCGCCGAGCCGCGCACGATGATCTCGCCCGAGCCCAAGGGCACGCGCGCCACGCCGGCCAAGTTCTGCACCACGGTCAGGGGATCGCCGGCCGCGCCGGGCACCTTCTCGATGACGGTGTAGTCCAGCACGGTGCGGCTGACTTCCTTACGGCCGCGCACCGAGGTGACCACCACGTCGAAGGGGTTCGCCGACTGGCGCTCGAGGTAGTAGGTGACGTCCAGTTGCTCGCCCGGACGGATCTCCTCGGTCGTCTTGAACGGCAGGTAGCCCGGATTCTCCGCGAGCAAGGTCCAGCGTCCCGGCGCGAGATCCGTCACGACGAAGCGACCGTCGTCGTCCGAGCTGACCTCTTGGGCGTCCTCGGGCAGACCCGCATCGCCGACCTCGCGATAGGCGAAAACGGTGACCAGCTGCAACGGCGCGCGGGTTCCACGCTCGAGCAGGCGCCCCCGAAGTGGCATTCCCGTGACCCCGCCGCCCTGATCGAAACCGGCTTCCGGGCCGGTTTCGGTCGAGCCACCGTCGTACGGGGGCGCCCCGCCGTCGGCCCCGCCGTCGGGCGCGGGGCTCGGTGCTTCGGGCTTGACCGGCGGTCTGAACTTGAATTGGTAGCTGACCTGCACGGCCACGGGTTTGCCGTCGATCTCCGCGGGCTCGAAGGCCAGCCCGTAGGCCGCTTCGAGAGCGGCTTCCTCGAAGCCCAGCCCGGGCTCGGAGGCCGGCTCGGCCAGGACCGCCGCCCCCACCTCGCCGCGCTCGTCGATGTCGATGAGCAAGGTCACCTCGGACGAGATTCCCCTGGCCAGCGCTGCCGGCGGATAGACCGGGGTGGCTGCCTGCTTGAGCTTGGGTTGCTTGCTCAGGTGGAAGATATCGAGGGTTTCGCGGGAGGTGCGCTTGCCCGAAATCGTCTCGGTTTCCTCGACGGCAAAGGCCGGCGTCGCGAGAAGGAGCGGCAGAACGAGAAACGGCACGCGGCGGTTCACGGCGCCTGTCCCAGGACGACGTTGCCCTCTATCCAGCCCACGCCGCCGCGATCGTCGCGGACGACCGCGGCGAACTCGACGAGGCCGCCGGCCGGCCAGGCCTCGGCCGCGGGGGCGGTGAAGCGGTTGCTCGCCATGTCCCCGAGCGAGGCGACGCCGTCGATGAACGAGGTGCGCGCCTTGTCGATCTTGCCGCTCGTGGCGAACCAGCTCACGGTCAGCCGTTCCAGGCGCTGGCCCGGCGCTCCTTCCGTTGGGGGGATGGAGCGCAGCTCGGCGGCGTCGGGGGGCACGTCGGCGCGTAGCTCGATGGTTGCGCCGGGAGCGACTTGCACCGTGGCGGGCGCAGCGCCGAGTGGGATCCCTCCCAGGGTGAGACCGGCGGGAGCAGGATTGTTGTTCGATTCGGGCGTGGCGCTCGTGGGCAGCCGGAGCACGAAGCCGGCGCGCAGCGAGGCGGAGGTGGTGGCGGCATCGAGTACGACCGTCACCGGGTAGCCGTCGTCGCAGTCGAAGCTCTGCGCCCAGAGCGGCGAAGCCACGCCGGCAGCGCAGAGCGTGGCCAGGGCGCCGGCCGAGAAGGGATTGACGAACGCGGCCGTGGCCGCCGCGCCCAGGTCGAAGCTGGGCAGGGCAGGGGCAGCGCTCGGCTCCAGGTAGGCTGCGAAGATCTGGTTGGCCGCGCTCTCGTCGAGAGGGCACGCATACGCGTCACCGGCCGTGGCGGGCACCGGACACCAACTCCAGCGCAGTAGCGGAGTCTCGCCCCCGGGGGCAAAGGTCAGTGCGGAGAGCGTGGTGGCCTCCCCGGGCATTGGCGTGGCCGGCTCGGCGGAGACAGCCAGAATGCGCAATCGATCGAGCAGCGAGTAGGGAGCGAAGTCGTCCGAGCAACCGGCAAGGGCGGGCAGGACGGCGAGGAGCCAGTGGATCGAGCGCATGGGGGTCCTGGTCAGTATCCAACCATGAGATGCATGGAAGTCACAGCGGTCGCTGCCTTTGTGTCGGGGCTCTGCGTTGGGGCGGGTTCGCGGGGAGCGGTGGGTTTTGGCGGCGGCACCTCTTGTTACAGAACGGGCTACTCGGGCAGCGGGGGTTTCTTCGCGACGGCTCCCTTGCGGCAGCGCTTGCCCCAGGTCGAAAGCAGGATGGCCGCGTCCTTCTGGTTGACCCAGCCGTCGCGGTTGAGATCCGCGCGCACGGCGTCCTCGGCCGTAGGCAGCGCGCGGCCGAACCACAGTTCCTTGCTGGTCAGAAGGTACAGGTCGGTGTCGTCGACGCACCCGCTGTCGTCCACGTCGCCCGCGATCTTGTGCTTCCTCCCGAGGGCAGCGGCCGGAACGCGTACGAATTCCCGCACCGTGGAATCGGTCAGACCTTGCGCAAGCGCCTTGAAAAAGGAGATCTCGCCAGCGTGAATCGAGGGGATCTTGGGTCCGGTCTTCGCTGCCAGCTCGCGCGCCGGCGAGTCGGCCAGACGGTCGGTATCGCCGCACGGCGCGCTCGTCGGATTCGCCGGGTCGCAGATGGCGTAGTGCAGGTCGGCGCGCAGCCGCAGCGTGGACGGCAGTTTCTCGCCGGGAAGCAGGATGCCGCGGCCAAAGGCGACCGCGGCTTTCTCCTGGGCGGCGTTGGCGCGGGGGTCGTCTGGGCGCGGTGGGAAGCGCGCCATGCGGACGATCCGGCGCAGGAAGGTTTCCTGCCAGCTCCCTTTGGTCAGGCCCCAGGATTCCTTCTTCTGGAAGGTGTCACCGGGCAGCGGGACCGAGCCATAGCCGGAGCACGCGCTGACGCTGCTGCTATCGCCGCCGTCGGTCTCGAGCACGAGGAGCTTGGGCTTGTGGCGCGCGGCCGCGTACAGCTTTTCGACCGCGAGACACAGGCTCTCGGCAAGCGGGGTGTTGCTGTGCGTGCCCGGCCGTTGCTTGCCCAGGGAAGCCAGCACCTTGTTCTTGAGCAGGTCGTAGACCTTGTCGCCAGCTTCGTTGCCGGCGATGACGCACATGTTGGTGGTGCTCTCGAAGGAGCCACCGCTGCCCGCCGCGCAGTCGCTCGGCCGCTGCGGCCAAATCTGTCTGACGTTCTTCTGCGTGTTGGGGCAGCCGCACACCTTGCTGGGGCATCGGCTGCACGTGTCGTCGAAGAAGGTCCACACCGCATAGGCGCGCGAAGGCCGCGCATCGCCCTGCTTGGTGAGCTTGTCGTGGTGGACCCAGTTTTGGGCCGCGGCGATGGCGTTGTCCCAGAAGGTCGGCGTCGGCGCTCCCGTCACGGCCAGATCCCCCATGCTCGTGCTGTGATCGAGCAAGATGAGCACGTACTCGTCGGCGGTCTGCGCGAAGGCGGGCTGGCCGAGGCCGGCGCCTATCACCATCAGAGGAATCGATGCAACGGCAAGTCGTCTCGGGATTGGCATGGATAGGACCTCATGGCTTCATCGTGCACCTCCATCGTCGCGCGGAATCCTGTCCGCGTCCACGGCGGCCCGCGTCCACGGCGCCTACCGGAGCCCAACTGTCGAGGTGCCGCGGCGCGAACGCCGCGCGAGAAACACCACGAACGGCACCAGGCCGAGTAGCCAGGGAAGACGCCCCGGCACCGCTATCGCGATACGGCACCCGCAGCCGCTGCCGGCGGTCTTGCTGGCGCCGCCGCTCCCCGTCCCCCCACTTGTGGCCACGGTGGCGCCGCCGCTGCCCGCCCCGCCGGTGTTGGCCGCGGCGGTGATGCTGCTGCCCGCTGCGCCGCCCGTGGCCGTCGTTGACGCGCCGCCGCTCGCGCCGCCCGCGGCTGTCGTCAGCGCGCTGCCGCCCGCGCCGCCCCTCGCCGTCGAGCCGCGGCCGCCGCTGCCGCTTGCGCCGCCGGTGGATTGTGTGCCGGCAGTGGTCGAACCGCCCGCGCCGGTCGCGCCGCCGCTGCCCGGGACGCCGCCATCGATGGACCCGGGATCCTCGGTGGTCTTGCCGTTCACGAACGTGGTGATACTGCGGGCGGGCAGGGTGATGGTCGCTGGTGTCACCGGGCCGACGCTGGCGCAGTCCTCGCTGGCGGAGGTGCGATAGGCCGCGAATTCGGCCGGCAGGTCGGCGCCACGGAGGGTTACGCTCTTGCTCGACCTGCCGCCATTGATGGCGACGACCGTGAAGGCCTGGCTGGCGTCGTTGACGAAGGCCACGGCCAGCACCTCGGGGTCGTCGCTGGCTGTCGCGACCATGTGCGCGCCGGGCCGGATGTAGCGGTAGTAGTTCTTGGAGACGTAGTACTTCTTGCCGCGCTTGCTGGTGCTGCTCATGAGGTTGTATTCGTTGGGGGCCGAGCTGCCGAGTTCGCTGCCTTGCCACCACACCCAAGCCGACATGTGTCCGTGGTAAAGGCCCGCGTAGATGGCCTGCGCCAGATCGAGGGCGCCCGGCAGCTTGCCGTCCGACTCGATGGTGTCGACGTAGCCCGACGTTTCGGTCATCCAGATGGGCAGGCGCGCGCTCGCGGTGCCTGCGTAGAAGCTGGCCCAGTACTTCGACATCTGCGAGGTGGGCGTGGCCAGCACACCGTCGGTGTAGCCGTGCACCGCCCAGATGCCGAGCTGGCCGAGCGCCGCGGACGACTTCATGATGTTCGCCGTGTACCAGTAGGGATCGAAACCGTTCGCGCCGCCGCATTCGATGGCCAGCATGTTCTCCGAGCCGAAGAGCTTCACGTCGGGGTAGGCGGCGTGGATGACGGGGCCGAGGGCCGCCAGCGTGTCGGCGTACTCCTTCTGCGTGTAGACGCACGAGTTGTACGGCTCGACGAAGAGCGGCTCGTTCTGGAAGCTGAGGGCGTAGACGCGGACGCCGATGTCCGCGTATTGCCCGATGGCCGCCACCAGGTAGCTGGCGAATTCGCCGCGCTTCGACGGGCAAAGGCCACCGCCGTTTTTGGTGCCATCGGGGTGAGGGACTCCGTCTTCGACGCCGTCGTCGTCGGCGGCGCACTTCATGCTCCCCGGCGGCGACCAGACCGACAGGATGACCTTGAGCGGGACGCCGCTTGCCTTGGCCGCGTCGGTGATCCCCTGCACGACCGGTTTCTGCTTGTTCCAATCGGCATCCTGACCGCCGCCCGGGTCGGCGGGTGGATGGATCTCGTTGCGCCAGATGGTGATGCCCAGGTCGTTGATGACGGTGTCGAACCAAGCGGCGTTCACCACGTCCTTGGCCGAGCCCCACCAGACATCGTGTGCGCCGAAGAAACCGAAACCGTCGATGGTTTGCCCGCGCTGTGCGCGATCGATGGTCACCGTGGCCGCTTCGACCTGCGTGGCTGGGGCGAAGCCCAGGAGAAGCAGCAATGTCGTGATGGCGATTCGCACTGCACGCATGAAGACCTCCTGGGCAAACCGACGCTGTCCTCGCTGGCAGGCAGCGCCACCACGATCCTGCCTCGATTCGACGGCGCGGTCACCCGGTTTGCGTGAGCGTCTGCCTGCCGCTCGCCAACGCCCCCGGAAGCCAGGGTCGCCGAGGGCTATCCTGGCTCGATGGGCTTGGGGCGATGCTGGCGACCGCGTCCAGCTTCGGGGTGCGGGACTTCGGGCTCGGCGACGGGGCCGGCGCCCTGGCCAGAGACCCCACCGCAAGGAGTCCGGCTTGGGGTACACTGGCGCCGTTAGAGCGGACGAATCCGCTCTGCTTCTGCCCAGGAGGATCCCATGAAGCCCATTGCTCGCTTGTTCGCTTTCCTTGCCCCGGTTTGCCTCGCCGGCTGTGCTGCCCAAGTCTCGCCCACGGGTGCCAGCATAGGCCCCGCGGTCGCCATTCCCATCGGGGGCGTCGTATCGCCCGCGCCCTCGGCGGGCCCGGTGGTCGGGCCGGCCTATGGGCCCGGCGAGGACCAACACTGGTTCCAGCAGGACGACTATCTGATCGCCGACCGGCCCTACGAAAAGGGCTACATCTACGTCAAGCTGGCCAAGATGAAGCAGGCCCCCTCGCCGGCCACGCGCGACGAGGCGCAGTTCTTCGTCCTCGCGGAAACCAAGGACCAGTGGACCAAGTACTTCTATCTCACCCGTCCCGTCACGCAGGCCGACCTGGTATTGGGCGCGATGGTCATCTGTTACGAGGGCAATCTCGGCGAGGGCGGCATCTACCGCGAACCGCGCAAGCGCGAGTCCGCGCGCACCGGTGCCTGGTTCATGAGCCGAATCACGGATTTGGCCGAGCTGTACAAGCAGTCTGTCGGTGTCGATACCTACAATTGCTCGCCGAGCGCCCTGCGGGTGCCTGTCCGCTAGCGTGGGTCCGGCGAGGTCGGCGGCGCGTCCGGACCGCGGCAGTGCATGGCTTTCGCGCGTGCTGCGGCTGAGAGCCAAGACGCGCATTCGATCCAGTCCACGCGTCGGGCAGGAGGCGCACGAGGCGGGCAAGCTGCTCCTTGCCTGCGGGAGTGCTCCGGCGCAAGCAGCTAGTGCAGCTCCTCGATCATTTTGTCGATCTGGGCAAGCAGATCCGGCGGGATCTCGACCATGCAGGGAGGAACGGCCCGCTCGGGCTCGACGAAGATGTACATGCCGTCCGGCTGGATGATCTCGCGCACGACAGGCTGTTGATCGCTGATGGCAATCGTTGCCACTGTCGGCAGGGGTTCTGAAACTGCGGATACGCCCGCCGGGGCGCTTCTCTTGAGCGGACGCGCTGGCTGCGGGGCTGGTGCGGGTCCGTCTGTGACCACCGGATCCACTGCCCGCCGCTCGGGAGGCTGCGCCTGCTGTTCGACGAGCGAGCTGCTTGCGGTCGGTCCAGGTGCGGCCTCCGGCTCTGGAGAAGAGGCGCCAACGACCACGAGCGTGGCTACCATGACGGGCGCCAGACTGACGGCTGCAGCCTGCGTTGCCAAGCGAGCGAAGAGCGGCGGACACCAAGCACGCAAACCAACCAGGCGGTCGCGCAGCCGGGCCAGTGCCCGGTGGATGCGGGTGCGCACCGTCGCGGGTGCCACGCCGAAGCGGGCCGCTGTGACGACATCGTCGAGGTCACCGTAGTACCGGGCCAGCAGCGCCTGACGGGCTTGACGGGGCAACCGTCCAAGGCTCTCGCGCACGACGCGGCGGCGTTCTCGGCGAATCACCTCTTCCTCGGGGGTGCCCGCGGCTGGGGGCGCGAGCGCCTCGTCGAGTCCTGTGTTCACGGGTTGCCGTCGCCGCCACAGATCGACGAACAGATTCCGGTAGATGCGCTCAAGCCACGGTGCCATGCGCCCGTCGGGCGGTGGCGAGCGGAGAGCGCGCAGCACGGCCTCAGCGCGCAGCTCATCGGCCACCTCGGAGCCCACGCGACCCGCATACCGCCTGGCGATGGCCTCGCCGTGATCGAGAAGCGCTTTTCCTTCCAGGGCGGTCATGGCCGTCACCTCCTGTCCGGATCAACGTTCCACCGTGCGAATCGTTCCCACCACGTGATGAAATGGTACCACGGGAACGGAATCAGCCGCGTGCCGTTGAGGGTTTCAGGAGGGACGTCATGCCAAACCCCAAATGCCTGCTTAGCACTGTGGCGCTCTGCGCCTGCCTGCTTTTGCCCGCTGCCGTTCTGGCGCAAGCGGACAAGGAGGCCGACACCGAGGGCAAGGACTGGGTTCCGGTCAAGCACCTGACGTTCACACCCGAGGACATCGAGGGTGAGGTCTTCACACCCGAAGGCGAGCGGATCGAGACTGTGCTCCGCGCCGACCACCCCTCTCTCATCGAGCTGCGCGAAGGGTTCGAGGCCGAAATCGTCAAGACGATGGAAGACATGTAGGCGCGCTCGCTTCTTGGTGCGTGCCCTTCTGCATCGCAACTTGGTCGTCGTCGGCGGATTCATGTCGGGCCGGGAATCTGGCACAATGACCGTGGCTGCAATGTCGCGGCCCAAGTGCCTGGCGGAGGAATGTGATGAAGCCACTCGGCGCGGCGCTGGCTCTGGTTTTGGTTCTGGGCTGCGGCGGCTCGCAGGGCCCGCCGGCTGGCAGCGGCGGTATTGGCGGCGGTGTGCCGGGCGCGGGCGGCGCGATCGAGGGTTCCGGCGGCGGGCCCGGCACCGGAGGGGCGACGAGAGGCACCGGCGGCGCCCAGGGCACCGGCGGCGTCAGCCAGGGCAACGGTGGCGGTTCCGGAACGGGCGGAGCGACCGTGGGCGCGGGCGGCGCGACCGGCTCGACGGCCACGGGCGCGCTCCCGGAGGGCGACAGCGGCATCGCCGCCAAGTACCGGGACGACGCGGACATCGCGAGTAACCCCGCGGTGATTTTCGCCGACGACTTCGAGGGCTATGCCAAGGCCTCCGACCTCGACGAGCGCTGGGACAACAAGTACCAGAACCAGTACATCGCCATCACCACGGCGACCGCGAACGTGTATGCGGGCAAGCAGGCGCTGGAGTTCACCCTGCCCCAGCAGGATGCCGAGCTGTCCGACGCGGTCGAGAAGGTCGTCAGCCCCGAACTGGACGTTCTGTTCCTGCGCTACTACGGCAAGTTCCAGCC
>JAFGPX010000215.1 GCA_016935975.1 Deltaproteobacteria bacterium
CAGACGATGGCGCACCGCCTGGCGGCGATTTCTACAAATGCAGACGCAATGTCAGAACCTGGCGCAAGTTCGAGGCGATGCTGGCAAGGTTGTTCACTTTCGAGCCGCCGCTCGCGCGCGGACGCACGGAGATGGGGAGGTTCTTGATGTGCGCGCCGCGCCGGGCCTGCCGCAGGATGAATTCCATGAGGACGGTCCAACCGCGTCCCTGGCAGTGCAGAGGCGTGTCGCGCAGCAACTCGCGCCGGAACATGAGGATGCCCTGGAAACGAGGGAAATGCCGGAAGAGCACGCGCAAGAGGAGGCGTTCGGCGAAGGACAGGACGCGAGCGCCGAGCGGCCTACCCTGGTCGGGCAGCACGCCCAGAATCATGTCGGCGCCGTCCATGGCGGGCAGGTAATCGCCGATGATGTCTGCGGGAAACTGGCCGTCGGCGGGAAAAAAGGTCAGGAACTCGCCTCGGGCCAGGGCGAAGCCGGTGCGGTAGACCCCCCCGAGCCCGCGGTTCTGCTGATGGCGGTGAACGCGCACGCCAGCCAGCGCCAGGGACAGATGGTCGGCGATTTGCCCCGTGCCGTCGGTGCTGCCGTCATCGACGATGAGGATCTCGAAGCTGGTGCCCAAGCGCACGAGCTCGGCGTGGATCTCTCGCGCGACCGCGGCCAGGCTGGCTGCCTCGTTCCAGGCCATGATCACCACGGAAACCTGCGGTGCAGGCGTGGCGGATTCCCTCTCGGCTCCGTTCTTCGGAATGCTCATCTGGGTACCATGGTCGGCGCGGACGCTTCGTCCGCCTGGCGCAAGCATCACGCAGGCAGGGAAACCCGTCAACGGAGCTGCCGGTGGCCATTCTGGGCTTGATATTCCCGGCGATGCTTCCGATGCTAGGGCCCTAGGAGAAACGGCATGTCGATGCTGCGCTATGCGCTCGTGGTTCTTGTGATTGGGGGGCTTGTCGGGTGTAGCCGCAAGACCTCGAAGCTCTGTCCGAAAGGCATGGTAGAGATCGCGGCTCGCTCGGAGGCAGGCAAGTCGGTCTGGTGCGAATCCTCGGACAAGTCGAGGGCGCAGTGGATCGAGTGGCACCCCAAGACGACCCGGCCGCGACAGAGTTGCAGCTACTACAAGGGCAAACCCGAGGGCTCGTTCACGGCCTGGCATCCGGACGGGAAGCCGTGGGTGCAAGGGCAATTCGCCGACGGCCTGAAGGCCGGCAAGTGGAAGCAATGGGACACGTCCGGGAGCGAGGTCGCGGAGGGCGACTACCGCAGCGGGCGTCTTGTGGCCGGAGCTCCGGTCGCGGCGATTGCCGGTTGCGAGAAAGCGGTCACCCGCTAGCTTCCAGCAGTTGCAGGCGCTCGGCGAGGGCGCGCAGAGCTGCCGGGAAGGTCCGCTCGCGGCGCCGGAGGGCTTCGAGGTGCTCCCAGACGATCTCCTGCACGCGCCGCCAGTCGTCGGTGGCTTGCACGGCTCCGGCGCGATCGGCCAGCTTCAGCGCCAATCGCCAGTTGCGACCGGTCTTCGCGGCCACCACGTAGGTGGCGAGGACGCGGGCCAGAAGTCCCGACAGCGCGCTCCGCTCGCTGGCGGTGCAGGCGCCCAGCTTGTCGACGACCGCCAGCAGGGAGCGGCATCCCGCTGTCTCGCCGGCCTCGGCGGCCATGCGCACGAGGGCGCCGAAGCGCAGGGCCTGGGCGGCTTCTTCGTCGAGATCGTCGAGGCCCAGTTTCTTGCCGTCCACCTGGCAGAAAAAGCCCGCCTTGCCGTCGTGCATGGCGGCGAAGTCGAGGTCGGTCCGTTCGCCGGTGCTACGGCAAAGGACACGCGCCCGGCCCACAAGCGAGCTTCGGCCGCCCTTGGCGGCCGGGCAATCCATGACGATGTCGAATCCGGGAAGGACAGCCTGGTTTGACGAGGACGAGGCCAGGCACGAGAACGCGGCACGGGCCACCACCTGCCGGGGCACGACGCGGTCGCGACTGGCGCGGGCAAAGGCGTCGGCTCCGCTGCCGAGCCGAGGCCTGTTGCTGCGCGCCTCCGCCAAGATGTCCGTGAACGCGCGCGAAGGTGGCTTGCCGCCCAGGGCTTGCCACAAGTCCATGGCATGGGCCGCTCGGCGTAAGGCGATGGCGGTCTCGGGGCCGCCGATGTCGTCGTAGAACCAGGCGCAGCTCGCGTACACGAGGAGCAGCGAGCGCTGCATCTCCATGAGCAGGAGGGCGCGCGTGGACGCCCTGCCGCGGTCGCTGCGCAGCCCCGGCCTTCCCTTGCCGCGCAGGAACGCCTTGCGCCGTTGCGGATCCTCATCGAGCACCTGGCCATAGCTATTGCGGACCTGCCAGGGATCGGCAAACAGCTCCGCACCGACGTCCAAGAAGAAGCTGGCGGCGCGGTCACGTAGGTGATCGAGCGCCTGGCGCAAGGGCCCTCGCCAGGCCTGGCTGCTGCCCTTGCTCTCGTGCATGCGGCAGCCACAGTCGCGCAGCCAGCGGCCGAGGCCGTGGCTGCAACTCCAGGCCGTGCCCTCGCCGTCCGGGCCAGGACGCAGGCGCGCCTCCCAGGTAGGTGGCGACTCGGCCAGAAAAGCGGCCAGATTCGTCACCTCGATGTGCTCGGCCGGGGCCGAGATCGTGGTGGCGTAGGCAAGGGTGAGATCTGCGAATTTCTTGTGGTGACCGTAGAGCTCGCCGTCGGAAGCGGCCAGCACCAGGCGTTTCCCGGGGACTTGCGACCGCTCCGCGCCGCGGCGCATGGCTTCGAGAAAACTCGCTGCGTCTCGTGTCGCGGTGCCGAAGGCAAGATCGCGCGACAGCGGACCGTCGAAAACGCCGAGCGCCAGGGCGCGGCCTGAACCGTCGGGATGCAGGAAGCGATAGGCGCGGGCGGTGTCCAGCGGCTCCTTGCTCGTGAGCTGCCATTCCCCGTCCGGCGGGCGGACGGCCTCGATCTGCTCGGGTGCCAGGATGGTGTAGGCGATGCCTGCGTCGAGAAGGGCCGCCAGAGTCGCATCGTTGGCTGCGGTCTCGGGCAGCCACATGCCGTCGGCGTTGCGGCCGAAACGCCGATGGAAATCCAACTGGCCCCAGAGGATCTGCGTGCGTAGGTCGTGCGCGTTCAGAAGGGGCGTGATGGGGTGTCCCCAAACCTGCGCCATGGCCCCTCCGGCGCCGAGCCTTGCCTGCTGGACGGCGTCGCCCTGGCGCATGCGCCGCAAGACCTGGGCGTCGTGGCGCCCGAGCCAGCGCGCTAGGGTGGGCCCGAGATCGAACGACATGCCAGCGTAGTTGTTGACGATGGAGGCGATGTGGTCCTTGGGCCCGTGGATGCGCGCGTAGGCGTTGGCGCGGTAGCACTCGGCGTCGATGCGCGCGTTCCAGTTGGGAAAGGGAGCGGCCGAGATTTCGCGGGAGATCTCGTCCGTCCAGGGGTTCTCCCGTGGTGGCTGATAGAAATGGCCGTGCACGACCAGGGCAATCGGCGGTCGCTTCTTCATCCGCAGGACCGACTGTAGCGTTTCCCGGCTGCTTTTGCACGGGGCCGAAGCGACCGCGAAGGGTAGGGGCGCGATTCATCGCGACTTCGGGCAGAGGGGAGCAATATGGACCACGGGCGCAAGGAATTGCGCCCCTACTAGAAATTCCGCGCCCGCGTCAGCCAAGTGTCCCGGGCCTTGCCGACCACGGTGATGCCGCCTTGGCTGACGTGGTGGCGGACGGCGTCCCGGGCCAGATCGTGGCCGATGTGGTCGCCGGGCGCGACGCGCACGTTCTTGTCGATGATGGCGCGCTGGACACGCGCGCCTTTGCTCACGTGCACGTTGTCGAAGAGAACGGAATCGCGGATCTCCGCACCCTCGTCGATCCACACGTTGCGGCCCAGCACGCAGTCCTTGACGAAGCCTCCGGCGACGACGCAGCCGCTCGACATGATCGACTGCACGAGCATGCCGCGCCGGTGATCGTCGTCGAAGACCAGCTTCGACGGCGGATCGGGATGGTTGACGCTGACGATGGGCCATTCCCAGTTGTAGAGGTTGAAGTGGGGCACCACGTTCTTGAGGTCCATGTTGGCCTCGTAGAAGGACTCGATGGTCCCCACGTCGCGCCAGTAAGCCAGCTCGCCCGTCTCGGTGACGCCCGGGATGCGGTTCTTCGAGAAGTCGTAGCAGTACACGCGTCCGGTCTTGATGAGGGTGGGCAGGATGTCCTTGCCGAAGTCGTGATGCGTGTCCAGGTGGGAGTCCGCCTCGAGCGCGTCGTGCAAGGGCAGGGGCGCGAAGGTGTAGTTGCCCATCGAGGCCAGCGCCATGTCCGGGTTGCCCGGCATGGCATGCGCGTTGCCCGTGGGTTTCTCCTGGAAGCCGATGGCCCGGCCGCTCGCATCCGTTGCGACGATGCCGAACTGCGAGGCTTCGCCGATCGGCACGGGCACACAGGCGATGCACGCCAGCGCGTTCTTGGCGATGTGGAAGTCCACCATCTGACGCACGTTCATCTTGTAGACGTGGTCGGCGCCGAACACGATGACGATATCGGGGCGGAAGTCCTCGACGAGGTGGAAGTTCTGGTGGATGGAATCCGCGGTGCCACGGTACCAGCTCTCGCCCATGCGCATCTGCGCTGGAACAATGGTCACGAAGTCGGCGTGCGTGCTTCGAGTGCCCCACACGTGCTGGATGTGCTCGACCAGCGACTGCGCCTTGTACTGGGTGAGCACGTACATGGCTCGGATGCCGGAGTTGTGCATGTTGGAGAGCACGAAGTCGATGATGCGGTAGCGGCCGCCGAAGGGGACCGCCGGCTTGGCGCGGTCGCGCGTGAGCGGGAAGAGCCGCTCGCCCTTGCCGCCGGCCATGATGAAAGCAAGAAGACGTGGTTCATCCATGATCCTGGTCCGACAGAATTATATCCCTGATTTGGATTGTCGCCTGTGCCACACTCGTCTGTCCATGACGCCTGCGGAGAAATTGGCGCATCAGCTCCACGAGCTCTCCATGAACATGTGGTGGGCCTGGAACCCGACCGTCATAAAGCTGTTTCGCGACATCGACCCGGGGGCCTTTCGTGCCTCGAAACACAACCCCTTGATGGTGATCAAGCGCCTGTCCCGCGAGCGCCTGCGCGAGTTGGCGGCGGACGCCGCCATGCGCGCGCGGGTGGATCGCGCCCATCGCGAATTCCGCGCGTATGTCTCGCCGACGTCGCCGACCTGGGCGGAGACCCATGCGGCGCCGCTGCGGGTGCGCCCGGTGGCCTACTTCTCGGCGGAGTTCGGCATTCACGAATCGCTGCCCATCTACAGCGGCGGCCTGGGCGTTTTGGCGGGAGACCATCTCAAGACCGCCTCGGACCTGGGCTTGGCCCTGATCGCGGTCGGGCTCTACTACCGCGAATCCTATTTCCGCCAGCACATCGACCGCGAAGGTCAGCAGCACGCCGTGTACGAACGCGCGCCGACGGAGTACATGTGCACCACCCTGCGCGCCGGGGCCGACGGAAAGCCGCTCGTCATCGACGTGCCCTTGGGCAACGAGCGCCTGCTGGCCCAGGTCTGGCAGGTCAACGTGGGGCGCAACCAACTCCTGCTGCTCGACACCGACGTGGAGGGCAACTCCGAAGAGAACCGCCGTCTGGCGGCCCGCCTCTACTTCGGCGACCAGCGCGTGCGCATTCGGCAGGAGCTGCTCTTGGGAGTCGGCGGTATCCGCGCCCTGCGCGCGTGCGGGATCGACTGGAGCGGGCTGCACCTCAACGAAGGTCATAGCGCCTTTGCCACCCTGGAATACGCCCGTTTGCGCATGATCGAGACGGGCGGCACGTTCGCCGACGTCGCGCAGGACGTGGCGCAGTCCACGGTATTCACCACGCACACGCCGGTGGACGCAGGCCACGACCGGTTTTCCCCCGAGCTGGTGGACGAATACCTGGAACCCTTGCGCCTGTCGCTGCGCCTGTCGCGCGAGGACTTCCTGGGCCTGGGCCGCGTGCGGCCGCAGGACGCGCGGGAAGCGCTCTGCATGACCGTGCTCGCCTTCAAGATGTCGCGTTATGCGAACGCCGTCTCGTGCCTGCACGGCCGGGTCACGCGCCGGGCCTGGCAGGTGTTGTGGCCGCACCATCGCGAAGACGAGGTGCCCGTGGGTCACATCACGAACGGCGTGCACGTGCGCACCTGGCTGGCGCCCGCCATGCAGGAAATCTACGCTCGCCATATCGGCCCGGACTGGGCCGACAACCTGAACGAGCCCAAGATGTGGGCGCGCATCGAGAATGTCCTCGATGCCGAGCTGTGGGAGACGCATCGCACTCTGCGCGCCAATCTGGTGGGCTTCGTGCGACGGGAGGTCGCGGCGCAGCGGCGGAGCAACGGCCATGGCGAGGAGATGATCCTGGCGGCCGCCACGGCCCTCGATCCAGACGTGCTCACCATCGGTTTCGCGCGACGCTTCGCCACCTACAAGCGGGCCAACTTGCTCTTTTCCGACCTCGAGCGGCTCGAGCGTATCGTGTGCAACGAAGAGCGGCCGGTGCAGGTTGTCTTTGCCGGCAAGGCCCATCCCGCGGATCGGCCCGGGCAGGAGGTGCTCAAGACCGTGGTTCGGGCCAGCATGCTGCCCGAGCTGCGTTCGCGTATCGTCTTCGTCGAGGACTACGACATCAACGTCGCCCGCCACCTGGTACAAGGCGTGGACGTGTGGCTCAATACTCCGCGCCGGCCGCAGGAGGCCAGCGGCACAAGTGGCGAGAAGGTCCTGCTCAACGGCGGGCTCAACCTCTCGGTGCTCGACGGCTGGTGGGCCGAGGCCTACGACGGGCTCAACGGCTTCGCCATCGGCAACGGCGTCTGCCACGTGGACCAAGCCGAGCAAGATCGGCGCGATGGCGAGTCGCTCTACCGCGTCCTGGAGACGGAAGTGGTGCCCCTGTACTACGAGCAAGACGACCGAGGGGTGCCGCACGGCTGGGTGGCCTACATCAAGCGCGCCATCCGCACCCTCGGTTGGCGCTTCAACACCGATCGCATGCTGCGCGACTACGTGTTCGAGTGCTACCTGCCGTCGGCCGGGGTGCACAGCTCTGCCATGCGCAGGTAGGATCCGGGAGGACGCTTGGCTGCTGTGCCGGCATGCGCGTCGTCGCCAGGTGGCGCCGCACTTCGCGTCAGAGGGCCTCATGGGGCGTGATGTGTTCGCCGCGATAGGCGCGTTCTGGGGGCGGAGGCGCCGCAACGGGGCAGGGTATCCGGCCCTCGTGGTGCTGCTTCTGACCGCGAGCGAGGCGGCGGCCCAGGGACAGGGGCCACCAGGTTCCGGCGTGACGTACACGCCCATGCGCCGGCCCGGCGCTGCCGCACCATCCGCGAGCGCCACACCACCGTCCGCCCGGGCTCCGGCCCAGCACCCCGCCCGGGTCGCTCCGGCGGCCACTACCGTGCCCGCGGCAGCGCCCCAGCCGCGCCCGCTAGAGGCCCGACAGGGGCCGGGGGCCGCGACGCCCTATGCTCCCGTTGGTTCGACGACCGGGCGCGCCCCGACCTACACGCCGTACGTCCGGTCTGCGCCATCCTATGTTCCGGCAAGCCCGAGACCGGAGGCCGCGACATCCTTTCCGCCGTACGCCGCGCCCGCGCAGGGAGGAGCCGGCGTGCCGTACCATCCGCTGCCGCCCCCCGTCCTGCCCGCGCCCCACGTCCATGCATCCCCGGGCGTTTCGCTTCCTGCGGGCCAGGTAGCCGCCCCTGCGGCGATCCCTGCGATTGCGGTCGCGCAACCGGCGAGGCCTCGGAGGGGACACCGGACGCTGGGGCTTGGCCTTGATGCCGGCATGCCAGACGGAATCAACCTCGGGCTCGTGCTCTCTCCCGCCGACTGGCTTCGCCTGGGTGCGGCCATGGGCACCAATACGGCTGGCCTTGGCTACCGTGGCGGCGTGTCGTTCGTTCCCGTTGGCTGGGGGCCGTCCTTCAGCCTGGAGGCTGGCCATTGTAGGATGGCCGGGCCAACGGACTTGCTGCGGCATTTCTTCTCCGTTCCCAAGTGGGTCAAGCCCTACGTCCAGCAACTCGGCTACACCTACTTCAACGCGCACTTGGGATTCGACTTGGCCCTTGGGCCCGTCACTTTGTTTCTGCACGGCGGCTACACCCATCTCAGGGGCACGGTGCGCGCCTCGCAGGCGGTCCTGGTCGACAGCAGCACGAACACGACCGTCACCTTGGGAGAGGACGGCAAGGTCTACGCCCACACGTTGTCCGCCAAGCTGGGGCTGGTCTTCATGTTCGGGGGGAGCTCGTGACCAAGCGCAACCGACTCCTGGTTCTTCTGGCTCTCGCGAAGGCGGGTTGCTCGCCCATTGCCGAGGCCGAGTTCTCGGATATCGAGGTATCCCGTCCGGACATCTCGATCCCGGGGGCTCCGGCCGGTGTCCCGTCCTCGGTGACGTTTTCCTTCAGCCTGGATAGCGCCAGTCTGGGGGCCAACAAGAGCCTGGTCGCACAGAGCAATTTCGTCGCGGTCGATCTCCACCGCCTGTCCCTGACGGCGAAGACCGGGATCACCTCCCTCTCCTTCGTGGAGACGCTGCACGCGCTGGCCTGTGTGCCCATCAGCAAATCGTCGAAACAGTCGTCGCGGCAGGTCGAAATCGCAGATTACCGGCGTCGCACCGAGCAGCCGGCGAGCGCCACTTTCGAGGTGCCCATACCGGAGCCGGTCGACCTGTTGCCTTTGCTGCGGCCAAGCTCCACCGAGCCCTACCAGATCGTCGTGATTGTGAACATCGGCGGCCAACTGCCGACGGCAGCCTGGACGGCGGATGCGCTGATGGCGCTCTCGATTGCTCTGCGGCAGTAGCCTCTAGGCGGCGATGCGCGCAGGCCGTCGGGCATGCGGCGCAGCTTCGCGCTCCTCGCGATTGCTCTCATCGCCTCCGAGCCGGGCCCACAGTTTCTTGAGCGCGCCTAGCTCGATCTGGCGGACCCGCTCGCGCGTGAGCGAGAGACGCAGAGCAATATCCTCGAGGGTCATGCCTCCATGCTCCGCGGCTTCGAGCGCGCAGGTTTCGCGCACCACGGGGAAATGGGGCTGGGTCGGTCTGGCGCCGCGGCTGTCCCGCCGTTCGGACGTCAGATTGAAACGGCACATGGTGTGCGGGCAGGGGCCTTGGAGCCTGCGGCAAGCGCCGCGGGTAATCTTGTAGATATTGATGCGCAGATCTTCTGCCATGGTACACGTCCTCGTCTGTCAGGGTCCGCGGGTGCAAAAACGCGCACCCCTGGCTTTCGGCAGTTGCCGCAGGGATCTTGAGGAGGCGCTTCGCGGCGGGGAGCAGGAGGCCTCGTTGCCCTATTCCGAGTTCTTGTCCGGCAGATCGACCCGGACATTCACCTGACGGGTGAAGAGCAGCAGGGCGGCGAGGCCCACGACCACGGCGAACCAGAGAGTGCACAGGCGGGTGATGAAGGTGGCGGCCGCAGACACGCTGCGGCTACAGCCGGTCGCCAGCTCGGCCAGCAGGGCCAGCATCCCGGCCTCCGTCACCCCGAGCCCGCCGGGCAGGAAGGACAGGGCGCCGGCCACGGTCATGGAGGCGTAGATGAAGGTCGCGGCTTGCAGGTCGACCGTCGCACCTTCGAAACCGTGGACCACCGCCCAGAAGGCCGCGCACTCGAAGAACCAGCTCACCACGGACAGCACGACGCCCAGAAGAAGCGGGCGCGGTCGCAGCAGCGCTGCCGTGGTGCGGTAGGCTTCGTCCAGTTTGTGGGTCAGGCGGCGGACGAGCGGCACTCGCCCCGAAAGCCGCAGGAAGAACGTGGCGACGGGCTCGACCGAAACCACGACCAGGCCGAATGCGATCAGAGCAGCGCCCACCACGAGGAAGCGCGGGTCGGTATCGAAGGTGAAGATGCCGACGCAGGCGAGCAGGAGCAGGCCCATGAGGTCCGTGAAGCGCTCCGCGACGACGATGGGTGCCGTGCGGGCCGCGGCGATACCGTGCGATTCGCGCAGCAGGACCGCCTTGACGACCTCGCCGAGCTTGCCCGGCGTGACGGTCAGCGAGAAGCCGGCGAGGAAGACCAGGAAGCTGTGCCCGGGCGGCACGGCGAGGCCGAGCACTCGTAGGTAGTAGTGCCAGCGCACGAAACGGACGAGGTAGTTGAGCGAGGCCAGGGTCAGGGCGGCGAGCGCGATCGACCACCGGAAGCCCGCCAGGGCGCGCCCCACGTTGCGCGCATCGGCCCAGACGGAGAAAGCCACGTAGACCGCGACGCCCGCCGCGACACCCAGGAGGATCTTGCCGAGGAGCCGCTTCACGGTCGGGACGAGGCCTCCGCGCCCTGCGCGCGCAGCTTCTCGATGCGCTTGCGCTCGTTGTGGTCCAGGATGCGCTTGCGCAGGCGGATGTTCTTGGGTGTGACCTCGACCAGCTCGTCCTCGTTGATGATCTCGATCGCCGCCTCCAAGGTCAGCTCGACCGGTGGGGTCAGGAAGAGCTTCTCGTCGGCGGCGGTGGTGCGGATGTTGGTCAGCTTCTTGGCTTTCGAGGGATTGACGACAAGATCGTTGTCGCGCGAGTGCATGCCGACGATCTGGCCGGCGTAGACCGGGATTCCGGGGCCCAGGAACAGGGCGCCGCGCTCCTGCAGGTAGAAAAGGCCGTAGGTGTTGGTGTTGCCGGGAGCCTGCGCGATGAGCACGCCGTTGGTGCGCGCCTTGAACACGCCGGCGTAGGGACCGTAGTGGCTGTAGTTGTGGTGCATGCTGCCGGTACCGCGCGTGTCGGTCAGGAACTGCGAGCGGTAGCCGATGAGACCACGGGACGGCACGGTGTATTCCAGGCGCACGCGGCCTTCGCCTTCGGGCTCCATCTCCTGCATGCGGCCGCCGCGCCGGCCGAGTTCCTCGATGACCGCGCCGGTGTAGGCGGCGTCCACGTCGATGACCGCGTCCTCGTAGGGCTCGAGCTTCTCGCCTGCGGGGCCCTCCTTGAAGATGACCTGCGGCTGGGACACCATCAGCTCGAAGCCCTCGCGGCGCATGGTTTCGATGAGGACCGACAGGTGCAGCTCGCCGCGGCCGAGCACCTCGTAGGTGTCGGGCGAGTCGGTTTCGAGCACGCGCAGGGCCACGTTCGATTTCAGCTCTTTGAGCAGGCGCTCGCGCAGGTTGCGCGAGGTCACGAACCTGCCCTCCTTGCCGGCGAAGGGGCCGTTGTTGGCGATGAACCGCATCTTGACCGTGGGCTCCTCGATATCGAGAAGCGGCAGGACCACGGGCCGGGAGCTTTCGGTGATGGTTTCACCGACCGTCAGATCCTGCATGCCGGTGATGGCGCAGATGTCGCCGGCCACCGCCTCCAGAAGCTCGAAGCGCTTGAGCGACTGGTAGCCGAGGATCTTGGCCACGCGGAACTCCTCGCGCGTGCCGTCCCGGTGGACGCACAGCGCGCGATCGCCCCGGCGCACGCGTCCCGAGAGCATGCGACCGATGGCGACGTAGCCCAGGTAGTCGTCGTAGTCGAGGGTGGCGACGTGCATGGCCAGCGGGCCGTCGCCGTCGGCGGCGGGCGGCGGCACCGCCTCGACGACGAGATCGAGCAGCGGCGCGAGATCTCTGCGCTCGTCTGCGAGGCGACGAACGGCATAGCCCTCGCGGCCCGAGGCGTAGATGACGGGGAAATCGAGCTGTTCCTCGTTGGCGCCGAGCGTGCAGAAGAGATCGAAGGTGTCGTTGACCGCGCCGTCGGGATCGCAGCCCGTGCGATCGATCTTGTTGACCACGAGAATGGGGCGCAGGCCCAAGGCCAGGGCTTTGCGGGTCACGAAGCGGGTCTGTGGCATCGGGCCCTCGGAGGCGTCGACCAGCAGAAGCACCGAATCGACCATCTTGAGCACGCGCTCGACCTCGCCGCCGAAGTCGGCGTGACCGGGAGTGTCCACGATATTCACGCGGATCCCTTTCCAGGTGATCGCGGTGAACTTGGCCAGGATGGTGATGCCGCGCTCGCGTTCGAGATCGTTGGAGTCCATGGCGCAGTCCGCGACTACCTCGCCCGGCCGGAAGTTGCCCGCCTGGCGCAAGAAGCCGTCGACCAGGGTGGTCTTGCCATGGTCCACGTGGGCGATGATGGCGATGTTCCGCACCTCGCTACGGCGAGGGGTGGTCGCGGGGGCGAAGCCGGGAAGGACTGCGGTACTGCTCATACGGGCGGGACACATAGCACGAAGTCCCGGGGCGGCACCACGAATGACAGGGCCCCGATGCGATGACGCGTGGAAACAGAAGGGAAGAACAGGAAGGAACGACAACAGAGGGGGCCGGGAACGGCGGCCAAGTATCTTCCGGTTCTGCCCCTCCGCTTGTCCGTGTGGATGCTGTCCAGGTGAGCGGCGTTGGGGCTTGGGGGCGATTGTCGCGGGATCGTGGTTGCGGTACCGTCAGGCTGTGGCGAGCGAAATCAGCGCGGCCGGCCTCGACGGGCACGAACGCGGTTTGCTTCTGGCCCTGTTCCTGCTCGGCGCGGAGGAATCGGCGTTGCCGGCGATCGACGAGGACCGGCGGGTGGCTTTGCGCCTGGCTTGGCAGGCGCTCTGTGCCGCGGACGAGCCGACGCGGGCGCGGACGCTTGCGGCCTGGCGGGCCGAGGCCGCAAGCGCCTTGCCGGAGGGCCTGCTGCGCTTGCACCCGAGTTGGATCGAGGATGCACTCGCGGACGAGCGCGCGGAAGTCGTGGCCATGATCCGGGCGACGGGTGCCGCCGGCAGTGGGATCCCCGAGGAAACCAGCCGCGAGATCGCGCGCCTGGCCTTCGGCCACCTTGGCCCTCTGTGCGAAAGCGAGGCTGGACCGCTCGCCGAGCGGCTCTGCGCCTTGGGCTTCGATGACCTCATCTCGGACATTGCCCGACGGGGGGCGCGCGTGGTGGGGCGCTCTCTGGCGGGGACGGCGCCCGCGCTGCGCGCCCGCGCCATGGCCGCAGCCGGCGAGCCCTGGGCGCAGGAGATCGCGGCGGCGTCCGCGAAGAGGCTTTCGCCCGAGGAGCGCGCGGCCGCAGCCGAGTTGGCAGCCCAGGCCGGCGCATCCGAGGAGCGCACCCCGCGGGATCGCTTGCTCGCGGTCGGCCTGGCTGCCTTGAAGGCGGAGCTGGCGGCAGAGGCCCCAGGCTCGTGCTTGCGCGTGGCCGGCCGGCTGCCGGCGCCGCTAGGTCGAGTGCTCGCCGGATGGTAGAAACGGACCGATGGGGCGTATCGTCAAGAAAGAGGTGTCCGCTGGTCCGGCCAGCGCTGCCCCCGCGCCCCCCGAATTCACGGAGGAGACGGTAGCCACCCTCGCCGCGGCCCGGGCCGAGGCCAATCGGGAGCGGGAAGCGGCCAAGGACGCGGCGGTCGTGCTGGCGCGCAAGATGGCCGAAAGAATCGTGGGTCGCGCCATCGAATTGGATGCAGGGGTGATGCGCGAGATCGCGGCGCAGGCTTTGGCCGCGGCGAAGCCGGGCAAGACGGCAGTGGTGTTGCGGGTTCATCCGGAGGATCTTGCGGCGCTCGAGGCGAAACGCGGCGGATGGTTGGCCGAGATTGCCGGCAAGGCAGACGTGCGGGTGCTGGCCGACCCCGGCGTGGGCCGGTTCGGTTGCGTCGTTGAGACCGCGGTTGGACGCCTGGACGCGCGTCTGCAGACGCAGCTCGACGCCCTGGAGGGCGCCCTGCGTGCGGCAGGGATTGGCCGTTCGTGAAAGGCAAGGACGCATCCATGGCCGAAGGTGAGGGCGAGCCGGTTCTGGTCGAGATCGTGGAGGCCCTGCAGGCGCTCGATCAGGTCAATCCGCTGCGCGTCGCCGGCCGGGTGAAAGAGGTCACGGGCCTGGTCATGCGCGCCATGGTTCCGGGGGTGCGAGTCGGGGAGTTGGTCTATGTCGATGTCGAGCCGCTGCCCGGCGAGGTTTCGGGGCAGCGGCCGGCTCGCCTGCAGGCCGAGGTCGTGGGGTTTCGCGGCGAGGAGATCGTGCTTCTGCCGCTGGGACCAGTGGCGGGCATCGGTCCGGACGCGACGGTCAGTCCCACCGGGCGCTCCCTGACGATTCGTGCTGGCGATGGGCTGCTCGGCCGGGTGCTGGGCGGGCTGGGGGAGCCCATCGACGGCGCCGGCCAGATCGCGGGAGCCACCGAGGAATGGCCCGTCGATCGGCCTGCGCCCGATCCCTTGCGGCGCCGGCGCATCCGGCAGCCCCTGGCCCTGGGCGTGCGAGCCATCGACGGCCTGCTCACGGTGGGCGAGGGACAGCGCGTGGGACTGTTCGCCGGAACCGGCGTGGGCAAGTCCGTGCTGCTCGGCCAGATCGCACGCAACACCGAGGCGGACGTCAACGTCATCTGCCTGGTCGGCGAACGCGGCCGCGAGGTGGCCGAGTTCGTCGAGGACAACCTGGGACCGCAGGGGCGCGCGCGCACGGTGGTGGTGAGCGCGACCAGCGACGCGCCGAGCCTGGTGCGGCTCAAGTCGGCGTTCGTGGCCACGGCCATCGCCGAGTGGTTTCGCGGGCGGGGCAAGCGCGTGCTCCTGATGATGGATTCGCTGACGCGCTTTGCCCGCGCCCAGCGCGAGGTGGGGCTGGCGGCGGGCGAGCCGCCGGTGCGCCACGGCTTTCCGCCCAGCGTGTTCGGCCTTCTGCCCCGCTTGCTCGAGCGCGCGGGCCAGGACGAGCGCGGCTCGATCACCGCGCTCTATACCGTGCTGGTGGCGGGCGACGATTTGGAGGAGCCGGTCGCCGACGAAGCACGCGCGATTCTCGACGGCCACATCGTGCTGGCGCGCGCGCTGGGCGAGCGCAACCACTGGCCGGCCATCGACGTGCCGGCGTCGCTGTCGCGCGTGATGGATTTCGTCGTGGATGGCGAGCATCGGCGCGCGGCGGCTCGCGTGCGCGAGCTCGTGGCCGGCTACGAACGGAAGCGCGATCTGATTCTGCTCGGGGCCTACCAGCCCGGCAGCGACCCGCGCACCGACGCGGCCATCGCCAAGCACGAGGCGATCGAGGCTTTTCTGCGCCAAGGCCGCGACGAGGTTTGCTCACCCGCGGAGACGCGCAAGCGGCTCTTGGCATTGTGCTAGAAGGAGCCCACCATGAGCGACTGCCTGTTCTGCAAGATCTGCGAGGGCAAGATCCCCGCCACCATCACCTACCGCGACGACGACGTGGTCGCGTTCCAAGACATCGGCCCCAAGGCGCCGTTTCACCAACTGGTCATCCCCACCCGGCATATCGCCAGCCTCACCCAGGCCAAGCCCGAGGATGCGGCCCTGCTCGGTAAGTTGATGCTCGTGGCGAGCAAGCTGGCCGGTGAGGCCGGCCACGGCAACAGCGGGTTTCGCGTGGTCATGAACGCCGGCCCCGACGCCGGCCAGACGGTCTTCCACGTTCACCTGCACGTGCTGGCCGGGCGCTCTTTCGGCTGGCCGCCGGGGTGAGGGCGGGCCCCGTCCCTCCTGTTTTCGCGCATCAGCCCGCTTGGGTTTCGGTTGCGCTCCTGCGCAGTCGTACACACAGTTGGAATGACAGGGCGATGGTGGCCCTCGTGAGGTGATGGGGGACGATCGTTCCGTGGATGGACGGCCATCTGCCTCGCATTCCCTGGTCCGATGGACCGTCGTTGCGCCGTCCGGTGCCGCGGTGGGATGCCGGCAAACGGGCAGGCGCGGGGCTCGCGATGGGGCGGGCACGGAGGACGGCAGGACCGTCGACGTCGTCTTGTGCCAGAACCGGATCTGCGCGAAGCGCTCGGGCGCAGGGGGCCGGTTGACATGACCGGGACTATCGGACATTCTGCGATGCGACGATGCGAAAACGGCCTTCGAATGGACTGCGCGCCGCCGTCCGCGTCTCTCCGCTGGCGAGTTGGACCGAGCTCGGCATTTTGCACTGTTTCTATCTCCCTCGAACGGGCCCGCTGTCTCGACCGCCGATTCGCCCAACCCCCTAGCTTGACCCTTTCCGGGCTTCGTTCGAAAACGGGCCTTGCGCAAGCAAGCGCCGTCACCTGAGGAGCACGTCATGGACAGCACTCTCTCCCGTATGGGCCACCTTTACCGCATCATGCGCAGAGCCTTCGGCCGCAGGGTCCTGCCCATCATGGTGGCGCTCATGTGGTGTGTACTGCGCGCCATCATCGCCGTCGGCATGGCACTGGATCACCTGTTCTTCCCGAAGCTCGGACGGGTGCGCGCCAACCGGGCCATCGTCCTGGTCGGCAACCCGCGCACCGGCACGACCTTCTTGCAGCGCTTTCTGGCGGACAAGGGCTTTGGCTGCGGCATGGAGCTCTTCATGATGCTCTACCCCTCGCTCATCATTCAGAAGCTCTTCCGGCCCTTCTTGCCCTTGCTCGAGAGGATAAGCCCGGCCAAGTTCCACGCTAGCAAGGTGCACGACACCAGCCTCTCGTCGGTCGAGACCGACGACGTGGCCGTCTTGTTCCGCTACCTCGACGGTTTCTTCCTCTACGGCTTCTTCCTCGCCTTCGACGAGCCGGACCACTACCTGCATTTCGATCCGCGCGTGCGCGACGCTTCCCGCCGCGACTTCGCGTGGCTCGACAAGCTGTGGCGGCGTAGCCTGGTGCTGCACAAATCCGAACGCAACGTCGCCAAGCTGTTCTCGCTCTCGACCCGACTGCCGCAGTTCCTCAAGGCTTTCCCCGAGGCCCAGGTGCTGTATCTGGCCCGCGATCCGCTGGCCATCATTCCCAGCACCATGAGCCTCGTCACCGGCGCGCTCGATCGTGGCTTCGGCTTCTGGAAGCTGCCGGAAGAGCTGCGCAAGCGGTGGTTCGAGCGCGTGTACCGGGGGCTTCTGCTCCTGCTCGACCGATTCCACGAGGAGTGGCAGAGCGGCGCCATCGACCGAAGCCGCGTCTTCCTCGTGCGCTACGACCGCATGATGGTGGACTTCGAGGGCTTGATGGCCGAGATGTGCAAGTTCCTGGGGCACGAGATCACGCCCGCGCTACGCGCGGCTATCGCCGAGCAGGGCGGCAAGCAGCGCAAGCACGAGTCCGAGCACAAGTACGACCTCGCCAAGTACGGGCTCACCGAGGAGCAAGTCCGCCGCGACTTCGCCTTCTTCTACGACGCCTTTCTGCCGCCCATGACCTTCGCTCCGCCGCCTGCCCCGAAGTCCTAGCGCCGACGCCCGCGACGCGAGTCCGACGCACGTTCCGGAGATAGATGCCCGACTCGCTGCCCGCCCATCCCACCGCCCGGCTGCTCTGCCGACAACTGCAGAGCCATCAACTCCCTGCGCCGGTACTCGCTCGTCGTCGATGCGAAAACGGGCCATCGAATGGACAACGCGCTCCTCGGATCCCGCCGGCTACAGGTTCCAGTCGAGGGCGAACTGGTTGGCGTCGTCGGTCAGGTACTCCTGGAGGTACGGTGAGTAGGTTTCGACCTTGATGGTCTTCTGGCCGTAGTCGAGCTGGAGCACGCGCAGATAGCCGAAGCCGAAGTCGACGCCGCCGTACCACTGGTAGTCGGAAAGCATCTGGTGGACGCGGGAGCCGTCGGGCCGGGTGCTGGTCAGGCGCGCATCGCCGGTGTCGTGGCCCGAGAAGACGAAGCGCACGTTCGGGTTGGGCAGCACGAGCTTTTGCCAGAGCATTTCTCCGTCGTTGATGCCCTGGTCGGGCGTGAACTCGAAGTACTGTGGGATCCAGTACTGGTAGTTGGGCTGGGAAGGATCCGATCCGGACACAGCGATGTCGTAGCGGGTGCCATCGTGGTACAGGTAGGCATGGGTCAGGAGGATGGCGGGACGGTCGGCGTAGGCCTTGAGCACGGTGTCGGCCCAGGCCACGACCGCGTCCCGCGGGCCGAACTCCAGCCCGAGCACCAGCCATGGCTGGGGACCGATGTCGAGCAGGGCGAAGCTGTTCTCGATCTGGCCCGCAATCATCGTTCCGGCGATCCAAGACATGGAGGCCCGACCGAAGTAGTCGTTGATGAGGGAGTTGCGCTGGCTGTCGGTGTCGTGATTGCCGGGGACCACCACGTACGGCACGACGTCATCGAGTCTGTGCATCGAAGTGCTGGCGACTTGCCACTGCTCTGGGGTATCCGCTTCGACGAGGTCGCCTACGTGCAGGACCGCGGCGATGTTGAGCGCGGGCTTCTGCGCGACAATCCAGTCTGTCTGTCCCAAGAAGACCTCGGGATAGGCCGCGGCGTAGTACTGGGTGTCGGGCATCACGACGATGCGGACGGGGGCAGCCTGGGGTGTCTCGGCCGCGGCGCCAGCGTCGTAGCGAGCTTGGGTGTCGAGTGGTGGGCCCGGGGCATCCGGTCGAGCGGGGCTCGTGTCGCTGCCGGCCGAGGATGCGTCACGCCGGTCTGGCTCCGATGTGTCATCGAGATCTCCGCAACCCGCGGCCAGACCGAAGGTCGTGATGGCGGCAGTCACCACGATGAATCGTGCCGCATCGCGCACCATAGGTTGAGTATGCGAGATTCCGCCTGCTCATGCGAAGCGGAAACGACGCCACTGTCGGCGACGGCGGACGAAGCCAGGCCCTACGGCCAGCGGGTCACGCGAACCACTCGGTATGGAAGCTTCCCTCCTTGTCGATGCGGCGGTACGTGTGCGCGCCGAAGTAGTCGCGTTGCGCCTGCAACAGGTTGGCCGGCAACCGATCCGAACGATAGCTGTCGTAGTACCCGAGCGCGCTCATGAAGGCGGGCACCGGCAGTCCATTTTGGGCCGCGATCGCGACCACCTGCCGCCAGTCGTTTTGGTACGACGCCAGCGCCGACGCGAAATGGCCGTCGAGCAGCAGGTTGGCCAGCGCCGGCTCGCGCTCGTAGGCCGCCTTGATCTCGTCGAGGAAGCGTGCCCGGATGATGCAGCCGGCGCGCCACATCGCCGAGATCGAGCCGAGCTTGAGACGCCAGCCGTACTCCCGGTCGGCGGCGCGCAGGATCTGGAAACCCTGGGCATAGGCGCAGATCTTCGAGCAATAGAGCGCTTTGCGGATCATCTCGACAAACGCCGTCACATCGCCGGTGAAAGCGGGGGTGGGGCCGGACAACACGGCGGACGCGACCGAACGCTCGCTCTTGAGCGAGCTGAGTGTGCGCATGAACACGGCGTCGGCGATGGTGGGCGCGGCCACGCCCAGGTCGAGCGAGACTTGGCCCGCCCATTTCCCGGTGCCCGTCTGCCCGGCAGCGTCCAGAATGCTATCGACGAGCGGCCGGCCGGTCTGGGGATCCTCGCGGGCCAAGATGGTGGCCGTGATGCCCACGAGGTAGCTCGACAACTCGCCGTCGTTCCAGGCCGCGAAGATTCGGCTTGCCTCCGCGGCCGGCAGGCGGAGCAGTCGCTCGACCAGCCAGAAGGCATCGCAGATCATCTGCATGTCCGCGTACTCGATGGCGTTGTGGACCATCTTGACGAAGTGGCCGGCGCCGCCCGGGCCGATCCACTCACAGCAAGGCGAGCCGTCTTCGGCCTTGGCCGCCATGGCCTGCAGAATCGGACGGACCAGCGGCCAGGCCTCGGGGTTGCCACCAGGCATGATCGATGGCCCTCGAAGGGCGCCCTCCTCGCCGCCGCTGATGCCGGCGCCGATGTACAGGATGCCGCTTCCCTCCAACTCGCTGATGCGGCGGACGGTATCGCGGAACCATGTGTTGCCGCCGTCGATGAGCAGATCCCCTCGCACGAGGCGGGGTCGCAGGGTCGCGATCACGGCATCCACGGGCGGTCCGGCCGGAACCATGATGAGCATGCGTCTCGGTGCGGCGAGTTGGCCGAGGAACTCGACCTGCGTGCGGCAGGTGAGGATGTTCCTGCCTGCGGTCTTGGCGGCAAAGACATCGGCTTGCCTCTGTTCGAGGTCGAAGCCGGCCACGGAGAAACCTCGGCTGGCGAGGTTGAGCGCGAGATTCTGCCCCATGACTCCCAGCCCGACGATGCCGAACTCTTGCTTTGCCATAGGGACTCCTTCGTGACTCCAGCGATTGTGTCAGGCCCCGCTCGATGCCACGGGCCCGCCATCCGTTGGCAGCACCACTTCGGTGGAGAAGGCCGCGGCCGGCGAGAGCGGCCTCAAGGCGGCGGCGACTGCATCGGCCGATGCGCCGAAACCAGCCATCGGCGTGGGCGTCAGGATTCCTGCCGTGCCCATGGCTAGAGTCGGATGTCGACGAGCACTTTCTTTCGTAGCTCGCCCAGGTAGATCTTGGTCTGGCGCTCCATCTCGCGCTGGCGCAGGCGAATGCGGATCTCGTCCTCGACGTCGGCGAAAGGCTTGGCTTCCTTGGTGCGTTTGTCGACTAGCTTGATGACGTGGAAGCCCCGGTCGGCGCGCACGGGACCGCGGATTTCGCCCAGGTGCATCGAGAACACCAGCTCTTCGAGCGGCTTGGGCAGGATGTCGCGTCCGATGAAGCCCAGGTCGCCGCCGTCGTTACGCGTGCCGGCGTCCTCGGAGTATTCGCGCGCGAGCTTGGCGAAGTCCTCTCCCTCTTGCGCGCGGACGAGCAGGGCCTTGGCCAGCTTCTCGCGTTCGACGACGGTCGCATTGTCGGCGTCTTCGGGGATGGCGACGAAGATGTGGCTGGCGCGGACCTGCACGTTCGCCGATCTCATGTGGCGGTCGTAGTAGCTTCGCACCTCACTGTCGCCGACGTTGATCTTGGAGCCCACCGCGATGTTGAGGACGCGGTACTTCAGGATCTCGCGTTTGGTGTTCAGGCGATAGGCGGCCACGGTCAACCCTTGCTTGCGCAGTTCGTCCTTGAGTTGCGCATCGCTGAGACCGTAGTCGCGCTTGATCTGCTCGATGGCGCGGTCGATCTCGTCACTGCTGACGGTCAACTTCAGCTCGGTGGCCTGCTGGGCGAGCAGTTGGTCCTGCACCAGCCGTTCTAGCACTTCGCGCCGGATGGCGTTCGCGCGCGCCTCGCGCTCGGTAGGATTGGCGATGGAGGCGATCTCCGCCAGGAGTGGCAGTGCGCGTTCCTCGACTTCGCTCTGCAGGATGATGTCGTCCCCCACCAGCGCCGCTAGGCTTTCTACGACGCGGGCTCGGCCCGGGGCGGGCCAGGTGAGCGTGAGCACGACGAGAGCAGAGACGACGCGCAAGGATCTCACGGTTGGTTTCCTACCACGGCGCCAGCGTCCAGACTCGGCCGTTGTGCGGGCGATCGCGACGGATCGGGTCGAGCCAGGCCGGTCGCCAGATCGAGCTTGGCAAGTTGGTCCTCGAAAATTTCCACCTTGACGGACTTGCGCGCCTCTTCCAGGAGTTTCTTCTTCATCGTGGCGCGCAGATGTTCCAGCAAGCGCTTTCGAATCTCCGGTCTCACCTCTTCGAAGGTACGCGACACCGCAGGCCGTCGCTCGGTCAGTTTGAGGATGGCGTAGCCCTTGTCGGTGGCCACCAGGTCCGAGAGAGCGCCGATCTCCTTGAGCGCGAAGGCCGCAGCTACCACGGCGGGAGGATGCTGGGTCGTGGCGCGGTCGAACTGGGTCAGATCCCCGCCGCGCTGCTTGGAATCCGCATCTTCGGATTCGCGGGCCACGAGGTCACGGAACGCCTTGAGATCCGTTCTCGGCAAAGTCTTGGCAGCAACCAGAGCTCTTTGTGCTTTGGCCCTGTCTTTGATCAAGATCTGGCTCACTCGCACGGTTTCCGGGCGGACGTACTCCGCAGCATGATCCTCGTAGAACCTCCGCACCTCCGCCTCCGACACGTCCGACACGTTGACCTTGTCGTCGATCTCCTGCTGGGTGAAGAGCCGGACCATCTTGTCCTTTGCCACACGCTGCACCTCGGGGTCGCGCTCGTAGCCACGCTTGCGCGCCTCGATGGCGAGCACGTGGTAACGAATCAGGCTGTCCAGCAACTCCTTCTTCTTCTCGATGGAGGAGTAGCGGGCGAGCACGAAGGGCTGGTTGGCGTAGCGCGCCAGCAGATCCTTGAGGTCCGCCTCTGTGATGGTTCTGTCGTCCACCTGGGCCAGCACGGTCTGCGGTTCCGCCGAGCCCTTGGGGTTGGACTTGGTTCTTGCCTTGCAGCCGATGGCGAGAACAGCCGCGGCTAGGAGGATCCCGCAACGCATGCGGCTTGCATCGCACACCCTGAGGGCGGCTGCAACTGGGCAAGTCCGGGGGGCGCGCCGACCTGGCTGTGCCTTGCGCGATCGGGCCTGCGGCTTCGCCGAGAAGAGCCAGCGCCGGGCTAGCGCTTCTGCGCCGTGCACGCGGCCACCTCGCGGATTCTTGCGCGGGCGGCGGCCATGCGGTCTCCCCGCTCTTTCTCGGTGAAAGCGTAGCTCAAGTGCATGTCAGGGGTGAGTCTCCAGAGGCTGTTCTTGCGTTGCACCAGGCGCATGACCTTGGCGGGTTCGAGGCGCGGTTCCGGACCGAGCGAGAGCAGCATGCGCGCCGGGCCGAGTTCGTAGCCCCGCGCACCCATGCTGCGCACGAGCGTCTTGTCGACCATGACCTCGCAGAGCAGCTGGGCCTCGTCGGGAAGGCGCCCGTAGCGGTCTTCGATCTCGGCCGCGATGGCGCGCACGTCGTCTTCGCCGCTGGCCTGGGCCAGGCGGCGGTAGAGTTCGAGGCGCTGCCCGGGATCGGGGATGTAGTCGTCAGGAAGAAAGGCGGGCACGTCCACCGTGATCTCGGGATCGAGTTCCGGCTTGATGGGCTGTCCGCGCAGCTCGGCCACGGCCTCCTCGAGGAGCCGCGCATAGGTGTCGAACCCGACAGCGGCCAACAGGCCGGACTGCTTTGCTCCCAGCAGCTCACCCGCGCCGCGAATCTCCAGATCGGCGGTTGCGATTTGGAAGCCGGCCCCGAGCTCGGCGAAACGTTGAAGCACGGCGAGTCGCTGCGTGGCCTCCTTGCCGAGTCTGTGATCGTCCGGTACCACCAGGTAGCAATAGGCGCGCTCGCGCGACCGGCCGATGCGGCCGCGCAGCTGGTAGAGCTGCGCCAGACCGAAGCGGTCCGCCTGGTTGACGATCATCGTGTTGGCGCGGGGGATGTCGAGCCCGGACTCGATGATGGAGGTGCAGCACAGGATGTCGTAGTGACCATCGACGAAATCGATCATCACCTTTTCCAGCTGGCGTTCCCCCATCTGGCCGTGGGCCATGGCCACGCGGGCCGACGGCGCGATGGCGCGAATCTCCTTGGTCCACTTCGCCAGATCCTCGATGCGGTTGTGAACGAAGAAGACCTGCCCGCCGCGCGCCAACTCCTTGGCGATGGCTTCGCCGAGGAGGGCGGGGTCGAAATGGCACGCGAAGGTGCGGATGGCCAGACGGTCGGCCGGCGGCGTAGCGATCACCGAGATCTCGAGCAGGCCGGCCAGGCCCATCTGCAGGGTGCGCGGGATTGGCGTGGCGGTCAGGGTCAGCACCTCTACCTGCGAGCGCATCGCCTTGAGGCGCTCCTTGTGGCTCACGCCAAAGCGTTGCTCTTCGTCGATGACCAACAGACCAAGCCGCTTGAAACGCACGTCGCGGGACAGCAGGCGATGCGTGCCGATGACCACATCGATCATGCCTAGCTCGATGTCGCGCGCGATGGCCTTCTGCTCGGCCGGCTTGCGAAAGCGCGACAGCGCGGCCACGTGTACCGGGAAATCGCGGAAGCGTTCGCGGAAGGTGACGTAGTGCTGTTCGACGAGCACCGTGGTCGGCGCCAGCAGCGCGACTTGCTGGCCGCCCAGCACCGCGAGCAATGCGGCGCGCAGGGCCACCTCGGTCTTGCCGTAGCCGACGTCGCCGCACACCAGGCGGTCCATCGGCGTATCGGCCTGCATGTCGGCGAGCACCTCGCCGATGGCGCGCTCTTGGTCGGCGGTTTCGTCGAAAGCGAAGGTTGCCTCGAATTCGCCGAAGATGGCGTCTGGGGGCGGGAAGGCATGGCCGGGCAGGGCGCGGCGCTGGGCGTAGAGCTGCAAGAGCTCCTCGGCCATCTTGCGGGTGGCGGCCGAGACGCGCCGGCGTTTCTCCGTCCACGTGGCGCCGCCTAGCTTGTCGAGGCGCACGGTTTCGGGCGAACCGCCGACGAAGCGATGGATCACGGACACGCGGTAGACCGGCAGGTACAGCGTGCCTCCCGAGTACTCGAGATGCAGGAAGTCCTGCGCGACGCCTCGAAGCGTCAGCTTGGCGAGGCCGCGGTAGCGGCCCACGCCATGCTCATCGTGGACGACGAGATCGCCTTCGGAGATCCCGGACAGGTCACCGAAGGACGACGCCTTGACCGGTGGCGGGAGGCGGTGCGCACGGGGGCCGAAAACCTCTTCTTCGGCGATCAGGACTAGGCGGTCGCTCGGGAGAGCGAAGCCACACGCCAGCGGTCCCACCAGCACGGACAGTGCCGGACCCTGGTCTTGGCGGAGCCACGCGAGCCCGCCGGCGTCGCGTCGGATCTCGGGGGAAAGCCCCAGCGCGGACAACAGGGCGGCGAGGCGATCGGCGTGCCCCCGGCTGGGTGCGACGAGGCCGACGCGCGAGCCGCCGTCGGCCCACGCGCGCAGTCGGCGCGCTAGCACGGGGCCGATGTCGTTTTCGCCGCGTTGCCTGAGCAACTCGGCGCGCAAGGACGCGGTGGGGAGAGCCGAGACACGGATCCGCCGCGCCGCTGTCTCTTGTGCGACCGGGGCCGGTTCGATCTCCACGCTGTGGATCTCGATTCTCGGATGCATGCTCAAAGCGCTGTGCGCCTCGCTCTCGTCCAGGAGGAACTCACGTGCCTCCAGCGCGAGCCGGTGCTCTTGCTGCCGGAGTTTCGCGCTCTCGCGTAGACGGGTCATTCCCCGCCGCACCTGCTCCAGCACCGCGTGCGGCTCCTCCACGACCACTACCGTGTTTGGGGGCAGGTACTCGAAGATGCAGGCCATGCGCTCGTGGAACACCGGAGCCAGCGCCTCGATGCCGAAGAACTCCTCGCCTGCCTCGATATGCTCCAATACGCTGCGCGTCTTGCTCGAGGGATAACCGACGCGGTCAGCGGCCTCAAGCACGCGCTGGCGTGGTGTCGAGCCTTGGGTGGCTACGGTTTCACGCACGGCATGGAACAGCAGCCGGTCAATGGGGCGCAGGGTTCGCTGCGTGGCCGCGTCGAACAGACGCAGCGATTCCACCCGGTCGGCGTCCAGTTCGATGCGCGTCGGATGCCGGTAGAGCGGGCAGAAGACGTCGATCACCGAGCCGCGCACGGCGAAGGTGCCTGGATCGTCCACGACGGCGACCCGAGCAAAGCCCCCGCGCAGCAGATCGCGTACCAGGGCGTCCCGGTCGAGCGCCGTGCCTGCCGTCACCGTGCCGCAGAGCTGGGAAAACGGCGCGGGCGGGATCACACGCCGAAAGAGGCCGGCTGCGGAGGCCACGAGCACGGAGGGGGCCAGGCCGCTGGCCAGCCGGCAGAGCAGCGCCAAACGGTCCATCGTCGCGCGACGGTCGGGCTGCACCTCGGCGTGGGGGGAGGTTTCCACCGCAGGCAGGCTCATGGCGGACGACGGTGCCAGCGGGTCGTCGGGCTGGTGCTGGTGGGCGCCGAGGAAGAAGTCGAGTGTCGTCCGGCGCGCGTCGCACTCGTCTTCGTCGGCAACCACGTACAGCACGAGGTTTTCGTGAGCCTGCGCCAGGTAGGCGGCGATGGCTGCGCCAAGGGACGGTGGGGCGCCGCATATTTCAAGACAACCCGGCGGCTTCATTCTCGCCGAAGACTCGCGCGCGAGCGCGAAAAAGAGGTCCTGGAGCGAACTGGACGGCTGCATTCGCGGGCGCAGCTTACCAATGTCGCCAACCAGGGACAGCCCGACATCCAGGGAGCCGCGGAATCCTGCTCCCGATTTTCCCCGCTGCGTCAGAGCGAGTCTTCGTTGACCACCCAAGGCATGCGGGCTAAGGTGGCCACCACACCGAGGAGGAGCTCACATGAAACGCGTCTTTCGGCTGGCGACGACCTTGTTCGTTTTGGGCTTGGTGGTGTCTTGTGAGGAAAGTGGCAAGATTCACATCGACCGTGTCGAGCCGCCCCAAGGCATCACCGCTGGCGGTGACCGGGTGGACATCGTCGGAGCTGGCTTTCAGCCCGGCAAGACCCAGGCTCGCGTCATGTTCGGCAGGCACGTCTGCGAGCAGGTGGTGATTTCGTCGAAAAGCAAGATCACCGTGGTCACGCCGCCTGGTGACAACGGGCCGGTCGATGTCACCATCGATTTCGACAATGGCAGCCGATACAAGATCCCGAGCGGCTTCCGCTACATGGAGGCCAAGCAGACCGGCAACATGCGCCAGCTGTTCTTCGGCAAGACGGGAGAGAAGAAGTAAAGAGCGAGTGAGCAGCCCTTCGGGAGGGCTGGGAGTCGCCCGCGACGATCCCTGGCGAGCGGCGCTGTCGTCCAGTGGGGCTGTGGCCTCCGTCGGGCGCTATCTGTAGGCGATGCGGAAGAGCTGCTGGCCCATCAACATGAGGCTGCCAGACGGTACGGTGCGGCTTTCGCGAACGCGCAAGAACGTGCCGTTCGACGACCCGAGGTCCTTGAGATAGACCCGGCCATCGCGCGTGCCAAGCTCGCAGTGTGCTCCCGAGACGTAGCCATCCTCAGGGAAGAGGATGTTGCCCCGCTCACGACCGATTCTGGCCGTCTCGTCGAAGAGCGGGAAAGCGGGTCCATCCAGGTCGCGCCCCACGACCACGGAGAGACGGCCCCAGTATCCGGGATTCGGCGTGCCGATGATCTCCGTGCCGTCCTCGATCGGCGTCGGCGGATTGATGGCGTCGAAGCGCAGCAGCTCCTGGCCGATACGGAAGCTGTCGCCGGATTCCAGGGTTTCCTCCTCGGTGATTCGGACGAAGACTCCGTTCAAGCTGCGCAGGTCGCGCACCTCGAGTCCGGCTTCTGTGAGGACCAACTCGGCGTGCCGAGGCGATAGGTAGGGATCGGCATCGAAAAGCGGCCCCTGGCCGCGGCCGACCAAGTTCGCGCCCTCGTGCAACGGGCAGACACCTCCCTCGGTTCCATCCGGACGGATGAGAGTCAGGTGTCCCTGCGGCGCCACGCGAGCCACGGGCGCGGCCACGGCATCGGCGTGCGCGATCGCCGCTTCGGCCACGGCTCCGGGAGCGGGCTTCATGCGATGGCCGCAGGCGCCGCAGAAGGCGAATGCCGACGCCACCTGCTTGCCGCAATTCGGGCAGGGGACGGTTTCGACGGGGGGCGGGGAGAAGGGGGAGGCGTGGGGGGGCTGGATGGCCGGTACCGCGGTGGCGGGAACCGATGTGGATACGGACGGTGGGGCGAACGGGCTGGCGGCGGCCGGAGCAG
>JAFGPX010000216.1 GCA_016935975.1 Deltaproteobacteria bacterium
CTCGGCGGCAGCGAGCAGCGCCTTGCCCATCCCGTGCCCCTGGAAGTTGCCGCGCCCTTGCTTGTAGCCGTGGACGTGGATGCAGTAAACGAAGTAGAGCCCTTCGCCGCCCACGCTCGAGTGCTCGATGGGCACGTACTGGATCATCCCGCCCTCGACCCCGTTGTCGTCGAGGGCGAGCTTCGCCCGAAGCCCGTGGTGTGCCTGGCATCGATCCAACCACTCGCGGCGCTTGGGTCCCGCCTCCTTGGCGTCGTCCGACCAGTCCTCCAGGCACAGGCAAAAGAGATCCTTCTTGTCATCTGGGAGGTCGACGATTTTCATGGGCGACTCCTTTCGACGACATCGGGGGGCCGCTGGCCGGGCACAACCGCCAGCAGGACCCCCGCGGCGAGCAGGGCGATGGCGCCCGAGCCGGCGAACGCTACGGCGCTGCCGAACCGGTCCCACACCAGACCGAAAGTTGTGCTGGCAGCGAGCGCCGCGAGGCCGATGAGCATGTTGTAGGAGCCGAAGGCCTTGCCTTTGCCGCTGCCGGCCGCGAGCTCCGCGATCAGGGCCTTCTCCGCTCCCTCGACCAGACCGTGGGAGGTTCCGTAGATGGCCGTGAGCACGAACAGGACCGGGATGCTCTCGGCGAAGCCGACTGCGCCCCAGGTGACGGCGTAGACGGACCAACCGAGCACCAGGGCGTTGCGCTTCCCGTAGCGATCTGCCAGTCGGCCTCCGGCGGTGGCGGTGCTCGCCTTGATGACGTGGAGGGCCAGCCAGAGGAGCGGCGCCAGGATCGGCGAAGCGCCGAGGCGCGCGGCCTTGACGATGATGAACGCGTCGGTGGCGTTGGCGAAGGCGAACAGCGCCACTGGCAGGAGCGCCCGCTTCAACGCTGGCGGCAGCGCCGTTGTCGCTCCAGTCGCGGCCGGCACCGGCTCTGACCTCGGCGGCTCTCGGGTCAGGGCGAGCGCGATCATCGCGAACACGCCGGGCACCGCGGCCCAGAGAAACACGGTTCGCATCTGGTCGGCGGTGGCGGACTCGGCGGTGGCCGCGCCCAGATACCAGAGCAGCCCGGCGCCCAGCAGGGTGCCGATGGCCGCGCCGGCGTGATCCATGGCGCGGTGGAACCCGTAGGCGCGTCCCCTAATGGAGGGTTCCGTCGCGTTGGCGATGAGCGCATCTCTCGGGCTCGTGCGCACGCCCTTGCCGACTCGATCTCCGACCCGCACGACGAGCACGTGCCACGGAGTGACAGCGAAGGCGACGAGTGGGCGGATCACCGTCGATACGCCGTAGCCGATCATGATAAGCGGCTTCAGGCGGGCTCGCCGATCGGCGACGAGCCCGGTCAGGTACTTGAGGACGTTCGCGACGAGATCGGCGGCGCCCTCGATCAGGCCGATGATGGCGTTGGAGGCGCCGAGCGTCGTCAGGAACACGGGGAGCAGGGGGAAGATCGCCTCGCTGGAAATGTCCGTGAACAGGCTGACGAGCCCCAGCCCGACGACCGTCTTGGGCAGCTTGGTGCCGGTCTTCGGTTGGTTCTCTGTTGCCGCCGAGGCGGGCGTGGGCAACGTGCTCACGACTCAACGCCTTTCCACGGCTCGCCGGGCAACCTGGTGATGAGCTCGTCCTTCACCACGTCCGCGGCCTTCGCGGGGTCGTACTCGACCTCGGGCGGAATCAGCAGACGGAGGTCCTCGAGGAACACGGCGCTCGCGAGCTTGGCCGCGAGGTTGGCCTCGAATTCGGCGCGGGACACGGCGGCGCCGTCGTGACCCATGTAGCGCCGGAAGCATTCGACGACGCGGTCGGGGCTCGCCTTGCCCGTGCCGAGCGCGAGCCAGAGATCGTAGAGGTCGCGCCCCTTCTTGCGCTGGTAGAGGGCGCGCAGTTTGGTGCCGAGAAGCTCGTCGAGGTGATACACCGCGAGCGCGGCCGTGCCGGTGAACCACGGGTTCTCGACGGTGAACGGTCGCGTGTCGGTCCCGAGGACGGCGAAGTGCTCGCGGGTGTTGATCTCGATCTTCAACCGCCTGGTGGAGACCGGCGCGAAGGAGGTCTCGAAGCGGTAGTAGAGCGTGAAGCGTCCCTGGCCCTGCTTCCACCTCGGGCTGCCGAGCCACGAGTCGAGCGCTTCACGGATGGCGTTGATGAGCTCGCCGATCGGTCCGGCATCGCGTTGCACGAGGTCGATGTCCTCCGAGTAGCGGCCGCCCGCCCCGAAGAAGAGCTTGTGCAAAGCGGTGCCGCCACGGAAGACGACTCGGTCGGCCACGACCTTCTCGTTGAACATGGCGACCAGCGCACGGGAGAGCACAAGGTCCTGCTCGACCTGCTCGTTGGATGGCCAGGGCGCGACGTTGCGCCAGGCCGTGATGTTGGCGCGCGGGATCAAACGTCCACCTCCAGCTCGGCGTTCGCCACGACTCGCCATCGCGGATCGGCCTCGCCGTCCGCCGCCTCTCCCGGCTGCAGGAGTACGGCACGCGGTTGCTTCGTGGCAAGCCACTCAGCCAGCGGCGTGGCGATCTCGCTCTGCCCGACGGTGTCGAGCAAGAACCCGAGGCGTTGCACGTCCGGAAGCCGGACGAGGGGCGCGACGGCCACGAGCTTGCGCGCGGCGAGACGCTCGGCCAGCTCGGCGAGCACCGTGGCCGCGTTGCTCAGGTGACCGGCCGCCTCCGGATATCGAACCAGGTCGAAGGCGC
>JAFGPX010000217.1 GCA_016935975.1 Deltaproteobacteria bacterium
TATCCCTCGACCCCGGCCGACACCAAGGGGCTGCTCGCCTCGGCCATCCGCGGCGAGGATCCGGTGATCTTCCTCGAGCCCAAGCGCTTGTACCGCACCGCCAAGGGCGAGGTGCCCACCGGCGAGCACACGGTGCCCATCGGGCAGGCGCGCATCGTCCGCCGGGCCGCCGCGCGCTCCGATCGCTCGGTCACCATCCTCGCCTGGGGCGCGATGGTGCAGGTGGCGACCGAGGCCGCGGACAAGGGCGCCAGCCTCGGCTACGACGTCGAGGTCATCGATCTGCGCACGCTCTTGCCTTTCGACATCGAGGCCATCCTGCAATCCGTGCACAAGACCGGCCGCGTCGTCATCGTCCACGAAGCCCCGCGCACCTGTGGCTTCGGCGCCGAGCTCTGCGCCACCATCCAAGAACGGGCCCTGCTGCACCTCGAAGCGCCCATCTTGCGCGTGACGGGTTTCGACACCCCGTTCCCATACACGCTCGAGTCCGAGTACCTGCCCGACAGCGAGCGTGTGCTCGATGCTCTGCAACGAGTCACCACCGGCTAGGAGAGAACATGGCCTACGAATTCAAGCTGCCAGACGTCGGCGAAGGCATGGCGGAGGGCGAAATCGTCCGTTGGCTGGTCAAGGAAGGTGACGATCTCAAGCAGGACCAGCCCATGGTCGAGGTCATGACCGACAAGGCCACGGTGGAGATCGCCACGCCGCACGCCGGTCGCGTGCTCGAGCGCCGCTTCAAGGAGGGCGAGCGCTGTCCCGTGGGCCAGGTTCTCATCGTGATCGAAACCGCCGCGGCCCCGGCCACGACCAAGCCGGCCGAGGTGTCGAGCACGGACAAGACCCCGGGCCCGGTCGCGGTCGGCGCAGCTCCCGGCTCCGTGCTGGCCACCCCGGCCACGCGCCGTCTGGCGCGCGAGCTGGGCGTCGACCTGGTCAGCGTCAAGGGCTCCGGCCCGGGCGGGCAGATCACGCCGGCCGACGTGCGCGCCGCCACGCTGGGCGCCACGGCCGACAAGAGCATCAGCGAGCAGCTCACGCCGGGGCCGGCCGCCCTGTCGTCGGCCGACGTGCGCATCCCCTTCCGCGGCGTGCGCCGCATGATCGCCGAGCACATGGTCAAGACCCAGCGTGAGGTCGCCCAGTTCACCTACGTCGAGGAGATCGACTGCACCGAGCTGGTCGAGCTACGCGACAAGGCCGAGGCGCGCCTGATCGGCCACGGCGTCAAGCTTAGCTACCTGCCCTTTTTCGTGAAGGCTGCGGTCGAAGCCCTGAAGAAGCACCCGCAGCTCAACGCCACCCTCGACGAGGCGGCCGGCGAAATCGTGCAGCGCCGCGAATACCACATCGGCATCGCGGCCCAGACGCCGGAAGGGCTGATGGTGCCGGTGATTCGCCACGCGGACCGCCGCACCCTGCTCGACCTGGCCCGCGAAGTGGACCGACTGGCGGTCGCGGCCAAGAACGGCCGCGTCTCGCAGCGCGATCTCGGCGGCTCGACCTTCACCATCACCAGCCTCGGCGCCCTGGGCGGCATCGTGGCCACGCCCATCGTGAACTACCCCGAGGTGGCCATCCTGGCCATCCACAAGATCGCCAAGCGCCCGGCGGTCATCGACGACAAGATCGTGATCCGCGACAGGATGAATCTGTCGCTCTCCGTGGACCACCGCTTGGTCGATGGCCACGATGCCGCCACGTTCGTGGCCGAGCTGAAGGGATCGCTCGAGACGCCGGGCCTCATCTTCCTCGACGCGACCTAGCCGATGCTGCCGGACAAGCCAACCGCCCATGTCCGCTCCGGCCAGCTCACCTGCGACAACGTCGAGGCCTGGTCCGACGAGGACTACGCGCGCGCCTCCGGCCTTTTCCGCCTGCTCGACGAGAACGGCCAGGCCGACGCGTCCCGGGTGCCCGGACTGGCGCCGGAGCGACTGGTTCGGCTCTTCGAAGGAATGCTGACGAGCCGGCTGCTCGACGAGCAGCTGCTGCCCCTGCAGCGCCAGGGCCGCGTCGGTCACTACTTCGAGGCGCGCGGCCAGGAGGCCGGCCCCATCGCCGGCGCCGAGGCCATCGAGAAGACCGACTACTTCGTGCAAGGCCTGCGCGAGGGCGCGGCCGCCCTCTACCGGGGCTTGCCGCTGCCCACGTACATCGCGCAGATGCTGGGCACGGCCAACGACCCCGGGCGCGGCCGCCAGATGCCCTGCCATGTCGGCTCGGCGGCCATCCGCCACGTCAGCACCTCCTCGTGCGTGGCCTCGCAGATCCCGCACGCGGTCGGCCTTGCCTGGGCGGCCAAGATACGGAAGGAAGCCACGGTCGCGCTGTGTTTCTTCGGCGACGGCGCCACCAGCGAGGACGACTTCCACGCCGGCCTCAACTTCGCCGCCGTCTACCGGGTGCCGGTCGTGTTGGTCTGCCAGAACAACCAGTGGGCCATCTCGACGCCCGTGGCGGCGCAAACGTGCTCGGAGACTCTGGCCGTCAAGGGCCTGGCCTACGGAATCCCATCGCAGCGGGTGGACGGGAACGACGTCCTAGCCATGTATGCAACCGTCAAGGCCGCCGTGGACAAGGCGCGCGAAGGCGGCGGCCCGAGCTTCATCGAGGCCCTGACCTATCGCCTAGGCGCGCATTCCAGCGCCGACGATCCCAGGCAGTACCGCGAGGCAGGCGAGCACGCGGCCTGGCAGAAGCGCGATCCGCTGCTGCGCTTCGGCCGTTGGCTGGCGGCAAGCGATATCCTTTCCGCGGAAGCGCAGGCCGCGGCCCGGCAGCGCATCGCCGACGAAATCCGCGCCGCCGTCGCCGCCGAGGAGGCCGCCCCGCCCCCGCCGCCCGCGACCCTGTTCGACGACGTCTTCGCGCGGCCGACGTGGTTGCTTGAGGAGCAGAAGACGACGCTGCCACGGGGATCCAGGCGAGCCACCAGAATCCCGTCAAAAGATCCCGGCCACTGATGGCGCCATGTGGCTACGGCTTGTCGGGATACTCGTCGCAAGACCGCCTGTGCGTCATGCGCACGCGACTGGCGCACGTGTCTGACCATCCGGCCGGAGCAGCGCAAGCCGGCACGCGTGCCCCGACTCGCGTGGGCGGCTCGCGTGGACGTGTGCGTGCGCGGCCCGCGGCTCGCGCCTTCCGCGCAACGCCCACGAACTCGCTCTCGCCCACGCCCTCGAGAGACGCTCGCCGCGCCCCGCGTACCGGCCCTGCGGGCGGCCCGCAATTTCCCGACAAGCCGCCCCTACTTCCCCAGAACCTCGTGGATCTTCGCCAGCAGCTCGCTGCCCGTGTACGGCTTCTGCACGAAGCCCGCCAGGCCCTTGCCGGCGAAGCGGTTGACGATGTCTTGCTCGTTGTATCCGGAGCTCAGGATGACCTTGACGCCCGGTTTGAGCTGGCGCAGCTCGCGGAAGCAGGCTTCGCCATCGGAATGCGGCATGGTGAGATCCAGGACAACGACGTCGATGTCCTTCATGTTCGCGACGAACTTCTCGATGGCTTCGCGGCCGTCGGCCGCGATGATGACCTGGAAACCAGCGGCCCGCAGCATGCGCCGGCCGAGGCTGCGAATGGTTTCCTCGTCGTCGGCGAGCAGCACCGTGCCGGTGGTTTGCGGGGCGGCGGCCGGTGCGGGCTTGACTTCCGGTTCTCGCGCCCCACTCTCGCTGGCGGGAAAGAGCAGCTTGAAGGTCGTGCCCTTGCCGCTCTCGCTGTAGACCCTGATGGCGCCACGGTGGCCGCGCACGATGCCTAGCACGGCGGCCAGACCCAGCCCGCGGCCGGTGAACTTGGTCGAGAAGAAAGGGTCGAAGATGCGATTGAGGTCGGCGGCCTCGATGCCGTGCCCCGTGTCCGCCACCTCCAGATAGACGAAGTCGCCGGGCTGCAAGTTGTCGGCACCGAGACAACCTTCGAGGTAGTCGGCATCGCAGTGAGCCAGCCCCACAGTGACGGAAATGACACCGCTACGCTCGCCGATAGCCTCGGAGGCGTTCACGATGAGATTCATGACGACCTGGCGTAGCTGGGTGGCGTCTGCGTCGACCGCGGGCAAGCCCTTGGCGAAGTGATACTTGAGCACGACCCTCTTGCTGATGCTGACCTGGAGCAGGTGCCCCATCTCCTCGACCAACTCCGGCATGCTGATGGGCTCCACGAGGAAGCGGCCGCGGCCGCTGTAGGCGAGAAGCTGGCGGCACAGGTCGGCCGCGCGCCGGGCGGCGCTCTCGATGCCTTCCAGGCTGGCGCGCGCCGGCGCCAGTGGCGACATCTCGGAGCGCGCCAGATCGGCGTTGCCCAGAATGCCGGTGAGCAGGTTGTTGAAGTCGTGCGCGATGCCGCCGGCCAGAACGCCCAGGCTCTCCAGCTTCTGACTGTGCAGCATCTGCTGCTCCAGGTGGCGCAGCTCGGTGATGTCGCGGCCGACGGCCAGCACGACCGTCCTGCCCGCCAGCTCGAAGGGCCGGCCGGAAATCTGCATGGTGCGAACCTGGCCGTCGCGCTGCCGCATCTTGAACTCCAGCCAGTCGACCGGCTGGCCCTGGGAGAGCCTGGCGTACATCAGCGCGCGCTGGGCGGGATCGAGCCAGGTCGAGAAGGTGGTGGTCTTGCGACCGATGATCTCTGCCCGCGTATAGCCGATCGCCCGGCAGAACTCCTCGTTGCAGTTGATGATGGTGCCGTCGGTCTCGGCCAAGGTGATGGGCCCGGGAAAGAGATCGAAAATGCGCCTGAAGATCTCTTCCGAGAAGCGTAGTGCCGCCTCGCCCCGTCGGCGCTCGGTGATGTCGAGGAGGATCATGGCGAAGTGCCCTTCGCCCAGCGGCACGACGCTGATGTCGTAGAAACGACCCGAAGCGTCTATCCGACCCGCGAAACGCACGGCCTGCCCGCCCAAGGCCACCGGCGCCAAATCGGCGAGCAGCGGCGGCTCGACGGTGGCGAACACCTCGGTCGCCAGCCGGCCGGCGATGGCGCGATCTTCGCCGGCGAAACAGCGGCGAAACTGCGGATTCGCGTCCAGGATGCGGTAGTTCACCGGCTGCCCGGTTTCGTCGCATACGAGCTCGCTCAGGGCAACCGCTTCGACCATGTGCAGGTAGAGCGACCGGAAGACCTGTTGCCGATCCAGACTGCCGGGCTGTTTGTCGCGGTCGACCATGCCTTCTCCCCGATGGCGGCGAACCTGCGCCCCGTCCGCACCACCGGCCTGCGGCGCCAGTGTATCAGCATCGGGAGCCCGCTGTCACGGCGGGCACGGGGTGGGACTCGTACCGATTCTCGTGAGCTTGCGCCTGGTCGTGCCGGAAGGCGCCCCGCAACGTCGCTGCGCTTGCCGCGGGACTGGCCCCGATGCCGGTCACCCAAGGGAAGAACAGCCAAGTCGTAACCGAAGTGCCCCTATTGTCTCGATTTCGTAACTTGGCTGTCACATGCAACCGCGATTGTCCGCGTGTGTGACATTCACGTCACACCACTGCAATCGGAGGAATCGATGGCGCCAGTAGTTGACAAGCTCGAGCGAGTGATTCTCGGGGCGGCCGTTCTTGCGGTCGCTCTTTTCGCGCACAGAGCCTACGGACAACCCGCACAGGGCCCTGCGGCTCCGCCCGCAGAGGCGGCGGAGCCGTCCCCGGTCCCGCCGGACCGAGCCGTGCCGGGTGCGGCATCCGAGGCGTCCGCCGCACCTGCGGAGCGGGTTGCCGAGAGCGCGGCAACCTCGCCGGCGCCCGCCACGGCAGCCCTCCCGACGGCGCTGCCGCCGCACTCCGCCAAAGAGGCTGAGGCGGCGCCCGCCACGCCCCTTTTGCCCCCGGGGACGCACAAGGCCATCGACTCGTGGAGCAAGGTCAGCATCGGCGCGCTCTGGTATTTGTCGGGCGGCCTCGGCGAAAGCAACGGCGCGGGATTCGGCCGCGCGCGCATCACGCGAGGCTACTTGACCCTCAAGTGGAAGCCCGTGCCGTGGTTCCAGCCGAGGGTCACCCTCGACACGCACCAGGACGAAGGCGGCGACTGGAAGCTGCGGCTCAAGTACATGTACGCGAAATTCGTCGCGCCCGTCGAGACGGCCCTGATGAGCGAACCCAGCGTGGAGTTCGGCCTGGTCCATGGGCCCTGGTTCGACTACGAAGAGCACATCAACCGCTATCGCATGCAAGGGACGATGTTCATCGAGCGCAACGGCGTGCTCAACTCCGCCGACGCGGGCGTCTCCGTGGCGATGCTCCTCGGCAAGAAGCTGTCCAAGGCCTACCAGCAAAGCGTCAGCAAGGAGTACCCGGGGGAGTTCGGCAGCATCGCTTTCGGGGTCTACAACGGCGGCGGCTATCACGCGGCCGAGAACAACAAGAACAAGGTGTTCGAGTCGCGCGCCAGCATCCGGCCGCTCGGGCCCATCCTGCCGAATCTGCAGCTCTCCTACCTGCTCGTCTACGGCAAGGGCAACACGCCCCCGCAGGTCTGCGACGAAAACGGGGCCAATTGCTATCCCGGCGAGCCGGCGTGGCGGCTTCACGCCGGCATGGCGAGCTTCGAGCACGAGTACTTCGTGGCGACAGCGCAAATCGCCAAGGGACGCGGCAACCAGAGCGGGAGCAAGATCGACGCCGGCGGTGCGGCCCTGACCTCGGAAGGGTACTCGGGCTTCGCCGAGATCAAGCTGCCCTGGATCGATTCCTCCCTGGTCGGGCGCTACGATCGCTGGGCGTGGGCCGGCAAGGGCACCGACCGCGTGATCGCCGGCTTCGCGTATCGCTTTCTCGGCGAGGGCAACGTCGTGCTGCTCGACTACGACCGGGCCATGCCCGAAGGCGCCTCGGACTCGTGGGAGGCCAAGCTGACGGTGCAGGTCAAGGTGCCATGAGGCGGCCTCTTCTGCCAGGTTGCCGTGCGACAGGGGCTGCGGTAGCCCGCGCCCCAAGGCGAAATGAATGCTAGAACCCCGTCCGTGAGCACGGACATCGCCAGAGTCGAAGTCGTCGTCATCGGAGCCGGGCCGGGCGGCTACGTCGCCGGGATTCGCCTCGGCCAACTCCAGAAGAAAGTCGTGGTCATCGAGAAGGCGGCCCCCGGCGGGGTGTGCCTGAACGTGGGCTGTATCCCGTCCAAGGCGCTCATCAACGCCGCCAAGCTCTACGAAAAGGCCGCCCACGGCGCGGACATGGGCATCCGGGCCGGCGGCCTGACCGTCGATTTCGCCCAGCTCCAGAAGTGGAAGGACGGCGTCGTGGCCAAGCTCACGGGCGGCGTCCGCCAACTCCTTCGGGCCAACGGCTGCGAGTACCGCCAAGGCACGGCCACCCTGCTCTCGCCCCGCACCGTCCAGCTCGTCGAAGCCGGCTCGCAGAAGGAAGTTCTGTTCGAGACCGAGCACGTCGTCATCGCCACCGGCGCCCGCCCTGTCCAGATTCCCAACCTGCCCTTCGACGACCAACGCGTCGTGGACTCGACGGGCGCCCTGGCCTTCGCCGAGCCCCCCAAGCGGCTGGTGGTGGTGGGCGCGGGCTACATCGGCATGGAGATCGGAACCCTGTACGCCAAGTTCGGCAGCCAGGTGACCTTCGTCGAGGCGCTACCCACCATTTTGCCGGGCAGCGACGCCGAGTGCGTGCAGGTGGTGGCGCGCAAGGCGAAGAAGCTGGGCATGGAGATCCTCCTCGGCGCGAAAGCCAAAGGCATGGTCGAGAAAGGCGGCGAGGCCGTTTTGACCGTGGAGAGCAAGGACGGCGACGTCCAGATTCCGGCCGACAAGGTGCTGGTCGCGGTCGGCCGGCGGCCCAACAGCGAAAACATCGGCCTGGAGATCGCGGGCGTCAAGACCGCCGGCGGTTTTGTCGCCGTCGACCGCCAGATGCGCACCAGCGTGCCCAACATCTTCGCCATCGGAGACGTGGCCGGCCAGCCCATGCTGGCCCACAAGGCCTCGAAGGAGGCCGAGGTCGCCGCCGAGGCCATTGCCGACAGGCCGGCCGCCATGGACGCCGTGGCCATTCCGGCCGTGGTCTTCACCGATCCCGAGATCGCCAGCGCCGGCCTTTGCGCCGAGGAGGCCGAGAAGAGTGGCCACGAGGTCAAGGTGGGCAAGTTCCCGCTCTCCGCGCTCGGCCGCGCCATCGCCAACCTCGACACGGACGGCTTTGCCAAGGTCGTCATGGATGCCGACGGCGGCCAGGTCCTGGGCGTACACATCGTGGGCGGCGGCGCGGGCGATCTCATCAGCGAGGCGGCCCTGGGCATGGAGATGGGCGCATCGGCTGCGGACATCGGCATGACCGTCCACCCCCACCCCACCCTGTCCGAGGCCATCATGGAGGCCGCCAAGGCAGCGCAGGGCGAGGCCATCCACATCGTGAACCGGTAGCCCGCATGCGCATCCTCGTCACCGGCGGCGCTGGCTACATCGGCTCGCACACCGCCGCGCTGCTGGCCCACCGTGGCGACTTCGTCGTCGTGCTCGACAGCCTGGAACACGGCTATCGGCGGGCCGTGGGCGGGTTGCCGCTGATCGTGGGCAGCACCCACGACGGCCCCTTGGTGAGAGAAGTCATCGGCCACCACGCGATCGAAGCCGTCGTCCACTTCGCCGCCTACAAGGCCGCGGGCGAATCGATGACCGATCCGGGCAAGTACTTCGAGAACAACGTCGGGGGCAGCCTGCGCCTCATCGCGGCGGCGAACGCGGCCGGGGTGCGCAAGTTCGTGTTCTCCTCGACAGCCGCCGTCTACGGCACGCCCAGCACCCTGCCGGTCAAGGAAGGCGACGCGCTCCGGCCCGAGAACCCCTACGGCGAGAGCAAGCTCATCGTCGAGCAGATCCTCAAGTGGTACGACGCCTGCCACGGCCTGCGCAGCGTGGCCTTGCGCTACTTCAACGCCGCCGGCGCCGCGCTGGACGGCGAAAACGGCGAAGATCCGCGCCAGGTCGCCAATCTCATCCCCCTGGTCATGAAGGTCGCCACCGGCCGCGCCCCCGTCCTGCGCGTCTTCGGCGCCGACTACCCGACGAAGGACGGGAGCGGCGTCCGCGACTACATCCACGTCCTCGACCTGGCCGAGGCGCACGCCCGCGCCCTGGATTTCCTCGCCGCCGACAAGCCATCCGACGTCTTCAACGTCGGCACCGGGCAAGGCGCCTCGGTCTTCGAAGTGCTCGAGGCCGCCCGGCGCATCAGCGGCCAGGACATTCCCGCGGAAATCGTCGGGCGGCGCCCCGGCGATCCCGCGGCCGTCTTCGCCGACAATCGCAAGGCGCGCGAGGGGCTGGGTTGGTCGCCGCGCTACGGGTTGAAAGAGATCATCTCCACGGCCTGGCAGTGGCACCGCCGGCACCCCGACGGCTTCGACCAGGTGTAGGGCTCGCCGCTACTTCTTCTTGATCTCGAGCAACTCGATGTCGAAGACCAACATGCCGTGCGGCCGCCCGGGGGTGGCCGCATTGCCGTAGGCCAACTCACCCGGGATCCAGAAGCGGGTCTTTTCGCCCTCGACCATGAGCTGCACGCCCTCGGTCCAGCCCTTGATCACGCCGCGCAGCGGAAACTCGGCGGGCTGGCCGCGCACCACCGAGCTGTCGAAACGCTTGCCGTCCGTGGTCCAGCCCGAGTAGTGCACCTTCACGACGTCGTCCGCGGTCGGGTGCACCTTGCCCTTGCCCTTGGCAAGCACGCGGTAGGCGAGCCCGGATTTCGTCTTCTTGGCGTTCCTGGGCACCGCGGCCACGTCGGTCGGCACGGCAGGCGCATTTGGCGCCTTGGTGATGCCGAGCAACTCGACGTCGAACACGAGCGTGCCGAAGGGGCCGCCGCTCCGCCGCGGGGTGTCGCCGTAGCCGAGCATGGGCGGGATCCAGAAGCGGCGCTTCTCACCCACCACCATGAGCGCAAGCCCCTCGGTCCAGCCCTTGATCACGCGATTGAGCGGGAATTCCGCGGGAGTGCCGCGCACCACCGAGCTGTCGAACATCTTGCCGTCGGTCATCCAGCCCGTGTAGTGCACCTTGACGGTGTCCTCGGGCCCGGGATGCTCCTTCCCCGTGCCCTTCTCGAGAACCCGCGAGGCCAGCCCGCTCGATGTCCTTTCGGCTTCGGCCGGCACGGCCGCCACGTCCGGCGGAGCCGGCAGGGCCTTGGGCGCTTCCGGCGCCTTGGCCGCAGGCGGCGGTGGCGGCGGGGGAGGCGGGGGCGCCGCCGGCTTCGGAGATTCCTTCTTGCAGGACGGACAAAGGAGCATGGCCATGAAGACGGCGGTCCAGATGTATCGCATGGACGGGATTCTGCAGGTTGCCGGCCCCGTGTCAACCGACACTACTGTATGTTCTGCGCATGCCGTTCTTCCAGAAGCCGGCTTCCGCACCCGATGAAATCGCGGCCGGCCGGCCGCTCGACGTCCCGCCCGCCGAGGTCGCGGGCTTCGACGAGGCAACCTGGTACGAACGCGCCTTTCGCGGGGAAGCGGCGCCGCAGCTCACCCTGCGCGCGGTCCTGCTCGGCTCCGTGCTCGGCTTCTTCCTCGCCTTCACCAATCTCTACGTCGGGCTCAAGACCGGCTGGGGCCTGGGCGTGGCCATCACCGCGTGCATCGTGTCCTACTCGCTGTGGAACCTGTGCCTGCGACTCGGCATCGCGCGCTCGCCGCTGTCGATCCTCGAAACCAACTGCATGCAATCGACCGCGTCGGCGGCCGGCTACTCGACGGGCAGCACCATGGTGTCGGCCACGCCGGCTCTGCTCTTGCTGACCGTGACCGCGCAAAGCCCCCAGGGCCAGCACCTGCCCTGGCCGGTGCTGGCCGGCTGGACCTTCTTCCTGGCGCTGCTCGGGGTGGCCCTGGCCATCCCCATGAAGCGCAACATGATCAACCAGGAGAAGCTGCGCTTCCCGTCGGGCATCGCCGCCGCCGTCACCTTGCAGTCGCTCTACAGCCAAGGCAAGGAGGCGGCGTCCAAGGCGCGCGCGCTCTTCTACGCGGCGCTTGTCGCCGCTCTGCCCCCCGTCACCATGGACATCCCTTGGCGTCGCGGCCACGGTCTTCTGCCCGACAGCAGCCCGCTCTTCGACTGGCTCCCGGTGCCCGGCAGAAATCCCCAGACGGGCGCAGCCTACACGGCCAGCGGTTGGAACTTCGTGCTCGACCACAAGCTGGTCATGGTCGCGGCCGGCGCGCTCACCGGGCCGCGCATCTGCGCCTCGATGGTGGCCGGCGGCCTGCTGCTCATGTACTTCGTCGGCCCCGCCGCCCTGGCCAATGGCGCCGCGCAGAGCCCGGCAAGCGCCTGGCGCGAGATCGGCGTGTGGATCGGGGCGCCCATGATGATCGCGGCCGGGCTGCTCGCGTTCTTCGCGCAGTGGCGCACCATCGCGCGCGCCATGCGCGGCCTCGGGCGCGGCAACAAGGCGCCCTACGCCGTCGCCGAGGTTCCGGGCGCCTGGTTCCTCGGCCTGGGGCTCTTCGCCACGGCCGGGACGCTCTTGCTCGGGCACACGCAATTCGGCATCCCCTGGCACCTCGGGCTCTTGGCCGTGCTCTTGACCTTCTTCCTGGCGCTGGTCGCGTGCCGGGCCACGGGCGAATCCGACATCACGCCCATCGGCGCCATGGGCAAGATCACCCAGCTCCTCTACGGCGTGCTGATTCCGCAGAATGCCACCGCCAACTTGATGACCGCGTCGATCACGGCAAACGCAGCCGCCTCGAGCGCGGATCTGTTGACCGATCTCAAGTCGGGCTACCTCCTGGGCGCTCACCCGCGCCGGCAGTTCCTGGCCCAGATGCTCGGCGTCTTCGCGGGGACCGCCGCCAGCGTGCTCGGCTTCCACTTGCTCGTGCCCGACGCGACGGTGCTTACCGGCCAGGGCGGCTCTCCTGCGGCCTTCGCCGCCCCCGGCGCCCAGGCCTGGCTGGCCGTCGCGCGTATCTTCCAGGAAGGGATGGAGAACCTGCACGTCATGGCCCGCCACGGAATCGTTTGGGGCCTGCTCGCCGGAGCTGGGCTGGCCACGCTCGAGATCCTGCTGCCCAGACATCGCCGCTTCCTCCCCTCGCCCGTCGGCCTGGGCTTGGGCTTCATCCTGCCCTTCTTCAACCCCTTCTCCATGCTCCTCGGCGCCGTCGCCGCTTGGCTGTGGGCGCGCCGCAACCGGCCGCACGCCGAGCGCTACGCCGTGCCGGTCGCCTCGGGCGTGATCGCCGGGGAGTCCATCGTGAGCGTGGCCATCGCCTTGGTGAACAACCTGGTGTTGCGACGGTAGAACGGGGCGCTCTTGCGAGCGACAGCTTGGTTTTTCCCCTCGTCTATCCCCTCTTCACCCGCGCGCTGCGTTTCTCCGAACAGCAGGTGGCCACGCTCTCCACCCTGGGCAGCGCGGTGGCCGCGCTCGCAGCCATTGCCGGCGGCGCGCTCTCGGATCGCATCGGCCGCCGCCGCGCCCTTGTCGTCGGCTGCGCGGGCGTGGCCGCTTTCAACCTGGCGTTCGTGCTCTGCCGCGGGCTGTGGACGAGCTACGGGTTCCAGCTCGGCTTCGCCGCGACCAGCGCCGTGGCCAGCGGCATCGTGTACGCGAGCCTCCTGGCCCTGTTCATGGACCTCGCCCACCCGCGCCTCGCGGCCACGCACTTCCAGGTTTCCATGGCGCTGCTCAACCTGCGCGGCGTGTGGGGCAACCGTCTGGGCGGCCGCCTGGCCGAGCGCGTGGCACCCGCCACCATGTTCGGAGCGGGGGCCATCCTCGAGCTACTGCCGCTCGTGCTTCTGCCGTGGCTTAACCCCAAGAAGGCGAAGGCGGGCGTTGCAGGCGGGGGCAAGACGGATTGAACCATTCCCCACCTCTCGATGCTCCCGTTTTCTCCCCCTCCTGTGTCACAATCCTCAGAGACCCAGTTTGCCCTGCGACGTGGAGGTTCCATGCGAAACATCGTTTGCCTTGCCTGTCTCGCCTTGGTTACAGCCTGTGGCGCTTCGAGCGACGCGCCGTCCTTGCCCGACGCCGCCGAGCCCTTGGCCGACGCAGCGATCGACGCGGGCGGGTCAACCGTCGGCGCGCCCGACAGCCAGTCCGTCGCGCCCGGCTGCGAGCATGTCTCCGCGCTGTGCGCGAAGCTCTGGGAATGCGCGCCCTTCTTCCTCAAGGCCGGCTACGGCGATCTGGCCGGCTGCATGGATCGGCTGACCAAGGCCTGCACCGAGCAGTACAAGTCGAACGGCAGCGGGCTCAACCAGGCCGGCATTTTGGCCTGTGCCACATCCCTCGCAACCGCGTCGTGCAACGACATCTTCGCAAACAACCTACCCGCGTGCGGCTTCCGCGGAGCCTACCCCGACGGCGCGGTCTGCGGTGACAACAGCCAATGCGCGAGTGGCTTCTGCAGCCACAACGGCAGTCTGTGCGGGATATGCGCCGCCAAGGGCGCCTCCGGCGCGCCCTGTCCCTCGGGCAGCAACGACGAATGCCAGACCGGGCTCGTGTGCAGTCCGGGCAAGCTTTGCGCCACGCCCGCCCCGTCGGGCGGCGCCTGCGACGAAAACACCGCGCCCTGCCTGCTCGGCACGTTCTGCACCACGGCCGGAACCTGTGCCCGGACCGTCGAGGCGGGGGTGGAATGCCCGGGCGCTTTCCTCGATCTGAGCAAGGGCACCCTCTGCTTCGGCAAGAGCACCGACGCGAATCCCATGACCGCCGGCCAGATCGGCACGGCCGGTGTCGGCCAAGCCTGCGGGCTGGCGCCTGCCGAGGGCGTGCCGGCCACCCTGTGCGCCCCAGGCGGTGTCGCCGCTTGCACGCTGACCGCAGGTTCCATCTCTCTGCTCGGCCTGCCGACCAAGGGGATCTGCGCCGCGCTCACGCAGGACGGCTACACCTGCGCGGCCACCAGCCAGTGCATGGCTGCCGCCCAGTGCATCAGCGGCACCTGCCAGATCCCCTCGGGCAGATACTGCGAGTAGCCGCGAGATCTTGCAGGCGAGCAGAGCAAGGATCGCAAGGCACGCCACGGGGCACGCCGCCGGTTCTCTCTGGCCCGGGCCAACCCCCACGACCGAGCCCGGGATAGCTGGCGCAGCACCGGCCCAAAAGCCAGCCCGCCGCCGGCCATCCGCTTGCACCGGGTGGCATCCGCACGACAGAAGCAGGGTCGCAAACCCCGCCGAGGTACGCCACCCGGCTCCAGGGGAGCCCCGACGCGGGCTCCCCTGCCGTCGACGATGCGACCTACGGGCGGCGCCGCCGGCGCAGCAGCGCCAGGCCGGCGAGAGCCAGCAGAGCGAAGCCCGCGGGCGACGCCGTGCGCGCGGGCGAGACGGCGCAGAAGCCGCCGCCCAGGATCTTGACCTCGGTGACTACCGGCGCGGCCGCGTCCTCGTTGACCGGTGGCGCCGCGTCCTCCTTCGGAGGCGGTACCGCGGCGTCGGGGCTCGCATCCGGTGCCGACGGCCCGGTGTCGCGCCTGGCTTCGGCTGCTGCGTCGCGCCCGTCCTCGGCGACATCCCGAGCGACGGCGTCGCCCAAGTCGCGCCGGTCGGGGACGTCTAGCCGCTCGCCGGCATCGACCACGACGCGAGCGTCCTCGCCTCCCCCATCGAGCGCCGGCCCGCCATCCAGGGACACCACCGCTCCGTCGAGCAACACGACGCCGGCATCGGGCCTGCCGCCGTCGAGCGCGCCCGCGTCCAGATCGACCGCGTCGATGACCCACGCGTAGGTGGCCGGCTCGGGGTCCACGTTGCCCGCGGCATCCTTGGCCCGCACCTCCAGGGTGTGGGAACCGTTGGGCAAGGCCGGCGTGGCGTAGTTGGCGTCGCAGGCCTCCCACTCGCCGCCGTCCAGTCTGCACTCGAACGTCACCGGGCTGTCGGGACTGGCGAAGCCGAAGACGCCGACGGAGCTGGCCGACGGATCGTCCGGCTTGACCCCGATGCTCGTGTCGGGCGGCGCGGTGTCGATCGTCCAGGTGTAGGTGACAGGCGGATCCTCGACCAGGGAGCCGGCATCGCCGACCGCCACCGAGGCGCGCACCGACAGGGTGTGCTCGCCGTCGGGCAACTCGTCGGTGGTATGGCTGGCTTCGCACGACGCCCAGTCGCCGTCGTCGATCTTGCACTCGTAGGTGACCGGACTGCGCGTGTTGGTGAAGGTGAAGACGCCGCTCGGGCTGTTGGTGAGGAGCGGCGGATGGGTGGCGATGGTGGTGACCGGCAGCGCGGTATTGACGTCCCAGCTGTAGGTGGCGGGCGAATCGTCCAGATTCCCGGCCGCGTCCTTCGCGCGCACGGACAGGGTGTGCGTGCCGTCGGCCAGAGAAGTGGCCGTGTAGGTGGCGTCGCACTCGGCGTAGTCGGCCGTGTCCAGCTTGCATTCGAAGGTCACCGGGCTCTCGTCGCTCTCGAAGGTGAAGGTGGCCGACGAGCTGGCCGAGGAGCTTGCCGGATTCGAGGCGATGCTCGTGTCGGGCAGAACGGTGTCGATGGTCCAGGTGTAGCTCGCCGGCGGATCCTCCGTGATCGGGGTCGAGTCCGTGGCTCTCACGTAGAGGGTGTGCGTCCCGTCGGGCAGATCCCCCGTCGTGAAGCTGGCGTCGCACGTGGCCCACTCCCCGTCGTCGATCTTGCACTCGTAGGTCACCGGGGTGACGGTGTTCGTGAAGGTGAAGCTGCTGTCCGAGGTGTTCGAAACCAGCGGCGGATGCGTCGCGATCGTCGTGGTCAGCAACGCGGCATCGATGTCCCACGTGAAGGTGACCGGCGTTGCCTCGACGTTGCCGAAGGAATCGGTGGCCCGCACCGAGAGCGTGTGCGAGCCGTCGGGCAGCGGGTCGGTGCTGAATTCGGGTTCGCATTCCTCCCAGCTGCCGCTGTCGATCATGCACTCGTAGGTCACGGGGCTGGAGGTATTCGAGAAGGTGAAAACGCCCACCGCGCTGCCCGAGGGGTCGGAGGGATGACTCTCGATGGTTGTGACCGGCAGGGCGCCGCAGTAAATGAAGCTGCTCGTGGCCCGGCTGGTCTGTCCCGCGTGGCCCGCCGTGGCGCCGTCACACGGGAATTCCTCCAGGGCCGTCCGGTTGGTCGTGCCGCCCAGACCGCCAGCCACCGAGAGGTTCGGCGATCCGGTGCCGGACACCGCGATGTAGCCGCCGCCCCCGCCGCCGCCGGGGCCCTCGACCTCGTTCTGGCTGCTGCTCCCGGTCTGCGTGCCGCCACCGCCGCCGTTCGCGGAGATGTCGATGGCGCTCAGGGTGGCCACGTTGACCACGACGGTACCGCCGCCGCCACCGCCGCCAGGAGCGTCACCGCCGTTCGTGCCGGCCGGCGTGTCGGGTGCGGTGGCGCCGTCTGCCAGGATGCTCCCGGTCCCGGCAATCGAGCCCGCGAGGAGGATGACGATGCCGCCGCCCCTGCCGCCGGCGGAGCCCGTCGAGCCGTTGTTTCTGTCGCCCGCGCCGCCGCCACCGCCCATGAACAGGCGTCCCGTGGGGCTGTTGACAAGTGGCCGCCCGCCCAGTCCTCCGGCTTCGCGTCGGTAGTTGCCGCCCCAGTCCGTGTCCCCCGGAGCGACGGATAGTGCGTCCTCATTCGAGCTGGAGTACGAGTAGCCGCCACGGCCACCGCCTTCGGAATTGGTGCGCGTGTTGGCCGTCACGGGGTTGTCGATGTACCCGGGATCCAGCTCCCAGGCGGCCGCGCCCTCAACCGTATCCAGCATGACCCCTTGGCCCCGGCGCCAACCCGCCAGGTCGCCCGCGTTGGCGCCGCCTCCGCCGCCCGCGTTGTGCGAATTGCCGCCGCCGCCGCCGTTGGCCGGCGCGCCCCGACCGTAGCGTCCGTTGGTGTAGCCGCCCTGGTAGCCCGCGATGCTCTCGCCCTTCTCCGCTCCCTGCTGGTTGGACGTGGAGCGGTAGATGACCACACCCGTGCCCGCCGCGGCCGAGCTGTTGTCGACCGCGCCGCCACGGAAGCCGCGCCCCGAGACATTGATGGTCCCGTCGAGCTGCACCGTGGTCTGGGCGTGCACGGCGACGATGCCGCCCGTGGCGCCGTTCCAGGCAGGCGCGATGATCGAGCCGCCGTTCTGGATGGTCAGGGTCGTGTACTGGGGCACGCGAATGACCTGGGTCCTGCCCGCCGTAGTGTACGCGTGCTTGAGCGGACAGCTCAGCGCAATCTCGTCGCTGGCCACGGTCACGCCTTCGACGCCGACGAACTCGTAGAGCCCGGCGCTGCCCAGATCCGCGACGGTACCGTAGTCCACCGTGTCGGTGGTGTCGATGGTCGCGCCCTGCATTTGGACGATGAGCAGGAGATCGCCGTCGGCCAGCCCCCGGCCCTGGAAGGTCAAGTCCCCGATGTTGCCGACCGTGATGGTCGTCGCGCCGGCGGCCACGTTGGCCGCCAGCGTGGCGTAGGTATTGACCGTGGTATCCGCCGCGTTCACGACACCTTCTCCGTCGGTGCCGGGCACGGCTTTGCGGATCTTGGCGGCCCGCTGGGTGTTGCTCTCGAACAGCGAGGGACAGCCCGCGCCCGCCACCAGGAGGAAGGTCAGCGGCCCAACGACGAAGGCCCGGGATGCTCCCTTTCGCAATGCCAACTTCATGCTTCGAACGCGCTTCATGGCGACACCTCGTTGCTTCGGCTTGTCTTCTCTGCGATCTTGAACTGCACCCGCCGGTTCTTCTGCCGGCCCTCCGGCGTGTCATTCTCCGCGATCGGCTCATCCATTCCGTATCCCTGCGAGAGAAGCCGGCTGGCGTCCACATTGCCCTGCTTCACCAGCCACTTGACCACCGCCGCGGCCCGCCTCTCCGACAGCCGCTGGTTGTACCTCTTCCCGCCCCGGCTGTCCGTGTGCCCCTGCACCTCGATCTTCACGATCTCGGGGTGCTCGGCCAGCACGGTCGCGACCTGCGTCAGCAGCTCGTCGCTCTCCGGCAGGATCTTGGCGCTGCCCGTCTTGAACTGCACCTGCTCCAGAATGACGATCTCCTCCTCCGTCACGCGCACCATGCCCGGACACCCGTTCTTCTGCGGATCCGGGTCCGGCTTGCCCTTCTCCCGCGGACACGCGTCGACGTCGTCGCGGATGCCGTCGCCGTCCGTGTCGGGCGGACAGCCGTTCTCCGTCGGGTCGTCGCTCCTCACGCCCGCCAGGTCCGGACACGCGTCGTCCTTGTCCGGGATTCCGTCGCCGTCCCGATCCGCCGGCGGCGGCGGACAGCCGTTCTTCTCGGGGTCGCTGCTCCGGACCCCGGGCTCGTCCGGACAGGCGTCGTCCTTGTCGTAGATGCCGTCCTTGTCCCGATCCGGCGGCGGCTTGCGCACTGGCCGCGGCGGCGCCGGCTTCGGCGGCAGCGGCGCGTAGGCGATGCTGGCCAACCCGCGCAAGGTCGGCGTGCCCACGCCCCGCGTGATGCCGGGCCCGGCACCCAACCCGAACACCATCGGCCCCACGCGCAGCCGCGCGCCCGCGATGGCTTCCAGATTGGTCGTCTCGCGGGCGAAGCTGTTCGTCCCCGTCATCGCCGTGCTGCCGTACACCTCGGGCCCGATCTGCAGCATCTTGTCCAGCATCAGGTAGGCGATGCCGGCCCCGAACGTCATGTCGCCGCTGAACTTCTGGTCCAGCGCGTCCGTCCGCTTGCCCAAATCCACCCCCGCGTTCACCGCGTAGGCCAGGTTGTCGTTCTCGCCCGACAGCACAAGCGCCGGCATGCCGTGCACGTTCTCCGCACCCGCCGACTTGTTCTCGTCTCCCGTCGGGAAAAAGACGTACCCGGCCAGCGCCAGGGTCGCGAGCGAGCGATTCTTGCCCAGCAGCCGTACCCGCACCCCGGCCCGCAGATCGCCAACCGCCGCGCCCGACGGCGAACCGTAGGGAATGCCGCCCACCGTCGGGCTGTCGCCTCCCGTATAGAGTGCGAACGGCATGCTCAGAGAAACCCACAACCGGTCCCACAGCGAAATCCCGGCAGCCGCGTGCAGGAAGAGCTGATTGGCCACGATCGCCCCCGCCTCCGTCTCGTCGCTGCCTTCGTAAATCACCAGAGGTTTGTAGGCGTAGTCGGCAAGCAACATGGCGCGCGGCGACAGGTGGCCCCCGGGATCACCCCCCTGCACGCCGAAGAACCTGTCTCCCGCGGGAGCCGGTTGGAACCGGTCCAACGTGAAGGTGTTCTGGGCATTGGCCCAGCCGGGAGCGACGAGCGCCGCTACCAGAATCGAGCCTGCCGCCAACTTGAGTCTGTTGCCGTTTGTCATGTTCACCTGTTGGGGTTCTAGTGGTATTGCAAAGCCGCGTCACAGGACGCGGGGTGCCTCATTATAAAGCCACCTCCGCCGCGGTCCACGCCAAAGACCGCGAGGGCAAAGGCGAGCCGTTCCACCCGTCTCCGCACGGGTTCCCCAGCTTGGCATCCGCGTCTTCGGTCCTTGGGGGGCGAGAGCCAATCCTGTCTGGCCAACCCGCCGCTCGGCCGGCGCCATTCGTCCGCTCCCAGATCTCAGATCCGTGGCGCGTTCTCTGGTAGAGCCGGTTGCAGCGGTTCATCCCGGGTTTCGCGGCACGCAAAACCCAGGTTGAAGACTCCCCATGCCCTTCGAAGTGGCACGCAGCCAAGATCGCGCCCGGCCCAAGCAGTGCCACGCGCCACGCTGCCCACGGACAGAAGCTGCGATGGCGCGCAGGATGTTCGTGCCTACTGGAAATGCAAACGGCCCCGAACTCCCACCAGGCATCGCTGGTCGGAATCCGCGGCCGTCGCGTTGGTCTTTGGTCAGAAGGGGGCCGGCTGCCCGTCGGCGCCGGCCCGACCAGCGGTCCTAGTTCGTCGGGAACGAGGTCCAGCCCGCGTACCAGGGGGCCGTGTCACCAGGGGCGACAGCCCCGGCGTAGGTCGCAGTCACGTCCATGCCAGCCGGGGGCGTCGCCTTGCCCGAAACCGCTGCAGCGTTCATCGGAACGTAGTTCGGCGACGGGAAGGCGATGCTCGTGATCTGCGGATCGACGGTGCTGGTGTTCATCCTGGCCGCATCCAACAGAGCCGCGTTCTCGTCGAAGCCCTTGTCGTTGTCCTTGGCCGTGTCGGGAGCGCCGACCGCGCCGCCGAAGAACACGCTGTTCTCGACGCTGATGAGCGTCGGCCAATCGTTGGCCGGCACCACGGTGACCGCGTCCGCGTCGAGCACCCCACCGCCGAAGTTGAGCACGACGAAATTGCGCAGCTTGTACAAGGTCCCCTCGCGCAGGTGCATGCCGATGTGAGTGCTTCCGGGCTCGGTGATCAAGGTCGCGTTCCAGATCTCCGGGCTGCTGCGGGGCACGGCCGTCTCGGCGCCGCCGAGGTTGTCGCCTTCGAAGCCCTTGTCGCCCTTGCTGTAGCCCTGGTGGACGATCAGGAACTGGACCTTGCCCCTCCAGCCGTTGTCCCAGTCCAGGTTGTCATCCGTGTTCCCGCTGAGCACCACGTGATCCAGGCTGGTGGTCCCGCCGAAGAACTCGATGCCGTCGTCGAAGCCACGGTGGACTTGGAGGTAGCTCATCTTGGTCTTGGAGCCGCAGGCCCCCAGAGTGATCCCGTTCAGCTCGTTGTCGGGTCCGACCAACGACCCGGCGAACTCGACGCGCACGTACTTCAGCTCGCCGCAATCGTGAGTGTCGTCGGTGCCGCCGTACTGTCCGCGAGGATCGTCGGCCACGAGGCCCTCGATGTTGCTTTGCAGGAAACCAGGGGCCTCGCACTCGGGCGTGGCGGGATTGGGGTCGCCTTGGCAGGTGCCGTTGTTGATGGTGGCCTTGCCCAGGAGAGCCACGCCGGCCAGCGAATCACCGGGAACTCGGGTTCCTGCCGGCAAAATCGACGTGAACACGATGGGATGCTCCTTGGTGCCGACGGCCACCAGCCGGCCATCGCGCTTGGCCACCACGACCGCGGGGTTGGTGTTGTCTTGGCTGTTGCCGTAGATGGTCGAGCCGGCGGCGATGGTCAGGGTCGCGCCGTTGCCAATGGCGGTGATGCCGTTCAGCACGTAGGTGTTGCACGGCCAGGTGGTGTCGACGGTAATCTCTGCCGGAGCCGGAACCATGTCGTTCCGGCAAACGAAAGGCGCCGCCGTGTCGATTGGAGTCACGGGTCCGTCGATGCCGACCACCGGTCCATCGACCCCAGTCACCGGTCCATCGACCCCAGTCACCGGTCCATCGATGCCGATCACCGGCGCGTCCGGGCCCATGACCGGCGCGTCCGGGACCATGACCGGCGCGTCCGGACCCATGACCGGCGCGTCCGGACCCATGACCGGCGCGTCCGGGCCCATGACCGGCGCGTCCGGGACCATGACCGGCGCATCCCGGCCGCCGTCGAGCTTCGTGAATTCCGGGCCCGAGCTGTCATCACCGCAGCCCGCGCCCACCATTCCCATGAGCAGCGCCGCCGGGGCGATGCTCCATGTGACGGGGCGGCGGCGCGCCACCCCATGGTTGCCGTGTCGATTCTCGTTGTTCTCTTTCATTTTCGTTTTTCCTTCCTTCTATTGTCGGAATCTTCTATCGGTCGCGAAACCCATCGTTTGCTTAGTGCTCGTAGCTCAACCCCACGGAAAACGAGATCCCGGGATACATCTCCTGCGCAATCAGCGAGCCCTGCTTGAGCACGCTGCTTTGGCCGAGCAGGTTGCGTCCTTTCAGCTTCAGCTTGAGGTGCTTCTGCAGGCCCCAGCTCCCCACGAAATCCAGGGAGTGAAAAGGCTGTTCCTGGATGTCCGGTAGGATGGCTGCGGCCAGGCGCGTGCCCACATCTGTGATCCGTGGGCCGACGACGTTGTACACGAGACCGAGCGACAGCCTCGATTCCGGGCGAAGGTAACGCAGAGACAGGTTGGCGACGTAGGGGGCCTGTCCGGCCAGAGGGCGATTGGGACGGGTGGCGCCGGTATCAACGATGTCCACGCGCGAGTGGATGAGCGAAAGGTTCGCGCCCACCTCGAACCGCTGCAGGTACCGAGACACCCTGCCGAGCGCGCTGCGCACCTCGAACTCCGCGCCCAGGCTCGTGGCGCCATGGGCGTTCTGATACTTGGAGTCCAGCCGCTCGCCGATGATCTGCAGCTCGATGGGAGAGATGAATCTCTTGTAGAAACCGGATACGGCGAGGATTTGCCCCTCGGAGAAGAACCATTCCCAGCGCAGATCCGCATTGTGGATGCGGGCGGTCTTCAGATTCGGCTCGCCCTTGATGATGCGGTCGCGAAGGAAGTCGTAGTATTCGTAGGGCGCAAGCTCGCGCACCTGCGGACGCGAGAGCGTCATTGCGTACGCCGCCCGCAGGAACATGTCGCGGGGCAGTCGGTACTTGAACGCGACGCCGGGCAGGTAGTCGACATCCGTTCGCTCGCTGCGGTTCGCGGCCAGGCTTTCCGCCGTGTTCTCGTCCGGGAATGGGCTTCGCGATTGGACCTTCTGCGAGTTCACCTCGATGCGAGCCCCGCCCGCCATCGAGAGCGCTCCCACGACGGGCGTCTCCACCAGAAGGGAAGCGGCATAGCTGCGCTGCGAAGCGACGTAGCTGTCCTTGCCCGAAGTGGTCTCCATCATTCGCGTCAGGGTCCCCAAGCCGTCGGGAGAAAACAGCGTCTCCGGAGATTGCGTGTAGACGATGGGATCGGTGTCGGAAAACGTCTCCTGCATCTGAAAACGTCGGATCGTGAAACTCCGGTCGGACAGGCCCAGGCGGCCGCCCAGGGTCACCGCCGCCTCGCTCCACAGCGGCATGCGCAGCTGCAGGTTGGCGCCCTTGTCGGTCTGCGACAGGTCGCTCCACAGTCGATCCGCCGAAGGCCTCCAGCGATTCTCCAGGCCGCCGGATTCGCCATAGGCGATGGTTCGCTGATCCGGCTCTTCGCGCCGGCCGGTGCCGTAGTAGGCGCCCCATCGGACGCGAGCCCGCGTGCCCAACAGATTGCGATGATCGCCCAGCAGTTGGTGCAAAAGCACCGTGCGCGCCAGGAACTGGAACTGCCACTTCTCGTAGGGAACGCTGTTCGACACCTCGGCGTTGATGCCGCGGCGGTAGCGGACCTTGTCGTCCATGCTACGGTTGAACATGGACAGCGCGGTCAGAGAGTGCTCGAGCCCAAGGTCGAGGCTGACCGTGCCGATGGCGGTAAGCTGCGCGCTCAGGGAGCCCGCCTGCAGATCGTAGTGGCTCGTCTCGACCGCATCGCCGGTTTCCGAGATGCCAGGCTTCGGCCGGCTGACCCCGTGCTGCCGCTTGACGCTGTAGTCGTAGTCGACGCTGGCCAAGTAGCCCACGCGGCGTCGATGCGGCAGCTTGATGGAGTCCCCCAGCGCGAGACTCAGGCCAAGCGGGGGCAGGCTGTTGGTGCGATGGACATCCCAGATGTTCTTGAAATCCTCGGCGGCAGCCTCGGCGTCCTTGGCCGTCGGGAACGCGCTGTCGGCTCCCGTGCGCAGCTTCTTTCCGTCGACGACGCCGGGAAGGGAGCGCGTGCCGTCGTCGAAACCCAGCCAATCGGTGCCGCCGCCCTGATAGTCGAGACGTTTCCGAAAGGTGGTCTCCGTGTTGTAGCCGGTGGAGACGCCTGCCGACAGAAGGAACTTGCGTGGAAAGCTGACGGTATTGAGGTCGAGCATGCCGCCGGCGAAGTCACCCGGAATGTCGGGCAGAAAGACCTTCTGGATGTTCAGGCTGTCGATCACGCTCGTGGGAAACAGATCCAGATCCACGCTGGGGAAGTCCGGATCCGTGGTTGGAATCGGCAGGCCGTTGAGCACCACCTTGACGTAGCGACCACCCAGGCCGCGTACGACGAGCTGACTGCCGCTCAAGGTGACGCCCACCACGCGGCGAGCCGCGCTGCCGGCGTCGCCGGCTCCTTGCTGCGACATCTGCTGCGAGCCCATGCCCTCGCCAATGCCGCGGGATTCCTTCCGCAGCTCGTCCTGCGCGGCCGCCGTCGTGGTATCGGCGCGATATGGGATCTCGATCTCCTGCACCACGACCTCTTCTTCGATGTCGATGGGATCCAGAACCAGGTTCGCCTTGGCGAAGTGGCCGCGGGCCACCGGAACCCCGTCCATGCGAACCCCGTGGTACATGTCGTAGTGCGAACGAACCGTGTACTTGCCCGGCGGAACGAACAGCTCGTAGGCCCCCGACGCGTCGGTCCGGGTGGAGTACTTCTGGCCGGCCGCGCCGAGAGCGCTGACGGGCGCGCTGTCGAGCGGCAGTCCACTTGTGCGATCCCCAATGCGGCCACGAATGCCGGTCCGGCGATCCGCGCCGGAAGGCTCGGTTTCCTCGACGGTCGTCCGCGAAACGGCTTGCGGCGAAATCGACGCGCCGACGTCGGCGTCGCGCGAAGCCGACTCGCAGCCGTCACCTACTCCAAAGTCGACGGCATGCCCGCTGGCATCGACATCATCGATGGACGGCCGACCGAGATCCGTTCCGGCATCCGGGCTTGAGACTGCCCCATCCGCCGAGGTGGCGCCGGCATCCATGCTCGCGAAGGAATCCTCGGCCCGCGCCGAATGGGAAAGGGCGATGGTAGTCATGATCGGAAGGCAAAGGAAGGTAGTCTTGCGACGGTTCATGCGGTTCTTGCTGCGTTTGTCCGGCTGCCTAGTCGGGGCGGGATGCTCGCTTCTCAGTCCTCGAGCTTCTCGGTCACGACGGCGATGTGGGCGGCGCCGCCTCCTCGCGCGAGATCCATGACCTGCATGGCTCTCGCGTACGGGACATTGTCAAGGGCATCGAAGTACACGCGACGCTCTCCACGCGCCACGAGCATTCGTCGAAGGCGCTCAGGGAATTCTCGATCGGGAAACGCCTCCTGGTTGATCTGGATTTCCCCCTTCGCGCCTACCGTGATGACGATGGGCGGCTCTTCGTCGGAGGTGGCGTCTTCGTCCTTCTGCTCTTCCTTCGCCTCCTTCTCCGGAACGTGGAGCCAGAAGTGCTCCTTCATCACCGCGGTCAGTACCATGAAGATGATCAACAGGACCAACACCACGTCGACCAGGGGGGTCACGTTCATCTCCGGACGGGCACGTCCTTTCTTTCCGCCGTCTGCCGGGCCGATGTCCATCGCCATGGTCGCCTCCTTGTGCCGTCACCGCCCGGGCTGCGCCGAACCCTGGTCCCGACGATGACTCACCTTCATGGCAATCCCGGGGAAGCCGACCTGCTGTGCGACGCGATAGGCGCGTCGGATGTTCCCGTAGCTCGCGCCCTTGTCGCCGCGCAGGACGACCCGCTTTCCCGGCGCGCGGAAGGCGGCTACCTTCAACCGCGCTTCCAGCTTGCCCCAGGGGATTTCCTGGTCATCCAGCCACACGGTACCCTCCTTGGTGACGGTGACAGTGAAGGCCTGGAAGTCGGACCGAGCCTTCTTGTCGGGGTTGTGGATGCCCGGGACCTCGATCGCCATGCCTTGCTCGATGGCCGGGATCACGACCATGAAGATGATCAGAAGGACCAACACCACGTCAACCAGCGGCGTGACGTTCATGACCGGCCGCGCCCGGTATCCTTTTCCGACCCATTTCGACGTCATCGGCGGTAACGGCCTTCCGGTGTGTCCAGTCTCTACGCAGTGGTCGCCACAGGGGCAGAACGGCCGATTTTGGGCGCGCTCGCCTTGTCGCGCGCGTCCGCGGTGGAGCCCCCGGAGCCCCGGACGTCGTCGCCGCTCTCCAAGGCATCGACCAACTCGCTCTGCGCGTGCATCAGGCCGGCCTCGTATTTCGACAACCTTGAGGTCAGCCAGTTGAACAGGAGCACGGACGGGATCGCCACCATCAGGCCGTAGCCCGTCACGACGAGTGCTTCGGCGATGGCGACGCCGATCGTGCCCATGCCCCCCGACCCTTGTTGGCCGACCAGCTTGAAGGCATTGAGAATGCCGAGCACCGTTCCCAGCAGTCCCACGAAGGGCGCGGTCGA
>JAFGPX010000024.1 GCA_016935975.1 Deltaproteobacteria bacterium
ACCCTTCGCGCTCGCTCCGCCGGTGCCGGTGGAGCCACCCTTCGCGCTCGCTCCGCCGGTGCCGGTGGAGCCACCCTTCGCGCTCGCCCCACCATTTCCGGTGGCTCCGCTCGTGGCGCTCCAGCTCATGCCTCCGGTGGCCTTGCCACCCGAGCCTCCGGTCGGGAGCACACCACCTCCGCCGGTCGTCGGCGCGTCGGCCCCGCGGGCATCCACGGAACCTCCGCCGCCACCCGCAGCGCCGCCACCCGCAGCGCCTCCGCTCGCGGTCGACATCGCTGCGCCGTCGAAACCGCCCGCACCTCCGGTCGCCACGCTACTGCTCGTCGCGCCGCCAGAGCCGGAGCCTACCGTGCCCGCAGGCGCGTCAGGCACGATGGCGGCGTCCCTCGGCGATGCGGACTTGTGGCTTCCGCATCCGCCACCGAATGAAGCCGCGGCGCAGAGGACTACAGAGATAACCCATGGCTGCCAGAGTGGTCGCATGGCCGGTCCGCCTCCAGGGACATGCTACCAGCGGCTCGCCAGGGCGGGCGTGCATCTTTTCGAATGGGTGGGGTGCCGATCACATCCCTACACGCGGAGTTGCCGGGGTGGCGCGATCGGACTGGCGAGTGCACGCCGTCGCACCTCTGATGATCGTTCAGCGAACCTTCCCGGACAACCACCTGGGCTCGTTGGCGTCGACATCCGAGAGCAGCTTGTAGGGCATGCCCAGATCCATGTCCGAGGACAGTGGCCGCGGGGTGGCGTTGCGCACGCAGAAGCTGGCCACCGTGCCGATGGGGAGGTCCGGCATCTCGGTCTGCACGCTCGCGAGATCTTCCCCGGAGTTGTCGAGCCAATAGGGTAGGGGGTGCTCATGGATGACGTAGAACGACGCCCCGTACACCTGAGTTGGCACGGCCGCGTAGACGGCCAGATGGTCGGGAGCGTGGACGTCGGTCGGAGAATCGGCCAGCGGCGTGTGGTCGGCCTCACATGCCGTGAGGAGCCCGACCCCAAACGTGAGCAGCCATCGGCCATGGCAAGCGCGGAGCGCAGGAGGCATGAGCCACATCCTCTGCAAGCATCCGGCCAGACTCTCTCTGGCGGAATCTGCGGCCTTTCGCACCGCCGATGCCAACGAGATTGGCGGCGACATCAACTGGAATCCTCGTCGTCCAGGGGCAATGCACCAATGGCGCTTGTGCCCCATACCGGGATCCAGCCGTCCACCTGGCTCATGGTGATGTCGAAACCCCGGCGCGGCCTTGCCTCGGGCACCAGGCTCCACATCGGAGGCTTGTCGGCAAAGCCAAGGCAGGAGCTGCTCGACCAATCAGGTTGCCGTTCGTCGGAGGGTGCTTCTGCGTCCGGATTTCGGACACGCGCATGTCCTTCGAGCATCGGTCTCCCTTGCGTGCATCTCTCACCTGACCGATGCTCTAGGACCGGTGCGGCCATGAAACATGTGCAGATCTTCTCCTTGGGTTTGGGTCTGGTTCTTTGCGGTGCTTGCGCGAGCAAGCCCGCGGTCACCTCGGAGGGCCTGGCGCTCAAGCGCGTGGTCATCTACCGCAACGGCGTCGCCTACTTCGAACGCGAAGGACGAGTCACGGGCAGCAAGGTGAGCTTCCGCGTGCGCCGCGACGAGGTCGGTGACTTTCTTGCCAGCTTCGCCGTGATGGAGAAGGCCGGCGGTTCGGTGCGCGCGGCTTCGTTCCCCATGCGTCGGGAAGAGCCGCCGGTGCGGCTGGCCGAAGGGGAGAAGCCTTTGCCCGTTCCGCCCGTCGATCCCAAGCGCAAGCTGGAGAACGTGGTCATGGAGCTCGACGGTGGCGAGCACGACCTGGCGGTGGGCTACATCGCGGAGGCGCCGGTGTGGAGGCCGTCGTATCGCCTGGTTCTGCAGAAGGACAAGGTCCACCTCCAGGTTTGGGGCATCGTCCAGAACCTCTCGGGCGAGGACTGGAAGAACACCCATCTCACCGTGGTGGCCGATGCGCCGCTCGCCTTGCAAACCAACCTCGAGAACGCGGTGATTCCCAGCCGTCCGGTGCTGGCCGAGGGCAACGAGGTCATCATGGTGGTGCCGCAGTCGGAGACCAGCCTGGCGAGCGCGCCGCCGCCTCCTCCGGCGCCGGCCGTGGCCATGCCCGAGGAGATGGCGGATGAGGAGGCCGTCTCCGAGAAGACGATGGAGGTTGAGAAGAAGGAGGGGCGAGCGCGCCCCACGTCGAAGTCGGTGCAGCGCAGCGCTCGCTACCGCGGAGGAGTGGGGGGCCTCACGAGAGCCGTGGCCCCGGCCGCGCCCAAGCCCATGGTGGCGCCTTCGCGCACGCGCAACCTGGCGGCCCTGGCCGCGGTCGCGGTGACCGGCGGTGCCACTCGCTACGAGCTGCCCAATCCGGTGACGGTGCCCGACGGCAGCGCGACCATGCTGCTTCTGCTCGACAAGGAAGTCCCGGGCGAGTCGGCTTTCCTCTTCGCGCCCGACCCTGGCGTGCCGGACTCGGCCGCTCACCCCTTTCGCGTGGCGCGTTTCCGGAACGCCACGGGTGGCTTGCTCGAACGCGGGCCGCTGGCCTTCTTCGGCGAGGGCGGCTTTCTGGGCCAGGGCGTGATCGAGAATCTGCCCGTGGCGGCGAGCGCGACCGTGCCTTTCGCCCTCGAGCAGAGCTTGGCCATCGAGCGGCGCAGCGAGTACATCGAAGAAGGCTCGCGGCTCTTCATGGTCGACGGTGGTCAGCTCACCATCGAGCGCCAGGTCGGGCCGCGCACGACCTACAAGATCAAGAACGGTGCCAAGGAGGCACGCAAGCTGTGGCTCAAGCACCCGCGCCAAGGTGGCAGCAAGCTCCTCGCCCCGCCGCGCGACACGGAGGACAACGCGGGCACCGGCAGCGCGCTGGTGCCGGTTGCCATCGGCGCGTTGGCGGCCGTCGAAGCCGTGCTCAACGAGCGCATCGGACAGCAGCAGCAGGTGGACTGGCTCTCGGACTTGGCCGAGCAGGCGGTCAAGGGCTATCTCGCGGACGCCAAGGCGAACCCCGTCAAGGTGGCGGCGCTCAAGGCGGCCTGGGAGCTACGCGCAGAGTGGAAGAAGCTGGCCGACGAGTCCGAGCGCCTGCACGCGGAACAGCAGAATTTGGAGCGATCGAGCGAGGAGACGCGCGACAACCTGCGAGCCATCGAGAAAAACAAGGCGGCCGAGGATCTGCGCAAGACTCTCACCCACCGCTTGGCCAAGTCGTCCGCGCGTCTCGATCAGGTCATCAAGCGCCTGATCGAGGTCGACATGCGCATCAAAGAGCTGGAGCTGCGCTTCCGCGAGGCGGTCAAGGAGCTGCGCATCCCGCCCGCGACATAGTCGCCTTCGTACTCCTGTGCGGAGGATCTCGGAGGCTCCCTCGGGTGTCTTCTTCCGTTCGTCCGCGAAGGCCTCGGGCTTCGTGACCCGCGTGAGTTACAGGTCAGCGCGAGCACTTGACCGGCACGGGACCGGGCAGGTCCATGCGCGGGCGCCTCTTGTCGAGCAGTCTGTGCGGGGCGAGGACGCCGCGGCGCTTGCGCAGCACCTTGGCCACGGCGTCTCGGACGGGCTGTCCGCCTTCGATGGTGGCCTTGGCCTGGCCGAAGAAACCGTCACCTGTGGCTCGCCAAGCGGTCGTCCGAAGAGCTGGATTCCGGTCGGTGACAGATGCCAACGGGCCAACCATGGCGAGGGTGCCGCCCCACGCCCGCTTCGTGCATGCTCGACGCGATGCTTGCCCTCCTTGTCAACGCTCTTCGCACGCTTCGCTGGCTTCCGGCCCCGCGCTGACCTTGTCATCGAGAACCTCGTCCTGCGCCAGCAGCTTGCCGTGTTGCGGCGCAGCTCCAAGCGTCCGCGCCTGCGCCACCTCGACCGCGCCTTCTGGCTCCTCCTTTCTCGCATCTGGTCCCGCTTCGCGGACGTGCTCGTCATCGTCAAGCCCGACACCATCGCCCGTTGCCATCGCCGGGGCTCCGCCTCTTCTGCCGCTGGAAATCTCGCCCGCGCAAGCCGAAGAAGGGCGAGGTCACTCCGGAGATCAAGAAGCGGATTCGCCGGATGGACGCCCCGGCGAAGGACAGGCGCGAACAACCCGATCCTCGACCGAACCGGCCGTGCTCGTCGTAACCGCCGCGCACCGGGACCGCGACAGATCGGCTCGATAGGCTCGCCACGCAGGTCGTTTCGTGCTTGGATCGCCCCGCAGGAGGGGGCGAACGAAGGTCACGCACATCTTTCGGAGTGTCTTCCTCTCGATTGGGCTTTGTTGCCTTTCCACGTGCGGCGACAGCCAGCCAGAACCAGGAAGCAACTGCCAGACTGACGAAGACTGCGGCAAATACCTCTGTTTCTGTGCGACGGATTCCTTTCCCGGAACGTGCAGCATCCCATGCAAGGACGACTCGGATTGCGCCGCTATCGGGAACGCCTACACGTGTGGCGATTTCGGCGGCCTGACTTGTCCTGCGGTGAGGATTTGCCTGCGTTGGGGAAGCCACTGAGCGCGGGACCCTCGCCGGCGGGGGGAAATCCCGAGCGCCCTTCTCGCATCGCCGCATCGCACCCCTGAGCCAATCGAAGCAGGTCTTCTACGCAGCCAATCTCACCCGCAAGACGGCAAACGGGCTGCCTGGCGAAGGCGGCGACGTGGAGAAGGAGAAGCCGCTGTCCGCTGAAGTCCGCGCGGAGAGACAGCATGTCTGCCTCACAGCCAACATCACCGACCGCGAGTCCTTGTCGGATTCAGATATAGCAGATCCACCCGTCGACCCCGCACATGCACACGACCATGCCTCCGGGATAGATCGGCGAATCGTAGTAGATGCAGCTCGTGCCGACTGGAATGTCGCAGGGCTGGTGCGTGCCGGGCCGATGCGCGGGGCACACACCCGCGTCCGTGTCAGTGGACGATGCTTCGCTGCTGCCATCCGTTGGCAGGTCGGTGGTGATGGACGCGTCTGATGTGTCGGCGCCTCTGCCGCCGTCGAGGTTGGTATCGACACCCGCGGCGCCATCGATGCCCACGTCCAGGGTCATCCCCGCGTCGATCGCTGGCCCGCCGTCCGTGCCGGATGCGCCGCCGGTGCCGGTCCTCCCGCCCGTGCCAGACGCACCACCGGTGCCGGTCATCCCGCCCGATCCGGATGCGCCGCCGGTACCTTGGGCGCCGCCGGTGCTGGTCACACCGCCGGTGCCGGTCGCACCGCCGGTACCTCGGGCGCCGCCGCTCGAGCCCGCCTGCCCGCCGACGTCGACCGCACCGTCCTGGTTGGCTTTGCGACTGCTGTCGCAGCCCTGTGCAAACGGGCCCGCAACCAGCAGCATTGCTAGTCCGAAGGCAAAGACGACATGCCTATTCACGAGTTTCTCCTAAGCAACTGTTCTCATCCATTCTAGGCAGCGGCTTTGAATTCTCAATCCGGCATGGCCGGCGAGCTGAGAGCAGCGTCACAGACCACCAGCCGAGGGTTTCTGCGTGCGATGGTTTTGCATCCGGTCTTGTGCCGAAACTGGATCTGACGAAATCGCCATGCGATCGAGCGCTTCGTTCCGGTTTCGACGGTCCCTGTATCGCCGAAACCTCGGATTCCGGCGGTCCTATGGCCGCACGAAAGTCAGGTTCGACGCTCCCGCTGCCGTTGCCTTTCTTGGCCGCGCGGCTCGCGGTATGGCTCGGTCGGGTGCTCCAGGAGCAGGTCGACTTCCTGAAGGTGGAAGACCGGCTGCTCGGGCAGAAGCTCGGGACCGAGCCGATACTGCTGACGGACGCGGAACGAAGACGGCTGGACACGCTGGGGAAGAAGTCGGGGGGAAAGGGGCTCGGCTTCTACTACCGCGAGGCAGCTCGAGCTGGGATGCATGATGCCCGGAGTGGAGGCGATCGAGTTTCGGCACGCGGCCGACAGGGAGTCTCCGCCCGGCAGCGCTAGCTCCGGCTCGGGTCGAGGACGCGGCCCATGAACAGGATGGCGCCGGTGGGGTCGTCGCGCAGGTAGTAGAGGAAGGGATGGTCGACGGTGACGTAGAGATCGACCATGGGCGCGCTGGCGTCCTTCATGAGCACGGCCGTGGCCGCGGCAGCTTCGGTTCCCTTTTCGCCGACGTCGATGAAGGCCTTGTGGAAGGCACCACCGATGAAGAGGCCGCCGCCGGCGTTCATGCCCGAGAAGTCGGCTTCGCCGGGCGAGAAGGCCGCCTTCATGCCGAGCTGTTTGAGCACGTCGACCAGCTTCGTCGTCGTCTCGATCTTGAACTTGGGCATGGTCAGG
>JAFGPX010000218.1 GCA_016935975.1 Deltaproteobacteria bacterium
AGCGCGGTCCGGCACGACACGCACCAGTTGATGAGCCGCCGGTCCCGGTAGATGAGCCCCTCCTCGTACAAGCGCACGAAGGCCTCGATGACCGCGCGCGAGTAGTCCGGCTCCATGGTGAACTTGAGACGGTCCCAGTCGAGCGAGCAGCCCATCACCTTGAGCTGTTCGAGAATGCGGTTGCCGTAGCGCTCGCGCCAATCCCAGATGCGCTTGACGAACGCCTCGCGGCCCAGGTCGTGTCGGGTCTTGTTCTCCGTGGCGCGCAGCTCGCGCTCGACCACCATCTGCGTGGCGATGCCGGCGTGGTCGGTGCCGGGCAGCCACATGGCGTTGTACGCGGCCATGCGGCGCCAGCGCGTGAGCACGTCTTGAATGGTACAGGTCAGCGCGTGCCCCATGTGCAAGGCCCCCGTCACGTTGGGCGGTGGGATGACGATGCAAAACGGCGCCTTGGGGGTGGCCGCGTCGGCGTGGAAATAGCGACACGCGATCCACTCCTCGTACCAACGCGCTTCGATAGAAGTGGGATCGTAGTTCTTGGCAAGCTCGGTCATGGCGAAACCTGGCAGGGGAAGGTGGAAGCGGAGACTACTTCTTTGCGCTCGCCAGACGATCGACTTCTTGACGAATGATCGCCTCGGCGAGCTCGGGTACGACTTCCCACACGACCTGCTCGATGATCTCGCGGGAGAGCTTGGCAATGGCTTCGAACTCGGGGCCACGGGAGGCCAGCGCTGCAACCTTCTGCTCGATCCGGTCGGTTACGGCCGTGACTGGGGCGACGATGGGAGCGGACGGCACCTCGACGGGCGCCGCGGCCGGAGGCGGCGTAACGGCCCGGCGCGCGGACGGCTGCGGCGGCAGAGGCTCGGCCACCGGCGGCGGCGTGAAACGCGGCACGACCGGGCGGCTCGCGGCGCCGGGTAGCGGGCCTGGCAAGGACGGCGGTGGCGGGGTTGGTCTCGCGGAAACCGGGGCGGCGGGTGCGGCGGGCGGCGCGAAAACCGCCGGACGCATCGGAGCCGCCGTGGCCGGCGGCAGTGTCGCGGGCCGGGACGGCGCGGGCGCGACAGGCGCCGCGACGGGAGGCACCAGGGGCAGGCCGGGCGCCGCCGGCTTGCCGGGTGTGGGCGGCTTTACCGCGGGGAACCCCAACGCCGTGTAGCGCGGCTGGGCGGGCGCAGACAGAACGGACCCGGGCACGGGCGGCGGCGTGGTGCCGGTACGCGCCGCGGGAGGCACGGAGGCGGGCCGCGGCGTAGAAATCATGGGGGGACGCGGCAACGACGCGGAAGGCGGCGACGGCGTGGACGCCGCCAGCGGGCGCGCCACCGCGGGCTTGCTCGGTGGCCGAACGGCCCAACTCGCGGCGGCGGCCGACGGCGCCGGACCGCGTTCGATGGTGATCTCGCCGTAGCTCTCTTCGTCCTCGTCGATGACCTCTTCCTCGGCATAGCGCGAGGTGCTCTCGGCCAAGTCGGACGGGCGAGCCGGCATGCTGGCCGAAGGTCGGCGAGTCGGCGCGGCCAGCGCCGAGGCCACGGCGTCGAGCAAGGCCTGGCTCTCGAACGGCTTGGCCAGATGGCCGTCCGCCCCCACCTTGCGACCGCGGGCCTCGTCGTACGGCGTTTGCGCGGAGGCCAGGATGTAGACCGGAACATCGTGAAGCGATCCGTCGGCCTTGATTTGGGCGCAGAGATCGTAGCCGCTGCCGGTGCCGAGCACGGCGTCCGAAAGCACGAGGTCGGGCCGGCCATCCCGCCGTGCCACGACCAGCGCCTCGTCCACGGACTTGGCGAAGCTGAGAGTGTAACCCGAGCCGTCCATCACCATGGCGAATGCCTGCTGAATCGTCCGGCTGTCGTCTGCGACCAGGATGCGCTTGCCCATCGTTGCCAGTGTAGCTTCGATAACATGGGGGGCAAAATGGGTCAATTGCGCGGGGCGGCTACGAAACCCCGTCAACCAGGAGAATTCGGCTGCCGAGCGAAAGCCGGCTATGATGCTCCCTCCGACGGAGCACCCGATGAACGAAGGCAAACCTGCGCCCCCGAACCACTATCCCCTGGCCTACAAGAACGAAAGGTTCCTCGACAGCGACGATGCCCGCGCCTTGCGCATCCTCGCCGAGTATCTCGAGCCCCTGTACCGCTTCCACGAGCAGAAGGTGCCCGGCACGGTGGTCTTCTTCGGTTCGGCGCGGCTCACGCCCGAGGGGCCGCTTGGCCACTACTACACCGAGGCACGCGAGTTGGCGCGTCTTTTCACCCAGTGGTCGAACGCCTTGCCCCCCTCCGCGCCTCGCTTCCTCGTCTGCTCGGGCGGCGGCAACGGCATCATGGAAGCAGCCAACGGCGGCGCCGCCGAAGCGGGCGGGCGAACCGTCGGTCTCAACATCAGCCTGCCCGAGGAACAAAGCGCGAACCCCCACATCACGCCGGAGCTGTGCTTCGAGTTCCACTACTTCTTCATGCGCAAGCTGTGGTTCGCCCACTTGGCGCGCGCCGTGATCATCTTCCCCGGCGGCTTCGGCACCCTGGACGAGTTGTCGGAGATCTTGACCTTGTCGCAAACGCGGAAACTGGAAGGCAAGATGACCGTGATTCTCTACGGCAAAGAGTACTGGAGCGAGATCATCAACTTCCCGGCCCTGGTCAAGCACGGCATGATCGATCCGGCCGATCTCGAGCTGTTCAGCTACGCCGACACGCCAGCCGACGCGCTGGCGCTGCTGCAGGCGGGCATCGCCCCCTGGCTGCAGGCCGCCGCCCCGGCGTACGCCAAGACCCGGCCTTCGCGCCGCGGGCTGTCCTATTTCTATCAGCGGAGCGGGGATTGATCGAACTGGAATGCGTCGGCGCCGCGCGCGCGGTGACCGGCTCCAAGCACGTCCTGCGCACCTCGCGAGCGGTGGTGTTGCTCGACTGCGGCATGTTCCAGGGCCGGCGGCGCGAGGCGAACGAACGCAACCGCTCCCTGCAGGTGCCCGTGGACGAGATCAACGCGGTGGTGCTCTCGCACGCGCACATCGACCACGCCGGGCTGCTGCCCCTGCTCTACAAGCGGGGCTACCGAGGCCCGGTGTACGCCACCCCCGCCACGCGCGACTTGTGCACCCCCATGCTGCTCGACGCCGCCATGATTCAAGAAGCGGACGCGCGGCACATCCACAAGCTGATCGAACGTGACCGGCTGGACATGGAGCCCGTCGAGCCGCTCTACACGCACGAGGACGTCACCGGCCTGCTCGGCCAGCTCGTCGGCCTGCCCTATCGGCGTGCCCATGCCATCGCGCCCGGGATCGTGCTGAAGCTGCTCGACGCCGGTCACGTCCTGGGCAGTTCCATCATCGTCCTCGATGTCGAGGACGACGGGGTCTCCACTCGCGTCGCCTTCGCCGTGGATCTGGGGCGCAAGGGCTTGCCCATCCTGCGCGATCCCGAGATCCCGGGCGGCGTCAACTGCCTCATCACCGAGAGCACGTACGGCGACCGCCACCACCCGCCCATCGAAGAGGTCGACAGCGCGCTGGCCGAGGTGGTGAATCGCACCGTCCGGCGCGGCGGCAAGATCATGATCCCCGCCTTCGCGCTCGAGCGCGCCCAGGAAGTCGTCTACGCGCTCAAGCGCCTGCGCGCCACCCAGCGGGTGCCCGCCGTGCCGGTGTACGTGGATTCGCCGCTCACCGTAAAACTGACCGACGTCTTCAAGATGCACCCCGAGTGCTACGACAAACAGACCTACGCCCGCCTCGTCGGCGGCGATCCGCCCTTCGAGTTCGAGGGCTTGCACTACGTCGCCGACAAGGAGGAATCCAAAGGCATCGCGGCCCAGCCCGGGCCGTGCATCATCATCGCCGCCAGCGGCATGTGCGAAGCGGGCCGCATCCTGCACCACTTGCGCGAGGGCGTAGAGGATCAGCGCAATACCATTCTGATCGTCGGGTTCCAGGCCCAGCACACGCTCGGCCGCCGCATCGTCGAGCGCCAGCCCGAGGTGAAGGTCTTCGGGGTCATGCGCCGGCTGATCGCCGAGGTCGCGGTGCTCAGTGGTTTCTCCGCCCATGCCGACCAGAAGGACCTGCTCGATTTCGCCGAGGCCGTGCGCGAGAGAGGCAAGCTCCATCAGGTGGTGCTGGTGCACGGCGAGCCCCCCGCGCAAGACGCGCTCATGGGCAAGCTCGCCGAGCTGGGCTTCCCCACGGTCATCGCCCCCGTGCCCGGCGAGAAGATCCGACTCTAGATCTTTCGCCACAGAGGACACAGAGAGGGGGGAGAGAGCACGGAGAGTGGAGGAATCTCGGATCCTGGTTTGCGGGCCCTTCCCTTCTCGGCGACCTCCGTTGCCTCGGTGCCCTCCGTGGTTCTAGACCAGGCGGTCGAGGAGGTGCGACGCCGCCGCGCGCGCGTCGCCGCGCACGCCTTCCAGGGCGTTGCACCGGCGCGTAACCGTCTCGAGCACGCGTAGAACCTGCACCGGATTGCGCTGGGCCGCCACGGCATGCTTGAACATGCCCAGCAGGGCCTTGCCACGCGAGATGAGCTTGGGCCTGAAAGTCGCGCCCGGCTGATACGGCGCAAACAGCACGATCCCGACGGGCACGGGTTTCCGGCTGCGCGCATCGCCGACATCGTCGAGCCAGCAGGACAGGGCGTGGCCGGACGCCGCCCAGATGGGCAGCCGGCACGGATAGGGCTGCACCAGATTGCCATCCAGCACGGCGTAGTCGTCGGAGAAGAAGCTCGCGCCGGCCGACACGAGGGCGCGCACCAGCAGGCTCTTGCCCGTACCGCGACCGCCGGGAATCACGATGGCCCGGTCGCGCCAGCCAACCACGCCGGCACGCAGGAACACCTTGCGCGGCGAACGCTCGGCCACCAACCAGCGCAGGTTCTCCTCGAACGCATCGGCCACCTCGGAGAGATCGGAGGAGCGCAGAAGCGATCTTTCGTCGGCCAGAAGGAGGTAGCTCGCATCGCGCTCGGCAATGGTCGCGGGCAAGGTGCGCAGGGCGTAGCTGCGCTCGGCCGTCTTGCCCGGACCGGGGCCTGTTCCGGGCGGCAACCGGTCGAGCAGCGCACGGTAGGCCACCCCGTTGTCCGCCTGCAGCCGCCAAGGCACGCCGAAGGCGGCAAAACTGGCGTACGAGGACTCGCCCGCGCGCGTCGCTTGCGTGGCGCACGTCTTGTTCCAACCAACCTCAAGTTCACCTGTCATAAGTCTTGTGTCTTCCATCGTCCCCCCGCAGAGATGCAACCGAATACCTGCGATCAAAATACGGCTTCTGGCCTCCCGCTTTGAGTCGCGCGCCTGCCGATTTTCTTGTCGGCTGTCTGCCTGAGGGCGCGTAGGCGAGAGTCCTACAGAAACGGCCGAGTTGGGGCGGTCGTCCGTCAGGGAATTGGCGGAAAGCAGACTCGCTCGGTCTACAATGGCGGCTGGCGCAAGCAGCGCCAGGGGCTCGCACCGAAGAACGCGCTTCGCACGGCGAAGGAGCCGCCCTGGCCTTCGGCTTGCCGCTGGCATCGTCCGGCCTCGCCACTGTCCGGCCGTGACATCCCCGTCAGGCCAAGCTTGGCTTCCTGGCGGTTGCGGCGAGATTGTCGCGAGATCTCGCGGCGATGTCGTGGCGCGCATGTTGCGCAAACCACCGTCGGCTTGCTCCGTCCCGGTCACGGAGCGTGACGCCCGTCGCGCCCAAACCCCCGTGACGCGCCACTCTGCTTTCCCCCCATGGCGGGCTGTGACAGTATTCGTCAAGCATTGGTCCGCACACGCAAGGAGAATCCAATGAAGCCCAGAATCGGCGCCGCCATCGCCCTCGTCTTGCTCGCCACGTGCAGTCAAGAGGCACGGGAACCCGGCTCGGCCGACATCGAATCGGCCCGCGTCGCCCTCGGCAAGTCTCCACCCTCGGAAGTCGCGAACTGGCAACGGGCCGGCGCAAGCTCCACGCCCGAGGGCCGCTTCCTGCAAGCCCTCGCCCTCGATGAGGCACGCCAGCTCGTCGTCATGTTCGGCGGCATGATCTTCGACTCCTTCACGTATTCGGGGATCCCGAGCCAGGAGACTTGGGAGTGGTCGGCCGCGACCGGCCACTGGACCCTTCGCACCGGCACCGGCCCGTCGCCCGAGGCGCGCTCTGGGGCCGCGCTGGTGTACGACTCCCAGCGCAACAGGTTCGTCCTGTTCGGCGGACGCGCGGGCAGCGGCTTCAACCTCGAGGACACCTGGGTGTGGGAGCCGACGACGGGCGCATGGACGAACGTCTCCACCGCGGGCAGCCGTCCCTCGGCCCGCAGCCAGCACGCCATGGTCTACGAGAAATCCACGGACAAGATCTTCCTCTTCGGCGGTGGCCGCAGCGACCCGTATTCGCCCGATGGCACCAATATCTCGGTCTCGCTCGGCGACGCGTGGGAGCTGGATCCCGAGACGTACGTCTGGACCCAGCTCGCCGTCAGCAATGGCCCGACGCCTCGCCACGACATGGGCGCGGCCTGGGACGCGGCCCGCGGCAAGGTCGTCATCTTCGGCGGCATGCAGACCGACATACCCAACGCCTCGGGCGTGCCCAAGCAGGACACGTGGGAGTGGGATCCCACGGCCGCCACGTGGACCGAACGCACGCTACCCGGCGACAAGCCGAGCCAGCGCTATGGCCACGCCATGGCCTTCGACGGCAGCCGCGGCCAAATCGTGGTTTTCGGCGGCTGGGACATCAACTCCGGTGGCTATCTCAACGACCTGTGGGACCTGGATCCCGGAAGCGGCGCTTGGACCCTGCGCCGGACCGGCACGGAGGGCGACGGCCCTTCCGGTCGCATCTTCGCGTCCATGGTTGCGCTCGACGCAACCGCGCGCCTCGAGGTCATCGGCGGCGCCGCCCCCCGCTACCCGGACTGGTGGGGTGGGACCGGCGGCATCTACGCTGGCCCGCTCCCGGTGTACTACGGCGTCGTCGGGACGCGGGAGGTTTGGGAACTCGAGCCGGTCTCGGCGACGTTCGTCGATCGCACGTCGCCGCTCGACCTGCCTTCCGAACGCAGCAACCACGCCATGGCGTACAATCCGTCCACGGGAAAGACCTACGTGTTCGGCGGCTACGAAAACATGAAGGGGCAAGCGCTCGACGACCTGTGGGAGTGGAATGGCTCGACCTGGGCCCTGGTGCCCACCAAGCAGCGGCCGCCCGCCCGTGGCGACGCCGGCCTGGCCTACGATCCGGCGCGCGAGTCGCTCATTCTCTTCGGCGGCAGCGGCTACTGGGGCTCCTCGGTGTACAACGACACCTGGGAGTGGTCGCAAAGTCGCGGTTGGACCCAACTGAAGCCGTTCAGCAACCCCGACGCCCTTTTCGGCCATGGCATGGTGACCGACACCCTCCGGGGGAAGATCCTTCTCTTTGGCGGCATCAGCGACAAGTACTGGTACGCCGGGCCGGACGCCGGCCCCGTGCCCGTACCGATGAAGGATCCGATGCGCAACGAGGTCTGGGAGTGGGATGGCAACCAGGTGACGTGGACCAATCGCACGCCGACGGCCTCCGCGCAGGTTCCCGTCCCTCGCCAGTACCCCACCCTGGCCTGCGACGAGGCCCGACAGAAGCTGTTCCTCTTCGACGGCTTGAACTACGGCCGCAGCCCGGACGGCAGCTCCAGCTCGTTCTGGGAATGGGACACCTCTTCGGCGGGCTGGGCCCTGCGCAATCCGGGCGACTGGCTCAACAACGCCTACTACACCTACGCCGTCTACGATCCCATACGCCGCCGGGAGATCCTGTTCACCGATACCGCGAACTACACGGGCGGCACGAACGAAACCTGGGAGCTCGACGCCAAGGGACCGACCTGGTACGTGCGCACCACCGCCAACACCCCGAGTGCCCGCTACTACTCGGCCATGGCCTTCGACAGCGCGCGCGGCGTCGCCGTCCTCTTCGGAGGCATCAGCAACGCAAGCGGCGCGGTCCTCAACGACACGTGGGAGTACAAGGTCACGGGCTGGGGCAACGGCACGGGCTGCACGGCCGCCTTCGCGGCATCGTGCGCGTCGGGCAACTGCGTGGACGGCGTGTGCTGCGACACCGCGGCCTGCACCGGTCCGTGCCAGTCGTGCAACGTCGAGGGCAAGGAAGGGACCTGCGTCCCGGTCGAGGCCGGCACCGAGGTTCCGGGGAGCTGCGCGGACGGCCAGGCCTGCGACGGCAACGGCAACTGCCTGTCCAGCAACGGCCAGGCTTGCGCGAGCGCGAGCACCTGCGCCTCCGGCTTCTGCGTCGACGGCGTCTGCTGCGACAGTGCCTGCGGCGGCGTCTGCGTTTCCTGCGCCATCAGCGGCAAGGCCGGCCAGTGCAGCCCCTACGCGGCGGGCAGCGATCCGCAGAACGAATGCGGCGAGGGCACGGGATTGTGCAAGTCCACCTGCGACGGCGTTGGGGCATGCGTGTTCCCGTCGACCGGCCAGCCTTGCGCGACCTGCATGGTGTGCGACGGCGCGGGCAACTGCAGCGTCTACGATCCCTACTGCAGCTTCGCGGGTGGCGGTGCCGGAGGGGGCTTTGGCGGCTCCGGCGGCTACACCACCGCCCGCGGCGGCTCCGGCGGCTACAC
>JAFGPX010000219.1 GCA_016935975.1 Deltaproteobacteria bacterium
GAGGTCAACGCGGACAAGATCAAGTTCGCGCAGTCGCTGCTCAACGAGGCCGAGGACGATCTGCGCCACATCGGCCTGGAGCTCGACACGCTGAAGATCCAGGACGTGTCCGACGAGGTGAAGTACCTGGACAGCATCGGCCGCAAGCAGTCGGCCGAGGTACTCAAGAAAGCGACCATCGCCGAGGCCCGCAACAAGGCCGACGCCGGCGTGCAAGCCGCGCTCAACCGCCAGGAGACCGAGATCTCGCGGCTCGACGCCCAGCTCGGCGCCCTGCGCGCCGACATGGCTCGCCGGATCACCGACGCCCAAACCAAGGGCGTGGCCATGGTCGCCGAGGCCAAGGGCGAGGTGGCCGCCAATCTGGCGCGCGCCCAGGCCGAGGTCGACGTGCAGAAGGCCCGCGTCGAGCAGGTGCGGCGCCAGTTGCAGGCCGACGTGCTGGAGCCGGCGCGCGCCAACAAGGCCGCGGCCGAGGCCCAGGCCAAGGGCGACGCGGCCAGCATCGTCGAGCAAGGCCGCGCCACCGCGGCGGCCATGCAGGAGATCGCCACGAGCTGGCGCCGCGTGGGCGACAACGCCCGGCAGGTCTTCCTACTGCAGAAGGTGGATCAGCTCATGCGCATCGTGATGAGCACGGCCGGCGACCTCAAGATCGATCGTCTCACCGTCCTGGGCGGCGGCGCCGCTGCCAGCGGCACCGACCTGGCGGCCAAGCTCATCGGCCTTTCCGAGCAGCTCAAGGCCGCGACCGGCGTGGACGTGGTCGCGAGCCTGCGCGACCGCCTGACCGCCGCGGGCGCCGTCCCGCCCGCGCCCCGCCCCAGGACGTAGGCGCGCGACTCGCAATTCCCGTCGCAATTCCCGTCGCAATTCCCGATGGACGATCGCTCTTGCCAGGAGCGGCCCCGGTGCGAACGCCCGCAATCGGGGCTATCATCGGCTTGCCCATCGCCTTGCCGCTCGCTTGCCTCGCCACAGCCCAGGAGGACGTAGTCATGGCGCTCAGACCCCGAAGAACGACCCCGCTTCTCTCTGCCCTCGCGTTCTGCTTCGTGCTCTCCGGTTGTGCCCTGGAGGCACCGGAGCGCCGGCCACCGGGGCCGGCTTGGCCTCCGCCAGACGCGCCGGAGAGCTACCCCGAGCCGCCGGTCCCACCGCCGGGCGAGTTCGAGGTGGGCTGCCACTTCGGGATCAGCGGCTGCGAGGCAGAAGCTTCCGCGCGGTGCGGATACGCGGGTTTCCATGTCCTCGGCACCTACAGGACCCGAACCGCACTCGGCTGGCCGTATTTCTACATGCGCGCGGCGTGCGGGCCCGCGCCCTTGGCGCCCACGGTATCGCAGGCGGCGCCGAATGCGCAGACAGAGCCTCCCCCGCCGCCACGCGATTTCGATTGGCGCGGTCGAGCCTTCCCCCCAGGCGCGTTCGAGGTGAGCTGCCGTTCCGATATCTCCGAATGCGAAAGAGAGGCGGGGGAGAGATGCGGTCATGCCGGGTACCACGTCCTGGGCAGCTCCAGATCCCCGGGGCCGTCCGGCGCGCCCAACTTCCACTTGGTGGCTGCGTGCGGATCCGCGCCGAAGGCGAATCCGTGGGACTCGGCGAGCATTGCCTGGGATGTCGTGCGACTCGAAATGCCCCCTGCCCCTCTCCCGCCTGCCGCCAGCACGGCAGGGACAAAGAGCAAGGCGGATCGCGATCCCTTCGACAAGCCCGGCGCCCCGGACGCCGAAAGCATCGCGTCGCTCGAAGCGATGGCGGAGAGCGGGAAGCTGGAGGCTCAGACGCGGCTGGCGGCAAGGTACGCGTCGGGAGACGGCGTCCCGAAGAATTCCGCCAAGGCCGCGGAGTGGTATCGGAGAGCCGCGGAGCAGGGCGCTGCGTCCGCGCAGAACAACCTGGCCATGCTCTACGACAACGGCGAAGCCGTTCCCAGGGACATGACGGAGGCGGCACGCTGGTACCGGAAGGCCGCCGAGCAGGGCGCTGCCATCGCGCAATACAATCTGGCCGTCCTGTGTCGCATCGGCCTGGGCGTGCCCAAGGACGGCGAACAGGCTGCCGGCTGGGCCAGGAAGGCGGCATTGCAGGGGCAAGCCAACGCGCAGGCCTTGCTCGGCGCTCTGTACGCGCGGGGAGAAGGGGTTTCCCGCGACGAGGTGCTGGCCTACGCGTGGTTCAACCTTGCGGCCGCCCAAGGGCTCGAACCGGCGGCCAAGGCACGGGACGAGATGCTGCTTCCGCCGCAGGACCTCACCGAGGCGCAGCGTCTCTCCTCGGCGTGGAAGCAGGGCCAGCTCCTCCAACGTCAGGGCACGGAGAAGAAGGGACGCCCGCGCAGCGGACGCTAGAACAAGGGCCGCGCGCGGCGGGTTCGCCGATCCTCGGGGCGAACTCTGCCCCTACTGGCGAACGATCTCGATGCCCTCGATGGTGGCGTTGTCCGTGACGGTCTGGAACTGGATCACGATCCGGCCGGAGGAGTCCGCCGTGGTCGCGAACTCGCGCAGCATGGCTCGATAGCGCCCGCCGGTGGTGGCGTAGATGTCGAGATTCGACAGCACGGTGGTGTTGTTGAGAAGGACGTTGAACCTGCGCTTGCCGCTGGCGGTCCAGTACAGCTCGGCGAAGTGCAGGCGCACCTCGTAGCCGGCGCCCACCGTGAGGTTCGGGAAGGTGTAGGTGCTGTTGCCGTAGCGCTCGCTCCGGTACACCTTCTGTGGGGCCGGATCGGTGATGCCGCTCGTGGTGATGGTCCTCGAAACCGAGCGCATGGTGCCGCCGCTGCCGTACTGGTCGCCGGCGAAAGGCGACACGGCGCTGCTCGATCCGGTGTTGATCTGGTAGACCACGGCCGGCGTCGAGGACACGGTCACGCTGGCGGTGCCGCTATCGCCGCCGCTCGTGGCGGTTACCGTGTAGGGCCCGCCCGCGGTCGAGCCCGCGGTGAACAGGCCGCTCGCGTTGATGCTGCCGCCGGCGTCCACGGTCCAAGTGAAGGTCGGCTGGGTGACGAGGTTGTCCCCGAACTGGTCCCGCGCGGTCGCGGCGAACTGTTGGGTCGCGCCCGTGTCGACCGTGGCGCTCGCCGGCGAGACCACGACGCTGGTCAGCGTCTGGCCGACGGTCACGGCGACCGAGCTGGTCGCGGTCAAGCCGGCCTGGTCGCGGACCGTGACCAGGAAACCGTAGCTGCCGGCTTCGGTGAAGGTGGCGGTTGTGTTCTTGGCCGCGTTGCTGCCGTTCGGGCTGAAGGTGACCGCCGCCGGCGGCGTCCCGGTGGTGGTCCAGGTGTAGGTCAGGTTGGGCTCGCCGCCGTCGTCGTCGGCCAGGACGGACAGCGTGGTCGTGGCGCCGCCGACGGGATTCGGGCTAGCGGCCGCTGGCGAGACGATGGTGGGACCGACGTTGGGGATCGCCACGGAAACCGTCGCCGTGCCGCTTGCCCCGCCGCTCTGGGCGGTGACGGTGTAGGGACCGCCGGCCGAAGTGGTGGCCGTGAAGAGACCGCTGCCGTCGATGGTCCCGCCGCCGCTCACGCTCCAAGCGAAAGCCGGCTGGACTGCCAGGTCGACGGCGAACTGGTCCCGGGCCGTCGCCACGAACTGCTGGGTGCCGAGCGGCTCGATGGTCGAGCTCGTGGGCGCCACGGCAATGGTGGTCAGGGTCTGGTCGACGGTGACCGCGACGGTGCTGGTGGTTGTGAGCCCCGCCTGATCGCGCACGGTCGCTTGCAGGGTGTAGCTGCCGGCCCGGCTGAAGGTCACGGTGGTGTTCTTGGCCGCGTTGCTGCCGTTGGCGCTGAAGGCGACCGCGGCGGGCGGGGTGCCGATGGTGGCCCACGTGTAGGTGAGGTTCGCCTCGCCGCCGTCGTCGGCCCCGAGCACCGACAGCGTCGCGGCGGTCCCCCCGACCGGATTGGGAGCGGCGGCGGCCGGGACGGCCACGCTCGGCGGGTTGTTGGGAGTCAAGGTGATGATCTCGATGCCCTCGATGGTGGCGTTATCCGTGACGGTCTGGAAGTTGATGACGATCTGGCCGGACGCGTTGGCCGTCGCGGTGAATTCGCGCACCACGGCCCGGTAACGGCCGCCGGTGGTCGCGTAGATGTCCAGGTTCGACAGGACCGTCGTCCCGTTGATCGCCACGTTGAATCTGCGCTTGCCGGTGGCCGTCCAGTACAGCTCGGCGAAGTGTAGGCGGACCTGGTACTGACTACCGGCGGTGAGGTTCGGGAACGTGTAGGTGCTGTTGCCGTAGCGCTCGCTCTGATACACGGCCATGGGCGCCGGGTCGGTGACGCCGCTGATGGTGATGCTGCTCGTGACAGTGCGCATCGTGCCGCCGCTGCCGTACTGATCGCGGGTGAAGGGCGCGGCGGCGTTGTTGCTGCCGGTGTTGATCTGGTAGACGGTGCTCGGCGTCGCGGACACCGTCACGCTGGCCGTGCCACTGATGGCGCCGCTGGCCGCGGTCACGGTGAAGGGGCCGCCGGCGCTCGAAGCCGCGACAAAGAGGCCACTGCCGCTGATGCTGCCGCCTCCGCTTGCCGTCCAGGCGAAGCTGGGCTGTGTGGCCAGGTTGGCGCCGAACTGGTCGCGCGCCGTCGCGCTGAACTGCTGGCTGGCGCCCGTGTTGACCGTGGCGCTCGCGGGCGAGACCACGATGCTGGTCGGCGTCTGGTTGACGGTCACCGTGACCGAGCTGGTCACGCTCAGGCCGGGCTGATCCCTGACCGTGACCTGGAGGGCGTAGCTGCCGGCCTTGCTGAAGGTGGCGGTGGTGGCCTTGGCGGCGTTGCTGCCGTTGGGGCTGAAGTTGACCGACGCGGGTGGGCTGCCGGTGGTGGCCCAGGTGTAGAGCAGGCCGGCTTCGCCTGCATCGTCGTCGCCGAGAACCGACAAGGCGGTGGTCTGCCCGGTCACCGGATTGGGATCCGCGGCGGCTCCGACGACGATGGTGGGCGCCGCGTTCGGGATGGCGACCGACACCGTCGCGGTGCCGCTCAGGGCGCCACTTGCGGCCGCGACCGTGTAGGGGCCGCCCGCCGTGGTCCCGGCGGTGAATAGGCCATTGCCATCGATGGTTCCGCCTCCGCTGGCGCTCCAGGTGAAGCTCGGCTGGCTCGACAGGTCGTGGCCGAACTGGTCACGGGCCGTGGCCACGAACTGCTGGATCCCGAGCGGTCCGAGCGTGGAGCTGGCCGGCGCCACCACGATGCTGGTCGGCGTCTGATTGACAACGAGCCCGACAGCGCTGGTGGCGGTCAGCCCGGCCTGGTCACTGATGGTCACGCGGAAGTCGTACGTGCCGGCCTTGGCGAAGGTGGCGGTGGTGTTCTTGGCGGCGTTCGTGCCGTTGGCGCCGAAGGTGACCGCCGCCGGTGGCGCGCCGGTCGTGGCCCAGCTGTAGGTCAGGTTGGGCTCGCCGCCGTCGTCCGTGCCGAGCACCGACAGGGCTACCGTGGCTCCCGCGACCGGGTTGGGCGTCGCGGCCGCCGGTGTCACGAGGGTGGGCGCGTAGTTGGGGGTGGCGGCGATGATCTCGATACCGCTGATGGTGGCGTTGTCGGTGATGGTCTGGAAGTTGATGACGATCTGGCCAGAGCCGTTGGCCGTGGTCGTGAACTCGCGGAGCAGGGCCTTGTAGCGGGCCCCGGTGATGGCGTAGATGTCGAAGCTCGACAGCACCGTGCTGCCGTTGATCACGACGTTGAAGAGCCGCCTGCCGGTGGCGGTCTGGTAGAGCTCGGCGAAGTGCAGACGGACCACGTACTGGCTGCCAGGGGTCAGGTTGGGCAAGGTGTACGTGCTGTTGCCGTAGCGCTCGCTCTGGTAGACGGCCATCGGCGCCGGGTTGGTGATGCCGCTGATGGTGATGGTGTTGCTGACGGTGCGCTGGGTGCCGCCGCTACCGTA
>JAFGPX010000025.1 GCA_016935975.1 Deltaproteobacteria bacterium
AGAGGTATTCAAGCGAGCGGCGACGCAGCAGACGGGCCGGAATCCGCCCGAACGGCGACGCGGAGACTTTCGCCACGGGCTGCTAGTTCATGCGACAATCGCCGCGGCCATTCTCCGAGCACTACGGGATTGCAGCCGGCCGAACACGGCGACGTGAAAGACGAGGCAGCGCCCGGCATCCCCACGGATTTCGGCCCTCGCCAGGGGAAAACCGAGGTTTCGGATGCCGAGTCGGCGCGGGACGGCTGGCTACGGGATGACGTATGGGTACCTGCAGCGGCCGTCCGTGCACGGCACTTCGTTGCAGCAGTCGGCGTCGGTCGTGCAGATCTGGCCGTACTCGACGCATACGGTAGTGGTGCCTCCGTCGACGACGCCAGCGTCGAGGATCGAGGGCGGCGGCTGCAGGTCGCCGCAGATCCCCTGCGTCGAGCCGACCGGCAAGATGCAGGTGCCGCCGCAGCAGTCGGCGGTCGTGGTGCAAGGTCCGCCGGTCGGCACGCAAGGCGGCGGGGCCACGCCACCGTCGACCACCGGCCCCGAGCCCCAGCAATGCAAGATGCCGTTGGCGTCGGGCACGCACGGCGCGAGATAGCAGCAGTCCATGGCCGACGAGCAGATGCCGCCGGTCGGGATGCACACGTCGCCCAGACCGTTACAGCGCGGAACCCCGAGGAAGTCGAGCTGGCAGACGCCGGAGTTGCCGGTCGCTCCGCAGCAGTCGTTGCGGGCGGACGAGACGCTGCACAGGTAGTCCTTGAAGTGGCAGACGTTGCCTTGCGGGTTGCAGCCTCTCGGGTTGCGGCAGATGCCGACGATTTTTCCGGGCTGGATTTCGCAGCTCACGTTGCCCTCGCCGGGCAGCCCGGTGCCGGGGGCGCCGCAGCAGTCGCTGTCGCGGCGGCACAGATCGCCGTTGACCCGGCAACCGCTGGCCGGCTGGCAGACCTTGACCCCGCTTGGCCCATACGGCGCGCACAGACGGCTGCAGCAGTCGTTGCAGTCATCGCAGATCGTGCCATCCACGCCGTCCTGGCAGTAGGTGGCGCCTTCGGGTGGAGGCGCGCAGATTCCGAGATTGCCGGACCCAAGCACGCAATCCCCCGAGCAGCAGCCCTCGCTGTTGCTGCACACGTCGCCCGTCTGAATGCAGAACGACGAGGCCAGCTTGCACACGCCCGCCTCGCACAGCTTCGAGCAGCACTCGGCGTTGTCGGTGCAGGGATTGCCGGCCGTGCGGCAAAGAAGGTTCAAGGGCTGGCAGATGCCCCCGGCGCAGTTGCCGCCGCAGCAGGCGGACGAGTCGGCGCACACCTGGCCGTCGGCGATACAGGTGCCGGCGCTGCAGCGGCCGTCGGAGCAGAGCATCGAGCAGCATTCGGTCGAGGCCACGCAGACGCCACCCGTGGGCGTGCACGCGACGATGTCCGCGGCGCAGGTCATCGTCGAGGGGTCACAGACCCCCGAGCAGCAGTCGGCATTGATCAGGCACGACTGGCCGAACCCTTGACAAACGGGCAACGGAACGATGTCGGGCAAGGAGCCGACATCGGGCGCTTGCATGGGAGCATCCTGGTTGCCCGAGTCCGTGGCGCCGCCGTCGGGGTAGTTGCCGATGGGCTCCGTGTTGCTGCAGGCGGAGAATCCGAAGAGAAGGGCCGCGAGCGCGGCGGACAGGCGAATCGAGCTGGGCATGGTGCCTCCTTGGGGTAGTCATGAAGTATTTGGCCTTGTGGGCGGATTCCGTCACGGCATGGAACGCAACGCCTGTTCGACGACGGGCGAGAACAGGCTCTGCGGGTAGCGCTGATAAAACGCTGCGGCACGCTTCCGGGCGTGGGTGAAATCTCCTTTGGCCACAAGCACTTGCACGAACAGGCTGTCGCGTTCCTCTGCCAGCTGGCCCTTGGTGAAGGCCCGGGCATGCCGGCGCAAGGCCGCGAGCGCATCGTCGGTACGGCCGCGCGCCAGGGCGGAGCGCGCCATTTCGACCAGCTTCCGCTCGGCCGCGAGGCCGCGGTCGCGAGCGGCGGCAAAGCCGGATTCGGCCCGGGGGACACGCACGGGCGAAGGCGCCGCCGGCTCGGCCCGTTCCGGTTGGACCAGCGGGGCCGGTGGCGGCGGCAGCGGCAAGACCGGCGCTGGCGCGGGGACGACGATGGTGGGAGCGGCGGGCAACGCCGGGCCCTGCCGTAGATGCTGCACGGTTCCGTACGCGGTCGCGCCCACCGCGGCGCCGACGACGAACGTCAAGACCCCGCGCGCGGTCGCATGGGCCGCGACCTTGGCCACCGAGCCGGCAACCGCGGATCCCGCCGGTATCGCGGGTGCGGTCGGTCCCGGCGCGACCGGAGCGCCATCGCCCACGAACGGCGACAACCCGAGCCCGGCCGCCAGACGGGCGTACACCCGCTGCCCGACCTCGGGTTGCGGGTCGGGGCAGGCCTTCTCGGCGGCGATGAGCTCGCGGAGGGTCGCGGGGATCTCTTCCGACTCGATCATGGTGTCTTCTCGCGCGCGGAAAAGCGCGCCACCCAGGCGGACACGGCGGCCCGCGCCAGACGCAACCGCGAGTACGCGGTGTTGAGGGGAATCGACAGAGCGGCGGCGATCTCCGGGACGGGCAGCTCGTCGAGATCGTGCATGACGAGCACCGCCCGCTGTTCCAGATCCAGCTCGTCCAAGGCCCTCATGAGCAGCGCTCGCGCCTCCCGATCTTCGAGCCGATCCTGAACCGAGGGCGTGGCATCGACCGCCTCGGCAATCTCCCCCGGGATCTCGCGGGAGTTGCGCCCCACGCGGCGATGGTCCGAAACCACGCGCACGGCGATGCCGAAGAGCCACGGGCGCAGCGGGCGCGTCGGATCGTAGTCGCCCAGGTGCCGGTGAGCCACCACGAACACGTCGTGCGCCAAGTCCTCGATGTCGGCGGACGGCGCTCCCAGACGTCGCAGGGTTTTCCACACATACGAGAACTCGGAACGATAGATGGAGGGCAGGTCGGGCTCCGGAGGCATGGTCGGGGGGGCCCCATCTATGCATTTGGGACGAGAGCCCGGATCCGTCATGGGAACGCGAGAGCGATGCCCAAGCCGAGCGCGACCGCGACCGCGGGCGAGGTCCAGACCACCTCGTCGTCGACCTTGAGCCTGATCTTGGTGACTGGCGCGCTGATGTCCCCGTGCAGCGCCAGGGCAGCCCGTTGCGACACCGGCAAGGCCGCTGCCAGGCGACCGCCAAAGGCCAGGTAGGGAACCGTGGCATGGCGGGCGTGGTCCAGCCCGTCGCCCGCGACCTGGCGAGCCCCGCCCGTCGCGAGGGCGCAGGCGCTGGCCGCGCCCAGGCGCAGACAAGGCACGAGCGAGGCGACCAGCAGCCCGGCGCTTGCCTCGCCGACTCGCAGGGACATGGCCGACGGGAGGTCGACCCGCCCTTCGATCCCCACGGACCACCTTTCGCCCTCGAGGGCGCCGCCGGCCGCAAAGCCGATGCCGAAGGATGGCGCCGCTCCCCAGCCGCCGACGGCCCCGACCTGGGCGCGCCACGACAGTGGACGACCCTCCGGAGCAGGGCCGGGGCCGAGAGCCTGCGATTCGTCGGCCGCGGCTTGGCGGCCGGGCGCCGGGGCCGCTGCGCCGCCGCCTTCCGGGGCAGCCGCGACCTCGGCGGGGACAGGCGAGCCCATGGGGTCGATGGCGATGGCGATGGCGAGCTCGACCGACGAGGCCAGCTCGGAGCACTCGCGGTTGCGCGAGGTCAGACGGCGTGCCGCCTTGAGGTTGCCCCGGGCGTCGAAGAGCTCGATGCTGGCCTCTAGGCCCTGCCCGGCCTGGCGAATGGTGGCGCGCAGCCGGTCTCGGGCCCTTTCGCGGAACGGCTCGTAGCCCAGGCGGGCGGCGACTCCCGCGCGAATGACCGCCTCCTCCGGGCAAGAGGCGGCTCCTGCCTGGCGCTCGTAGTCGAGGCGCACGAAACGCGGCGCACCCGCGAGAACGTGGGTGCCGAAAAGCAGCAGGGTGGCCAACCCGAAACCGGCCGAAAGCGCCTTGCCAAGCACGGGGCGAGTCTAACCCCAAGCCGGGCGTTTGGGGCCAGCCCGCGCTTCCCTGGCGCCAGCGTGCCCCGCCGCGAGCAACCCGGGCTATCGCCGCCGGCGACGGAAGACGAGCCCCATGGCGGCGAGCAGAAGCGCCGCCAGTGTGGCTGCCGAGTGTCCGGCATGGCCCCCGACGGCACAACTGCACCCAGCGGCGGAAGTGTCGCCCGCGACCGCCGACGAACCGCCGCTGCCGGAATTCCCGCCCTGCGTGGCGGACCCACCGCTGCTCTGCGCGCCACCCGAGGCATCGCCGCCACTGCCCGAGCTGCCGCCGCTTGCCGCGCTGCCACCGGATCCGGCCGCGCCGCCGGTGCTGCTGGTCCCGCCGGTTGCGCTTGTGCCGCCGCTGCCCGAGCTACCCCCGCGGCCGCTGGCGCCGCCTTGAACGCCGCTGCCGCCACTGCCCGAACGACCGCCACTCCCTGCCGCGCCACCCCTGCCCGAGCTGCCACCGCTATCCTGCGCGCCGCCGCTGCCCGAGCCGCCGCCGCTCCCCTGAACGCCGCCGGTGTTCGGATTCACCTCACGTCCGACATCTCTGCCGCCGTCCCTGGCCCCGCTGGTGCCGCCGGCCCCCGTCGCTCCCCCCGAGCCGCTTGCGCCGCCGGTGCTCGGAACGCCGGCGTCGCCGTTGCAGTCCGGCTCTGGATCGGAGGTGCTGCCGGCGACGAGCCCCATGAACTTCAGGATGTCGGTCTCTTCGTACTTCATGCTGTGCGAGCCACCGGGCGAGGTCCAGGCCTCGAGGACGTTGTAGCCACAGTCGTTCTTCCAGAACTGGCGGTTGTAGCTGGCGATGGCACTGTACTTGTCGGTCGAGGTCGGCGTGGTGGGGAGGCCGAGGACGTTGGTCCATTCCTTGATGGCCTCGCCCATGTTCTTGTAGCTGATCGTCGTGTCGGCGTCGCCATGCACGAGCTGAACGCGCGGCCGGTGGCCGGAGTAGCCCGGGTTCATGTTGCGAACCAGGTCCCCCCACTCCTGCGCCGTCTTGGTGGTGTTGCCGCCCGCGCAGCTGCCGCTCCACTGCTGGCCGGGATCGTAGCCGGCGGCCCAGCAGCCCGCCGGAACGCCCGCGCGCGACATGCCGGCCCGGAAGATGTCGGGGTAGAGGGCCAGCATGGCTTGCGTCATCATCCCGCCCGACGAGCCGCCGGCGATGTAGACGCGGCTCGCGTCGGCGCTGTACTTCGTGAGCGCGTACTTCACCATCAGCGCCACCCCGTGCGTGTCGCCGCCGCCGTCGCGCTTGAGGGCCGCGTTCGACCCCACGTCCCAGCAGTTCTGCCCCGGGTTGTCCGGGTAGATGATGATGTAGCCTTGGGCGTCGGCCTCGCTCACGAACTTCGGCAAGCCGCTGAACTGCCCGGAAGCACTATTGCCGCACGAGTGGGGGGATACCAGGATCGGCGGCTTGCTCGCCAGCTTGTTCGGAACGTAGATGAACATCTGGAGGTAGCTCGGCAGGTTCACGCCCGCCGTCCATTCGGAGCGGTTGACCTGGGTCAACGACGCCGCCAGCGCGGGCGCGGCCAGGAGCAGTCCGAGGGAGAGCGATGCAATCGCGAGAACGTAGTTGCCGTATCGATTCATGTCCGTGTACCTCTAGGAAGCTGGGACGAAAGTGGCGTCCTGGTCCTTGCCGGAGCAGAGCACGGGGCGCAATCCGCCTCGCGTAGTTCCGGATGCGTTGATCCAATTCTGCGCATCCATGGCCCTAGGTCGTTTTCTATACCATGGCAGTCGCGATCGAGCGCCCTTCGGTCGGGGTAATTGCGGAACACCCGGGCACAAAAACCCCACTCGGCGCTGCTGCTGCCCGATTGGGCCCTTCGGGGGTGCTTTGCGGCTTTCCCAAGAATCGCGCGAGGTTCCGACGGCATCGCGGTTGCCCCCGGGCCAGCCGCGACCAGCCGAGCCCAGGAAGCGGCCGAACCTGGTGCGGATCCTCTGGCAGGATCGGCGCTTCTGCGGCGCCGTTTGCCTCAATTCCTGGCCCAGCGCTCGCGGGTCGCCTCGGCATCGGCGCCGTCTAGGACGATGCGGCCGCCATCGATCGTCACGAAGCGCGAACAGAGCCCACTCACGAAATCGACATCGTGGGTGGCGACCAGCATCGCGGCCGACTGGGCGGCCAGCAGCCGGGCCAGGCTGCGTTTGCCCGGCGGATCGAGCGCGGCGGACGGCTCGTCGAGCAGCAGAAGCGGCGGCGCGCAAACCAGCGCCCCGGCGAGCGCGACCCGTTGCTTCTGCCCGTGGGAGAGGTGGTGCAGGGAGGATTCGGCGAGATGAGCGACGCCAAGCGCTTCGAGCACCGCCATCGTCTTTGTCACGGCCTCGGCGCGAGACACGCGCTGCCGCAAGAGCGCGAAGGCCGCGTCGTCGATCACCTTGGGAAAGAGCAGTTGATCCTCGGGAACATTGAACAGAAAGCCGATGCGCTTGCGTATTTCGTCCAGGTTGGGGCGCGCGACCGCGATGCCACAGACCTCGATCGTGCCTTCGTAGGGCAGAAGCCCGGCCGTGGCCAGAAGCAACGTGGTCTTTCCCGAGCCGTTGAGGCCGAGCAGCGCCACCTTCTCGCCCGCCGCCACCTGCAGGCTGACGTCGGACAGCACGGGTGGGTCGGCAGGCTCGTATCTCACCGTCACGTTGCGGAGCGCGAGGGCTGGCTCGGTCATCGGGGGCTCCAATAGCGGGCGGCGACCGCCAAGGCAAGCGCGAAGAGAACCAGCGCGAGGGCTGCACCGTCGCGCCAGCCCGGCCGTTCGCCGGGTTCGAGGCGGGGCTCGCAGTAGCCGCGCAGCTCCATGGCCGCGGCGGTGCGGTCGGCGCGCTGGACGATGCGGGGCAACCAGACCCGCGGCAAGGAAGACAGAAGCCGCCACGCGGTCAGACCGCCGGTCGATGCCCCGCGCACCGCGATGGCCGAGGCCACCCGACGAGTCTCGTAGGCGAGCGTCGCGGTCTGGTGGACGATCTGCAGGAGAATCGCCGACACGGCGGCGGGCACGGGCAGGGCCACCACCGCCTCGCGCAGGTCGCTGGCGCGCAAGGTCGTGATGGTGGCCACCGACACCAGCAGACAGCACATGCCGCGCACGAACAGGCCCGCGGCCAGGGCCAAGGGCGAAGGCGCGGCCACCGAGCCCGCGGCATGGGCCAGGAGGGCCGCGATGAGAAAGTACGGCAACAGGGCGACGAGGCCGAGCAGCGACATCGTCTTGACCACGCCGAGTGGAGGCCGGCACGCGCCCAGCCAGACGAGCGCGACGGCCACGGAAAACAGGGCCCCGTGCGGAGCGGCCGTGGGCGCGATCATACACGCCGCAAAGACGCCGGCGCCCGCCAGCAAGCGAACCCGGGGGGCAAGGCTCGCAATCGGCCCGCGCGCGCATCCCCACGTGTCGTGCCAGAAGGCCCGCATGGTTGCCTACGCCGGCCGGCTCCTCGCCGTGACGAGATACCCTTCCGCGTCGTCGATCACGGTGGCTGCCCGCAGGCCTGCCCGTTCGAGGCAAGCCGCGGTGTCGGCGGCGGGCGCCAGGATGTCGTCTTTCACCGCCTCGCCCGCCGAGGCATGGATGGCGTTGATGGTGTCGCGCGAAGCCAGGTGCCAGACGTGGACCTGGCCGCCCGGCCGGAGCACGCGGGCCAGCTCCCGCGCCACGGCGTCCCGGTCGACGAAGTGCGGCCACACGGAAAAACAGACGACACGGTGGCAAGAGGCCTTGGGCAGCGGCAGGCGCTCGGCCTCTGCCACGTGGAAGGTGACACGCGGGTCGGACACCTTGGCGCGCGCGACCTCGATCATGCGCGGCGAGATGTCCACGGCGACCACGCGGCCGTCCTTGCCCAGCGCCCTGGCCAGCGCCAGCGTCAGATTGCCCGTGCCGCAGCCCACGTCGAGCACGGTTTCTCCCGGGCCCAGACCGAAACCCGCGAGCCCGGCATCGAGGCGCTTCCCGAGCGCGACCAGATCGTCCCAGCCGTCCCACTGGTCGGCGATGGCATCGAAGTGCGCGCTTCTGGGATTGACAACCGGGCTCATGAAGGGACCTCCTTGGACGGGGCCAGCGACCGCTGGGCCGAGCGCCGGACGATGCGCACGACGGGCGGGATGGTGACGAGCATGAGCAACATGCCCGGCCAACCGGCGAGCACCCACGCTCCGGCCACGACCCCGGCCGGCAACTCGAGCACCAGGGAGAAGCCGTACGCCAGACCGAGCTCGATGGCGCGGCCGACAGCGAGCGCGAAGACGAGCAGCAGCCATTCGTTCGTGGCCGGCCATTTCCCGCGGATCGTGGCGAGCAAGCCCGCCATCGCGCCGATCTCCACGGCCATGAAGACCGCCACGGGCGGGTAGAACGGCGGCATGCCCGTGACGGCGGCCGAAAGCAGCGGGGTGATGATGCCCGTGAGCATGGCGGGCCAGGGCCGCACCAGAAAGGCGAGCGTCAGAAGCGGCAGGTACATCGGCATGAAGATGCGGCCGAGCTGGAACAGGTGAAAGAGCAGCGGCAGCAACAGGCCCGCGGCGCCCAGCAGGCCGGAGTAGGCGAGGTCGCGTGAGGAGTAGTGCCTGGGCATGTCTCGCTTGCGCTAGATACCGAGCTTCAACCCGACGAACACGTTGAACCCGGGCATGGTGTAGCCCGAGACGTAGGCATACCGCCGGTCCAGGAAGTTGCGCAGAAGAATGTAGGGCTCGAGCGCGTGCAGCCGCTGTCCGCTCGCGCCCTTGCGGTAGCGGTAACGCGCGGCCAGGTCCATGACGAACACGTCGGGGATGCCCTGGCGTTCGTAGTCGGCCATGTAGAGCCCATGCACCCACTCGCCCGTCAGGTTGGCGGCCAGGAAGTGCGGGCCGAATTCGTGTGCGCCCTCGACCATGAAATCGATCTTCGCGTCCGGGTTCTGGCGCGTGTAGCGCCCCACCTCCTGCCAGGCGGCGGACACCATGGCCGAAACCGGCCCCAGGCGCCGCAGGCGCACGCGGCCCTCGACGCCGCGAATGGCGATGTGGTCGATGTTGACCACCTCGGCCGCGGGCCAGGCCCCGAAGTACTTGATGAGATCGCGCGCGTCGTTGCGATAGACGGTGGCCGCGATCTCCAGGTGCGCGGACAGGTAACCGACGCCGGCGTCGGTGTTCGTCGCGTACTCGGGCTTGAGGTCCGGATTCGCGACCGGATAGGGCAAATAGCGCTCGCGGATGGTGGGCTGCCGAAAGTTGCGCGCGACGCGACCGTGCACGAAGAAGCCGCGCCCGGCGTCCCAACGCGCGCCGGCCTTGTAAAGGGGCACGAATCCATACTCGCTGCTGGCCAGTGCGCGCGAGCCGAGCACGACGTTGAGGGTCGGCAGCGGACGCAAGGTCGCCTGACCGTAGAAGGCGACGTCGCCAAGGGCGCTCACGTCGGAGCGCTCGCCGGCCGCGCGATCCTCGACCCGGCCATCGATGCCCTGGACGGCCAGGCCCACGAGCACGCTCGCCGCGCGATGCAGGCGCAGGTCCAGCTCGCCGATCGCCCCGCCAACGTAGTCGTGCGAGTAGAACCCGTCGTAAAGCCGGTGCACGCCGAGGTTCAGATAGGGCGTGGCCGAGAGGCGCAGCTTGTCGCGCCGGTAGTTGAGCTGCGCCGAGACGGTGTCCCGCCACACGTCGAACCAGTGATCGGGCGTGGGCGTCGATACCGGACCCGGGTCGCCCCCCTGCACGTGCACGACTTTGTTGCGCAAGGCCAGGCACAGGCTGGGCGTCCACCGGTAGCGAAGCGCGGCCGAGCCCACCATGCCGCTGCCGCCGGCGCCCGCGCGGTGGCCTTGCGTCGTCATGTCGGTGAACGCGCCGGCGACGTCCCAGGCGTTGGCGCGGCCGAGGAAGGAAACGGATTCGCGCAACGTCGAATAGCTGCCGTAGCCGGCGTCGTTTTCCACCTCGTATCCGTCCTGGTCGGGCCAGCGGCTGCGGATGACCACAACGCCGCCCATGGCGTTGCTGCCGTAGAGTGTCGAGTCGCCGCCCTTGACGATGAGCGCGTCTTCGACGAGCGAGGGCACGTAGGCGTCGGGGATGGGGTGGCCGAAGATCCCCTGGTAGTCGGGAACGCCGTCCTCGACCACGAGGATCTGCGAGTTGGGGCTGCCGCCCAGGCCGCGGATCTTGATGCCGCCCGTGGCGCCGCTGGCCACGCCGTGCAGGCCGACGCCGCGGCCGGGCACGTAGACGTCGGCGGCCTCCTGGGAAAGCACCTCGAAGAGGGTGGTGCGCGTGCTTTGGCGCATGCGCTCACCCACGATGACGGTGCTGCTCTGGCTGCGATCTCTCGACAGGGGCCGGCTGGCGGTGACAACGACATCGCTGGCCTGGGTCGGGGCGCTGGCGGCCTGGGCCACCGGGGGCGGAGCGACCGCATGCTCCGTGTCGGGCCCGCCGTCCACGAGGTCAGGCCCACCGCTCACGAGGTCAGGCCCACCGTCCACGCCGAGAAGCCCGCCGTCGATCGGGGATTGCTCGCCGGCCGTCGCGTCCCGGACGTCCACCCCGCCGTCTCGGGCGTAGGCCGATCCGGCCAGCAAGAGCGCGAAAAGGCCAAGGCCCCGAAGCGACGACACCATGGTTCCTGCTCTCAGTGCCCGTAGGGTCCGGGGATGGAGAAGTCCTGCTCCATGTCGTCGAGCGTGATCTCGAAGAGGTAGAAGCCGCCATAGCCGACGTGCTTGCTGGACACGGTCTGGTAGTTGAACCACATCGGCTGGGTGTTCACGTCCGCGTCGACGTCGCCGGCGTCGAGCTCGGGGGCGACCCCGCCGTCGCAGGGACACACGCCGGGCAAGGTGCGATCTTGCGCCTCGTCCTGGCAGTAGGTCTCGGCATTGAGTCTCTTGAAGTGCACGCGGTCGTCGCCGGGCAGGCAGCGCCCCGGCGAGGTCGCGTCGCCGTTGGCCAGCACGACAGGCCAGATGCAGCCCGAGAAACTCGGGTTCCGGAGCAGCATGGTATCCGCCGTGCGGTTGACGACCACGACCTCGGGATAGGCGAGATCACAGCCCGAAAGCGACGCCAGCGCCAGCGCGACGAGGGTGGGAGCGCGTCGGAGGCTGGGCGGCAGGCTCATCACGGCACTCCCTCTTCACCCCGCGCCTACAGGCACTCGGGATTCTGCGTGCGCTGCTCGTAGGGCAGAAAGCCGAACTCCGGCCACAGCGCCAGGATCCTGTCGTAGAGAACCTGGGGGATGGGAGCCACGCCCTCGGGCGGACAAGGGCCCTGGTGGTTCGGCATGTTGATGCTGATGGTGCGGCGCTGGCCCGGCACGATCTCTTCCTCGTTCCTGCTGGCGATGGGCAGCGTGTTCTCGATGCTGCACGTCGGGTCCTCCCACGACGCGACCATCAAAACATAGTCCAGGCCAGCCTCGACCTCCAGCTCGGCGCTGGTCGCGTCGAGGTCGATGCGGCCGAAGTCGACGCCTAGATACGACGATTTGCAGATGGTCCATTGTGGCCGCTTCGGCATCTCCGGGTTGTTGAAGTCGTTCTTGATGCTGGCGTAGGCGCGCTCCCTTTCCTCCAGACCGCCGCAGGCTGCCAGCCCAAGCACGAAGCAGGCGGCCAGAACCATGGGCAGCGTTCTTCTTCCGTTTGTCATGTCGTCTCCTTGGTGGCACGAAGTGAATGTTTCGTGCCACCGTAGTCTCGCGTTCCGCGCGTGTCAAGCTGGACTCGATGCCAATCGCTCGAGCAGGTATCAACAAGGAGAAAAGGAGAAATGGAGTCGGACGGAAACGGCCAGATTGCTGTCGATTCTCCGGCTCCGTCCCCCCGTTTCTCTCTGTCGCTTGACCGACATTGGCGCTGGAGGGATTGGGAGCGTTACACGGTCGCTCGCGGGATCTGCCAGCGCCACCCCATTCGTAGGGGGTGGAAGGCCGGTCCGAAGGCGGCGGCGAAGCGCGACTCGGCGGCCTTGCCGGTGCAATGGCCGAGCGCCACGTGAGCCACGAGCTGCCGCATGCGACGCGCCGACCAGTCGATCCTGGCCGCGTCCGCCGAGCGCAGGTGCGCGCCGCCGAGCGCGGCGAGGATCGGTCGTCCACCCGCGGCGGCCTGCGCGGCCACGACCGAATTGACGATGCCCCTATGGGCGCAGCCCACGAGCACCAGTCCCCCCTGCTCGCTGCCCACCGCCATGGCCTGCTCGTCGGTGAAGGTGTCGGCGGTGGCAGCGGCCGGCGACTCCCCCGAGACAAGCTCGGCCTCGCCCGCCGTGGTTTCTTCGCG
>JAFGPX010000220.1 GCA_016935975.1 Deltaproteobacteria bacterium
GCCAGCCTTCACGCAAGCCGCGTATTCCCCGACGCTGACCTCGTAGACATCCATGTAGAAGGCGTCCAGCTCGACCTCGTGCACGGGCAACTCGTGCGTGTCGCACTTGGCTTCGGGGCACCCCATGGTGAACTTGCCGGCGGGCACGGCGACCATGCCTTGCGGAGGGTGCGCGCCTTTCCCTTCGGCGGCTTGCGCCGGTGTCGGCGAAAGCAGGCTTCCCCGACACCCAGGAAGACCCAAGACCAGGGCCACGACGGCCAGCCACTTCACGACGGCCATTTGACTGCCTTGAGAGTCCACTTCTTCTTTGCAAAGCATGATTCCTTCACCATGTCACTTTGGTTGCCGCCGAGCAGCTTCCAGCCCCAGCCGAGATCTTCCACCAAGAACCCCACGTGGTTGCCGCTGCGGGATAGAGCGCTGTTCTTGGCGGCCGGATTGTGAATCACCACGATGGCGCCCCGGCGCGGGTCCGTGTCCACGCCCCAGTCGACCCAACTGGCCGCCGCGGCGCTACGCGTGCCGCGGATCTCGGCTTGCGTGAGGCACCAGTTCACGAAGGACGAGCACCAGGCGACCTCGTCCGCTTTCGCGCCCATGGTGGTCGCGGCGTGGTACTCGCGAATCCGCGGGTTGTCCTCGGCGCCTTTGATCTCCTTCTGTCCAACCTCGCCGCGCGCGATGGCCATCCACGGGGCATCGTCCTCGGGGATTGGGTGCGGGGCCGCGCAGGCGACCACCGCGCTGTCGTGGGCTTCGTCCAAGGCATCGGCAAGAGCCCTGCCGACCGTGACCGAGCGAGCGCCCTTGTCCGCTTGGACCGGCGACTCGCCCAGCGACTTCCCCCACGCATCCAGGGCGGCGCCCGTCTTCGGCCCGAAGCGGCCGTCGGTGGCCAGAGGCTTGGTCCAACCCGGGATGCCACCATCGCGGAGACGGTGGTTGACCGAAACCTGGGCCCGCTTGACCGAGTAGCGCACCGACGACGGTTCGCTCGCTGCATCGGCGGCCGGCACCGACGGAGGCGTGGGCAAGGCCACCGGCGGAACGGAAACGCCTCCGACGTTGGTGGGTACGGTGGGGGTGGTCGGCGCGGCAGGGAACGCCGCGGAGCCCGTCGCGGCCGCCGCCCCCGTGCTCGCGCCTACTGCCTCGGCCACGGGTTTGCCCCCGCGGGCGATGGAGTCGGCGATCTCCGAACGGAGCTGCGCGACGTCGTCTTCCCAGGCACCCTCGAGAATCGTGGCCTCGGTCAGCAGCTCTTCCTTTTCCTTGACCATGCCGAAGGAGCTGAAGGGCGCCTTGTCGAGCAAGCCGCGCGCGACCAGATCGAAGGTCAAGCGGACGCCCTGGGCATCGACGGACAAGGTGGGTTGATCGATGCGCTCCTTCTTGCCCCGCGCCTCCTCGATCGCCGGAAAGAGCTTGGTATTGAGCCAGTGGTACCACTGCGCCGTTCCGGACTCTCCGGCCCGGGGCGAGGGCCAGGGCGGCACGGAAGCCACGGACGAATCCACCCAGTCGGCCTTGCGTTGCTTGACGAAGGTCTCGGCCTCGGTCTTCTTGGCAAAGCCGACCACGATGCCATTGATGGGCTTGGCCTTGGGATCGCTCTTCTGGCGATAGGTGTTCTGCGCAACATGGGCCGGCGCCGGGTCCAGCGGAATGCGGTAGGTGACCTTCTGCAGCTCGAACTTGTTCGTCGGGGAGAGCTGTCCGACCGCAGCGTCGGGCAAGAGCACCAGGACGTCGAAGGCGTTGGACGACGCCGGGGCCGTCCTCATGCCGAAGCGCCGGTTCCCGACCTTCGGCTGATCGGGGTACTCGCCGAAATGCAATTCGCTCTTGCGAATGATCCCGGTCAGCTCGTCGACCCGACGCTGCTTCTCCTCGCGTTTCTCGCCCGCGGCAGCGGGATCCCGGATGACGTCGAACATGCGCTGCACCGACGGGTTGGTGACCAAGGCCGTGGCTTTGCCTGGGCCCTCATCGCCGGTGTTCTTTTCGTAGTGCATGACGCTAGGGATGATCTCGGTCTTGAGGATCCGGTCCACGGCGCTGCACAAAGCCACCAGGCCTTCCAGAAAACCGCCATGTTCCTTGGCCGTGCGCATCGTCTGCGTTCGGTCGGCATCGGAATCGACCGCTTGACCGATCTTCTTCCTGATCCAGTCCTCCAAGCTGTGGCGCCAGGGCGAGCCATCGGGAAACAGCAGATCGGCGCTCATCGACTGGCCGGAAAGACCGAGATCGAGCTGGGCTGGGCCGGCGGCCACGCCGGCGGTGATGGTCTGCTTCACCTTCACGCTTAGCTTCGGAATGATGCGCGAGCCTAGGGAGGCCTTGTCGCCGGGATGGCGGGTCGCGCCTTGTTGCAGCGCCTCGATCAAGGGATCGAGCAGCGAGGCCAGGCTCACGCTCAGATCCGCGCCCATGCTGCCGATGGCCTCGGCGGAGAGCACGGTGCCGACCCCCTTGACCCGACCCTCGACCTTGGCGCCCACGCTGATGGTCGTGCCGGAGAGAAACCCGAACAGCCAGTCCTCGAGAGGATCCGACTCGTGGCCGCGTTTCCGATCGGAACCAGGACACAGCACCTCCTTGAGGGTCTGGTGAACGGCCTGGACGTACCATGCGGCTGTCTCCGCGAGTAGCTCGCCCGGATTCTTGGGCAGCGGTCGACGTGCGTAATACACCTCGTACTCGATGACCTCGCAGAGCGCGCCCATGAACCTGGTGAGGAAGCGCACGAGCATGAGCTTCGAGCTGAGCTTCTTGAGCGACTCCTCCGGCAGCTTGAAGCTCGGCGGCGTGACGGAGAGGCCGAGGAGAGCAAAGGCGCCGAGGCCCGCGCCGCCGGCCGCAGCGCCCGCGCCCACGCCGATGCCGCCGTCGATGGACCAAACCAGGGAAAGCCCATCGGCCAAGCCGGTGCCTTGCTTGCCCCAGCTCGGCGAATCCGCCAGCACCTCCTGGACCCACTTGTCGGTCTGGGTTTCCGCGCCCATCCGTCCGAGGACCGTGGGCATGGGCCTGGGCTTGCTCCCACTTTCTTCCTGTGCTTTCCGTCGCTTGGCGATGTCGTCGGATACCTTCTTCTTGAGGCCCTTGACGTCCCCGAGCGCGATCGCCATGCGGTGGAAGATGTCGATGAGCGAGGCCAAGGCCACGATGCTCTCGCAGATCTCGTCGGCGCACTCGCCGGTCGTGGCGTCGATCTTCTGCAGCCCCTCCTTCACGAGGTCCCAAGCGTCTCTAAACTGTCCTACCCACAAAAGCTTCTGGATCTTCTTGGCCGCCTCGCCCACCGCCGCGAAGTAGTGGCTTTGCCGCTGCTCTCCCAGCCACTTCGCGAGCGCCGTCAGCTTGGTCGCCGGCTCGACCGCCGCCGCCCAGGCAGCGAACTTCTCCTCGAGACCGCCTTCCGGCGAGGTTGGCTCTTTGAGCACGGCACGCATGAAGGCGCGGTGGAGCTGGGCGATCTCCGTGAGATCCTTGCGAACCTCGTCGTTGAACTTGCTCGCCGCCCACAGCTCCTTGACCTGGTCCGCGAGTCGCTTCTCCTCGGCTTTCGACGAGCCCGACCTCTGCGCGCGCAGGGCCGCCTCTTGCCGACGAACCTCCTCGCTCTGCTTCCAATCGTCGAAGAAGGTCTCAGCCTGCTCCAGCATGTGCAGGGTGCGCCGGCGCGCCTGTCCCGCGGAGGCCCGTGCCTTCTCCTTGCCGATGGCGAGATCGGGACCGATGCCGATGGCGCCGGCGCACACCAGCTTGGCCTCGTACTCCTGGTCGAACATCAAGAGCCGCAGGACGGGTGTCGCGGCAGCTTTGATGAGCGGGACGATGTCGTCGACCTTGAAGTCCTCTTTGAGCTTCTCGATGACCTTGTCGACCACCGACTTGCCCTCGTCCTCCTCCTTCACCTCGTCGCCCATGAGCACCGCGATGGGCGCCTGCGAGGCGTACTCGAGGCCCAACCGGAGTCCTCCGGCGCCCGCTACCCCGCCAGCACCCGCGGCCCCGAGCCCGAAGGTCGCGCGGATGGTCGGCGTGTACATGCCGACCGGGATAGTGCCGTGGCCGCCGAAATCGGCGTAGAGCTCGCTGCGTAGCTGGAAGTCGTTGCCACCGTGGCCGCCGCGCAGGACCAGAAAGGTCGAGGTGCCGGGATTGCCGAATCCCGAAGCGAATCGATCCCAGAAAATGCGCTTCTCGATGTGGTAGCGAATGGGGTAGTTGCCGGCGCCGAAGCGCTGCATGCCCTGCCAGAACAGGCCGATGCCCGAGCGATCGACCTTCTCACCGGCGGGGAGGATGGTGCCCGCGCCGCCGACGCGATGCACGCTGCCCAGCTTGGCTTTCGGGTCCTTCCCTTGCGGCACGCTGGTGCCCACGTCCTCGTCGCCGATGCTGGCTACGGAGAACCACAGCCACGAGCCGCCCTCGTAGCCGGCCAGCAGGCCGAAGGGCGCGCCGATTTGTCGGTAGGGCACGCCATGCAGCACGTTCTCGACCTGATCCAGCATGGTCTGCAGATCCTCGGCCGTGAACGGATCACCGTTCGGCTGCTTGGCGGCGGCCCGTTGGGTCTGTGACTTGCGCCGGACTTCCCACTCGTCGACCTTGCCGTCGCCGTCGATGTCGGCCAAATGCAACTGGTTCGAGGAACCGTAGCCCCAACTGTAGCGCGGGTCGATGACCCACATCCGCGGGTTGATGCACAGGCGGAACACGACGTCGTGCTTGGGATTGATGGGAACCGGCAGAAAGCGCGTCTGCGCGGCGGCGTCGGGCGCCAGGTCGATGTCGCCGCGCACGGGATGCGGCGCCGCGAAGCGCCAATTGTCGAAGCCGAACAGCTCCAAGGCCCCCAGCTCGAGCCCGACCTCGCCGGCCAGCGCCTGCAACGCCGGCAGCATCACGTCGTCGCCCGTCAGCTTGTGCACCACCGGCAGCTTGGACAGGATGTCGACCTTCGCCCGGCTGCGCTTCGAGCCGCGCGGCCGTGCCACCGAGAGGCTACGAAAGCGCGCCTCGACCACCGAGCCGTCGCCCGTCCCGGACATAACCGCGGCCAGCGCCTGGCACATGTTGTCCAGACGCTCCAGCGCCTCGTCGATCTTGGGACGCAACCAATCCCCTAGCTCGATGGCTTTGTCCGCGATCACGACGCCCGCCATCTCGCCGAGTTTGAGCATGACCTTGATGACGGTGGTGAGAGCCTGCACCAAGGGGTCGTTCTTGACGTGGTTACCGACCTGGAGAACCAGGATCTTGAATGCCTTCTCCAAGGTCTGCCCCAGCGACGAGGCGAGACCCGAGAGCTGCTTCTCGACGACGGCGCCCACCTGTGCGATGTCGCGCGGCAGGTCGACGGCGACGTAGCGTCCAAAGTGGTAGAGCGCATCGATGCCTTGATTGACGCTGTCGCCGACCTTCTCGAGAAAGTCGCACAGGAAGGTCAAGGCTTCCTTCACGTCTTCGATGAAGTCCGGGCCGATCAGCGCGAGCAGGAGATCCTCGGCGTCCTTGAGCACGCGGCAGACCGCGTGGAACAGCTGGCGACTCCAGCCCGCCACCCAGCGCAGAAAGTCCGCGAACTTCTGCCGCGTGACGGTACCGAGGGTCTTCGCCAGCGCGGCCAGTCCCTCGAGCGCCGCCTTGACGTAGGGCTCGATGGCGTCGGCCGTCGTCTTGGCGAAGTCGGCGAGCAAGGCGCCGAGCGCGCGGGCGCCGCGCCCCATGGCGTGCGCCCCCCAGCGCAGCCAATCGGCCTGCGCCTTGGCGAGCGTGACGAAGCCTTCCAGGCCCCAGCGGATGAGCTGGCCGATCCATTGGTAGAGCACGCTGGGATCGTCGGCGATCTTGTGCAGCCCGTAGGTCGCGGCTTCCACCAGGCGAGCGAAGAAGTTGCACGCCTCCTCGGCGGCGATACCCACCTTGTCCACCGCCAGGGTGATGCCCTCGGCCACGGTCTGGAAGAACGCCTTGACCTTCGCCTCGGTCATGCCGTAGGCCTTGATGAGCTGGGTCAAAGCCCAGGCGAGGTACTTCTCGACATCGGCCGCGAAATCCTTCGCCGCGATGAAGGCGTCCTGCGCCAGGCTCACGATCATGGCCTTGATCTGCGAGGCGAACCTGGCCACGTCCTTGGCCATGGTGACGAAGGCTTCCTGGAGCACGTCGGCCATCCGTTTGGCCCCATCGAGCACGCCGCGATAGAGGACCTGGATGGCGTCGACCAGCGAGCGGCATCCGGCAGAGGTCAGGGTGGCGATCTGGTCGGCCGTGGTGATCAGCCACGCGGCTACGTCGCGAGCCAATGACTGCAGCCATCCCATCGCGTTGCGGACCAAGCTCTCGACGGCGTCCAGCAACTGATTGATGCGTTTGGTGACGGCCTCTTCGATCTTGAAAAACTCGGTGAACGGCCCAAAAACGCTCTCTTGCAGATACGTGGCGACCTGCGCGCGCAGCTTTGCGAACAGCTCGGTCGGCAGGCGCAAGAGGCGGTTCAAGGTGGTCCGGATCTCGTCGCCAGCCCCCTGCAGCACCTTGGCGAGGAAATCCTTCCGGGCCTGCGTCTCGCGGTCTTGTTGGGAGGCGGCGGTCTTGAGCTCCTTCGGCGGCGCCGTCAGGCCGACGTACCAGTCGCAGTTGGCGATGTCGATGTCGAGCCCGCCGCCGCTCAGCTTGATCTCGGGATCGATCTCGGGGTGCAGGGCGAAGTAGAAATCCTGGTTGACCTCGGTACCGTTGGCGAAGGTCAGCGTCAAGGGCAGTTTCAAACGGGCATCGAGCGCCAGGTGCGGATGAAGCCAGGTGGCTTCACCGCCGAGGGTCCACTTGAACGACTGTAGCGTCAGGTCCATAGGCTATTTCTCCTGGGCCTGGTCGGACTCGTCATCGTTCTCGTCCGCACCGGGGTAGTTGACGCGAATCTGGCCGGCGTAGAGCACCGCACAGGCGCTCTCTTTCCGGTCCCCCGTGGCCGCCTCCTTGACCAGCACTTCGTATTCGCCCGGCTCTACCTTGAACGCCACCTCCAGGATACCGTCGGCCGCCAGCGATACCGCGTGGGACACCCGTTCGCCGTCGACGAAGACATCCACCGCGAACTGCTGGTGGAACGCCTGGGCGTGGACGCGGTGGGTGCCCCAGTCGATGGGGATGACCACGCAGGGAGGGTCAGGGATCATGAAGACGTGGCGAGCGCCCGTCATGACCGGGATGGGCTTCGCCTGCTTGGGCGGGAACTTGGGCATGAGCGACGCCTCATAGTACTCAACTCTCGCGAGCACACCAGACCGCCTCGACTTGTCAAGCCACGGTGGGAAAGACCGGACGCCGGTCTTGCGGGCGTGCGTGACCGATGCAGCCGAACCGGCCGGGGGCTCCGTTCCATGGCGACCCTGACGTAGCCGCCATGGCTAGCGCCGGTCCACTTGCGCCGCGGTGTCGTTCTGCCTAGCATGACTTCGTGTTGCTTGGCTCCCGCATGCTGTGTATTTCGTCCTTCTGGTCGAGCGGACCGCCCGTGGTTCTCGTCGACGGACTCAAGGGCAGAGGCATGTGCGCGCAGGGCGGCTGGGAGGAGGTGCCCTTGGGGCAAGCACTGTCGCTCCTGGACGGCGCACAGCGATCGCCACCTGACGGGTTTCGGCGATTCGCGGCAGAAATCCGCCTGACCAGCTCCCCGCTGCGTGAAGTCAGCGATCAGAAGCTGCTCGCGCTCGTGCGCAAGGCCATTCGCCTGGGGCGGTTGCTTGCGGTACGCCAGACCCAGGCCACCACCGTCGTGAGCAGAACCACCGCGCTACGCCGCTTGGTCGCGCAGATCGAGAAGCAGGCGCGCGGCAAGCTGCTTTTTCGAGGCCGCCAGTACAAGCTTGTCGTCGACGTGGACCTGGCCAAGCTGCCCGACCGCGAGGACTACGAGACGGTCGGGCAGACCGAGGCGCGCATCGTGCTCGCTGGCATGGCGAAGGAGAATCGTGCGCCTGCGGAGCTTCTTGGTCAGACGAGCGAGAACATAACCAAGGATTGGCGCGCACCGTTTTCGCAGCCCGACGGGCTGGTGCTCCTGCGACGCATTCCGACGCGCGCCGCTGCGGCGAAGGATTTGGACCCAGCCATCACGCCGTCGGCGCTGAGAAAGCTGCGCGACGAGGGCTGGCTCGAGATCGTGCTCGTCGACGCTGGCATGGAACCCGTGGCCGACAAGGACTATGACGTGCGCCTCGCGGACGGTGGGACGAAGAGCGGGAAGACCAGCGAAAAGGGCTTCGCGCGCCTCGAGGGCCTCACGCCAGGCGAGTGCATGGTCCGCTTTCCGACCGTGGAGGGCCCGGTGGTTCTGTCAGGGGAGGCATAGCGTCGTCGCGGAGCGACGCTCGGTGTACGGCGGCTCCCGGGTTCTTCGCCCGGTCGTCTCCAGCGACCGCATGTCCGCACACCGCGGGCACGCAGGCCGTGGCCGGGATCGATACAGATAGATGTGGGCACATGGGCCCACGCACTAGCCAAGCTTCACCAAGCCGGCGTTGTCGACGGCGGAATAGGAGATCTCCGTACCGAACCGACGCGACTTGTGCGCCATTCGCTCGATGATCCGCCTTCCCAGATCCGGATCGGCGAGGCGGGGCCGGCCGCGCCCCCCGGCGGGCCTGCCCAAGCCTAGGTCGATCGGGATGAGGGTCAGCTCGCGAAGCCCGGAGGCCGCGAAACGGAGGCGCGCGCCAACGCCCTGCCAGGTTTCCGGCCGGCTGGCCAGCAAGGCCGCGATGGGCTCTCGCTCCTGCCGGGGCGCATCGGCGGGCAGGCCGTGCCGCTCGTAGAAATCCGAGGGAAGACGCTCGACGTACTCCGGCTCGAACACGAAGTTGCCCAGACAATAGAAGATGGGCTTGCCGAGGTAGATCTCGAGCCCGCGCACCTCGTGGGGACCGTGCGCCAGCACGACCTTGGCCCCGGCCTCGATCGCCCGCCGGGCGAAGGCCCGGAGGCACCGCCCCTGCGGGTGGTCGTGCACCGACACCACGACCACCGTGGCCGACGCCGCTGCCCCGCGGATGGCGGCGAGATTTCCCTCCAGATCCGCTTCGTCGAGCCTCGCGCGCACGAGCACGCGGTGCGAGCTGCCAACGCGGATCTCGAGCGGCCCGACGGTGAACCGGGAAAGCGCGAGCTTCCGACCCGAAAACCCCGCCGCGCGCGCGAGTCGGCCGAGCAGCTTGGCGGTCCTGCGCGTGATGTCCACCCGCGGCCGGCCTTCGACGCGCAAGGGATTGACGCCCGGGCGGCCGGGAAAGTCTGGCCGGGAATGGGATGCCCGCCCATACGGCACGAGCGTCGCAGCCGCGGCGACCAGCGCCACGGCTCCCTTGGCATGCCGATAGAGCGCGGCCGCTCGCGCCCGCTGCAGGTCCTCGCCCGAGCCGGCCAGCGCCAGTCCCGCCTGCCGTGCGTGGGCAAGCGTCTCGAGCACGCCGGTCGAGCCGAAGTCAAACGCGTGGTTGTTGGCGTGCCCCACCAGCTTGAAGCCGGCCCAGGCCAGATCGCGCGCCACTTGCGGCGGCGCGGCGCTGTACGTGCCGCCCGAGTCGGCCTGCGCGTGGCCGCGGTACTCGTGGATCACCGTCTCGAGGTTGCCGATGGCGACGTCGGCTGCTCGAAGCTGGCGCAGCAGCCCGAGGAAGGCCGGATCGTCTTCCTCGGACCAGGGGCGCGTGATGAGCAGATCCCCCACCAGGAAGAGGGTCAGCGGGGCGTCGATCTCGGGTTCTGTGGGCATGGAATTCCAAGCGTCATTATCGCCGGATTCGCCCCCTGATGACGGAGTCGTTCGCGAGCTTCACGCGGCAATGCGCCGCCTGAATTCGACCATCATCGCCTCGACCTCGGCGCGCGTTCCCCCCAGGGCCATGGCGCGCATCCTGCCGCGGCCAAGGCTGGCGGTGTTGTACGGCAACACGCCACGCCCCGAACCCGGCTCGAACAGCAAGCGACCGCAGCGTTGCCGCAGGGCCGCGAAGTCGCCCAGACCGGTGCGCAGATCGCCCGCGGCCAGGAAGGCCCCGATGGCGCGCCCGCCCTGTCGCGCGCGCCGGTCGTTGAGACGGTCCAGGACGGACTTCGGGTAGGCCGCGCCGTTGGTCCGCGCGTTCAGCTCGGCCAGGATCTGCTCGCGCCGGCCGGTTCGCGAATCGCGGTACTCGACGAAGTCGAAGCCGGCCAGGCCGCGATAGCCCTCGCTCTGCAGCCAGCGCGCCAGACGGCAGACCGACGTAATCATCTCCTCCGTCTTGGTGGCCAGCGTCGGATAGGCATTCCCGTAGTGCGCCAGGCCGCCGTCGAGCTGCTGGTCGGTGACCCCCACGCAGCGCACGCGCCCCTCGCCGGGTTCGACGTGCACGAGCACGTTAGGCGAGACAGCCATGTCGAGCATGACCTCGACCAGGTAGACCGTGTTGTCGGTTCGAGCGACGATACGGCGCAAGGTCGTCTCGACGCTGTCGGCTTCCCGCTCGACGACGAAGGTCGAGGATCCGGCCGCGCCGCGGGCGCCGCGAACCAGGGCCCGGCCCGTCGGCGCGAGCTGACGAGCGAGGGCCTCGCGCAATGGCGCCAGGTCGGCTGGCGTAGACAGACCCACAATCTCGCCCGGAGCCACGGCCACCCCGAGCGCCTCGGCCCGGCTCCGCACGACGTCCTTGCGGTTCGCCTGGGCGAGCAGCGCCGCGGGGCCGCCCAGCACCGACACGGGACGGCCAAGCAGCTCGGCCAGCGTGGCCGCGAGTCCGCGCTCGCTCGGCGAGGCCACGAAGGGATCGAGCACGATCTCCTCGGCGCCGGAAAGCAAGTCGCGAAGCGCCGCCAGGGCGCGCGCGTCCCGCGCCAGCGCCCGGGCTAGCTCGCCCGCACACGCGGCAACCACGATGCGTCCGGGGCCAGGGCCGAGTCCCAGCTCGGCGAGGAACTCGAGATAGGCGGGCTCGGCGGGGCGGCTCAGGCAAACCACGTCGCCGGGGCGGGCCAGGAGCAGCGCCCGGTCCACGCCGAAATCGAGCTCCGCCTCCTTCTCCCTGCACCCCGGAAGGCGGCCCAACGACGCCGTGCTATGCACCAGGACGTGGACCACCTCCGGTCCGTCCTGCGCCTCCACCGTCGAAGCGACGCCCGCGTCAGCGCCGGGAGGATCCCGAGCCTGCGGGCTCATGACAGCGCCGACCAATCCAGCCCGTCGTAAATCGGGCTCACGAGCGAGCGGGAGAGCCGGGTCTTGCCGCCAGGATCCGGCGGAATCTCCGCAAGCAGCTCCACCTCGAAACGCACCCCGGCGCCCAGATAGCTCTCCACCATCCCGCGCACGCGGCCGATCTCGGCAACGGACGGCGCGAAGAGCGGCACCGCGCGCAGCACGATCCGTTCCATGGTCTCCTGAATCATGCGGTACTCGCCCAGCCAAGGTGCGTGTCTCACCAAGATGCCCACGATCGCCGAGGGCAGGACCACGCGGCCATCGGGAAGCGGGAAGAAGTCGTGCATGCGGCCCTCGATCGCGCGAATGGTGGAGAAGGGCTGACCGCACGCGCACTGCTCCGTCCCCTTGGTGACGATGTCGCCCAACCGGAAACGGATGAACGGCATGGCGAAGGAGTGCAGGCTCGTCCCTACCAGCTCGCCGCGCTCGCCGGGCGCCACGGGTTTGCCGTCCGCCAGAACCTCGACGACGAGCAGATCGTCGCAGGTGTGGTAGACGCCCGTCTGCGCGCACTGCCAGGCGATGAGATTGAACTCGTGGCTGCCGTACGCGTCGTAGACCGGTACGGCAAGCGCCTGGCCGATCTGGCGACGCATCTCGGGCGTGAGCACCTCGCCGGCGGCATAGACGAAGCGGGGGCGGAGCAACCGGCGCTCGGCTGCGCTCGCCGACAGGGCCACCCGCCAAAGCGCGCCGGAGAGCCCCGCGATCACGTCGGGATGGACCTCGCAGATCTGCCGCACGATGGCCTCGACCGGCTGATGACAGTCGACGATCGTGTGCGGACGAAACCCCAGACGATGCAGCAGCCTCTGCGGCAAGCGGTCGTTGCGCGGATCGAGGGGCCGCGAGATGCCGACATACACGCGCCGATCCGTCGCCCGCAGGCCGAAGGTGCGAAGAGCGCGCCAACGAAAGGCATTGAGCACGCGCTCTTCGAGCCACGTCCGGCGAACGGTGAAAGGCAGCCCCGTCGAACCGCTGGTCCGATGCGCGACGAGCCGCTCGGCGTCCACCCCGCGGGCCAGCAGATCCTCGGCGGGCAGCGCTTGCAGGGTCTTCTTCGACGTGGTGGGAATCGCCGCTAGGTCGGCCACGCCGCCGATGTCCCGGGGCGTTATCCCGTGCCGGCCGAAAAGCCTGCGGTAGTAGGGCACCCGCTCCCATGCGTGGCGGACCAGTTCGCGCAAGCGGGCGTCGCGGAATGCCTCGATCTCCCGCCGGGCAGGCGGGCGTCCGGACAACAACGTACGCAAGGCAAGAAGTGATGACGAGCGAAACCTCATGGCGGCTCCGTGGCGTCTGCCCTCCCCATCCTGCCGGGCGGCGACGACGAGCTGCCGCATTGTAGCCCTCTCCAGTCGGTTTGGCCGCAGTTGTGGCGGCGCCCGCCTTCCGGTCGGGAAACGCCCCTCGGTCGGGGACTGCAGCGACTGCCCTGCGCCGAAGCCTGGTGGGCATTGCCCGACAATCGGGTGCGAGATCCTCACCGGTTCCGAGGGTCACCCTCCGGTGGTTTCCATACTCCCGGGAACCTGCGATACTCCGCTCAGGCTTCGTCCGCCGCCGGCCGATGGATGTTCCGACAGGCTCCGGGGCAGGTGACGCGACGGCGAACTCGACAATGACCGGGACGAACGGAACACAGGCGCGAAGATGATCGACGGCAAAGAGTTGCTGCGCAGGTTCAAGGCCGCGGGCTGGCCGACGCCCGCGCAGGTGCACGCGCTGCTGGGCGAGGCCGCGCCGCCCACGCGCGACGATATCGAGCGCATGCTCTCGGTGCTGTCGAGCAAGGGCCTGCCCGGCGATTCGCGCGATCAGGCGAACCGGCTCTTCATCTTCCGCACGCAGGCCGAGAAAGTCATCGACAAGGCCCTCTTTCTCCCCTACGTGCGCGCCTTGCGCGGCGGCGACGCCCAGCTCGCCGCGGTCCTGGTGCCGCTTCTGCCCAAGGTCAACAACGTCGAGGGACATGCCGACCTCTGTGCTCTGCTGCGCGACTCCGACGGCGGCTTGCGCCGGGCCACGGCCACGGTGCTCAAGCAGATCGGCGGCACCACCGTCTTCCAGACCTTGTCGGGCTACTGTGGAGAGGCCAGCTTCCAAGGACGCGTCGAAGCCCTGGACGTCTTGATTTCCATTGGCCGCCAGGTGGCCATCCCGGCCCTCGCCGCGACCATCGAGGTGGGCAGCGTCACCGAGAAGCTCATGGCCCTGCAATACCTCGGCAACGCCGAGCTGATGACCAAGGACATCCGCGGCGCCATCCGGGCCATCGGCGCGGCCTTGGGCCACACCATGGAGCGCGTGGCCATGCAGGCCGTGACCTGCTTCGGGGCGCTGTGCAGCGAGGACGAGTACTTCGAGTCCATCGGTCCGCTGCTCGATGCCAAGAGCCTGTCCATGGTGCGGACCGCGATCGAGGCCATCCAGCGCTTCAGCTCGCCGCGCGTGATGGCCATGCTGTCGCGCAAGCTGCACGCCGGGCCCAACGCCATCCGCATGGCCGTGCTCGGCGCCGCGGAGGCCATCGGCAACGATCAGGTCCTGCCCCTGGTCATCGAAGGCCTGAACTTCAAGAAGATCGACGTGCGCCAGCGTGCTGCCGAGGTGCTGACCAACCTGGCGCTGGCCAACAAGGTCGATCTGGCGCGCACCATCCTGTGGCTCTTGCGCAGCCGGGACGTGAACGTGCGGCGCATGGCCGTCGACATCTCGAAGCGCGTCGGCGATCCCACCGGCGAGCTCGCGCCGCGCCTTCTGCGTCTGCTGCGCGACGAAGACTGGTGGGTGCGCGAGCGCGTGATGGACGCCTTGGTCGTCATGGCGGGCAAGCAGCTCACCCGCCACCTGGTGGCCTACTTGCAGGATCCGTCGGACATCGTGCGGCGCTACGCCGCCGATGCGCTCTTGCGCCTCAAGGATCCCGGCTCGCTCGGCGCGCTGGTGCGCGCGGCCCAGGGCGACGCGGACTGGTGGGTGCGCGAGCGCGCCATCGAGGCCGTGGGCGCCATCGGCTTGCGCGAGGGCATCCCCTACATTCTCGACTTGCTGGCGCGGGAGCCCGACCTGCGGCGTGTCTGCATCGAGGCCCTGCAGGCCATGCACGCCGACGAGGCGGCCCCGCACGTGGCGGCGCTCCTGGGCGAGGCGGATCCGGACATGAAGTTGGTCATCTTGGGCTGCCTGGAAACCCTCGACGAGCCGGGGCAGGCAGGGGCGGTGCAGCCGCTTTGCCAGGATCCCGACCACCGCGTGGCGGCCGCCGCCAGGCTGCTGCTTGGCCGCTGGAAGGTGAGCTACGGACACGCGGGCGCCAAGGAGGGGCGCGCCGGGCTGTCCTTGCTCGAGCGCATGCTGGTGGCCCTCGCCGAGGCCGAGGGCGACGACCTCATCCTGTCCTCGGGCATGCGCCCGTACATCAAGAAGCTGGGCAAGGTGGTACCGCTGTCCTCGCACGTCTTCACCGCCGAGGAGGTGCTGGCGACCCTGACGCCGAGCCTGAGCGCGAAGCAGCTCGACGACCTGCAGGCCCTGCGCGACGTCGACTTCTCGCTGGAGGTGAAGTCCGAGGGCCTGCGCTTCCGCGCCAACGTCTTCTACCAACTACCCGGCCTCTCGGCCGTCTTCCGTATCATCAAAGACCGGATTCCGGTGCTCGAAGACCTGGGGCTGCCCCCCATCGTGCAGACGTTCGCCGAGCTGAAGAACGGTCTGGTGCTCATCGGCGGGCCGACCGGCTCGGGCAAGTCGACCACGCTGGCCGGGCTCATCGACCACATCAACCGCAATTCCTCGCGCCACGTGGTCACCCTGGAAGATCCCATCGAGGTCATCCACCAGCAGAAGAAGTGCCTGATCAACCAGCGCGAGCTGGGCACGCACACCATCAGCTTCGAGAAGGCCTTGCGCGCAACCTTGCGGCAGGACCCCGACGTCATCCTGGTGGGGGAGATGCGCGACCTCGACACCATCCGCTTCGCGCTGACCGCCTCGGAGACGGGGCACCTCGTGTTCGGCACCGTGCACACGGTGTCGGTCGACACCAGCATCGACCGCATGATCAACGTGTTCCCCGGCGGCCAGCAGCCGCAGGTGCGGGCGTTGCTCGCCGACACCCTCCGCGCGGTGGCGTGCCAGTACCTGCTTCGGCGCAAGGACGGCCAGGGCCGCGTGCTGGCGGTCGAGGTCATGGTCAACAACGAGGCCATCGCCAACCTCGTGCGCAAGGGCAAGACTTTCCAGATCCCGTCGGTCATCGCCACGCAGCGCGAGGCCGGCATGCAGTCCATGGACACCGACCTGGAGCGCGTGTACAAGGCGGGGCTGGTCTCGGCCGAGGAGGCCTACATGAAGGCCGCCAGCAAGAAGAACTTCGAGTTGGTCATCGCCGGGCCCGACGCCGCGAAGTTCCTGGCCGAAGCCAAGGCGGCGCAGAGCGCGGGCAAATCGGTGGAAGGGGAGACGTAGCGTGGCCCGGCTCGATTCGTTCTTGCGCTTGGTGGTCGAGCAGAAGGCGAGCGACTTGCACTTCCACGCCGGCGTGGCGCCCATCATCCGGCACGACGGCGATCTGGTGCCGCTCAACTTCCGCGTGCTGACCGAAAACGACGCGCGGCGGTTTCTGCTCGAGATTTTGACCCCGCAACAGCGTGAGCGCTTCGAGGCCGAGCGCGAGATCGACTTCATCTACGAGCTCGA
>JAFGPX010000026.1 GCA_016935975.1 Deltaproteobacteria bacterium
AGAGGTATTCAAGCGAGCGGCGACGCAGCAGACGGGCCGGAATCCGCCCGAACGGCGACGCGGAGACTTTCGCCACGGGCTGCTAGCACGGCTAGGAGGGTGGGAAGGTTCCTGAGCACTTCCGACGCTGCGAGCGGCGAAGACGGGCCGTCAGCGCCGCTCCCCCAAGCGGCGCAGGCCGTCTTCGCCCCCCGGGCCACGCGCCGTCAATGTCGTCGGGTGTGGCGTGGCCGGGGAAGACGGGCACCGGATCGAATCCCGGAATCCGCCGGCAAGCGGGTGTATCCTCATCACCCTTTCGCGAGCTCCGAGATCTGGAGCCTACCCATCCAAGGAGGAGGAGACGATGCATCGAACCGTGGGTTTTGTCCGTGCCCATGCCCGAGTGGTTGCGCGCGCGACCGTCATGGCCTGTGCAACGATGGGCTTTGCTGCGGCCGCCGCCGCGCCTTCCGGGTCAAAGGCGTCGGCCGCGTTCGCGTTGCCGTCGCTGCCTTGGGCGAAAAACGCCCTCGAGCCCTACATCATGGCCAGGACCATCGGCTTTCACTACGACAAGCATCATCGTGCCTACGTCGACAACCTCAACAGGCTGCTGGAAGGCAAGGGCGCGGCGACGGGCCCGATCGAGAAGGTGATCGTCGAGAGCGCCGGCAAGGCCGACAAGACGGCGATCTTCAACAACGCGGCCCAGGTGTGGAACCACACCTTCTTCTGGAAGAGCATGAAGAAGGGTGGGGGAGGTCTCCCCAAGGGGGCGCTCCTCGACCGCATCAAAGCGACCTTCGGCAGCTTCGACAAGTTCAAGACCGCCTTCGTGGCGGCGGGCGCGGCTCAGTTCGGCAGCGGGTGGGTTTGGCTCGTCGAGGAAGGCAAGACCTTGAAGATCGTCACCACCGCCAACGCGGATACGCCCATCGCGCACGGACAGAAGCCGCTGGTCACGTGCGACGTCTGGGAGCACGCCTACTACCTCGACTACCAAAACCGCCGCAAGGACTTCCTGGCGGCCTTCCTCGACCATCTGGTCAACTGGGAATTCGCAGCGGCGCAGCTCGAGTAGCGCGCCGAGATCGCGAGCCGAGCCGCGAACCAGGGCATTCCGGACATCTGGTCTGGCCGGGTGGGTCGTTTGTCGATGCCCCTTGGCGGCGCGTGTCGGAGCTGCCTGGAAGCAAGCCACCCCCACCCCAAGCGACAATCGGCACAAGCGGGGATTCTGCCCAGCCGGAGAGCGGACGACACGACTTGGCCTCGACGCCCCGAGATCCGGTGCGGCGGTGCGAAAAGGCCTCTCAATGGACCAGCGCGGCGGCGTGAGCCGATTCACGACGCTCATGACAACCTCATATGACCACCTGGGCCATCCCGGCCGGGTGGCCCCCTCGCGAAAACGCGCTCCAAGGAGGAATTCGATGAAGTCATTCCCACTAACGTCATTGGGTCATGTCGTGGCCGTTTTTGCGGCCATGCACATGGGCTGCAGCGAGCAGAGCGGAGGCCAGGGAGGAGGGAGTGGAGGCTCCGGCTCGGGCGGCAGCTCGATCACGGGTGGCACGACCTCGTCGGGTGGTGCCCCGGGCAGCGGCGGTTCCACGACCTCGACCGGCGGCGCGACGGGCTCGGGCGGGGAGGGCTCGGGCGGAGAGATCTCGACGGGCGGATCGAGCAGCGGCGGATCGAGCAGCGGCGGATCGAGCAGCGGCGGTACGGGCAGCGGGGGGGAGAGCAGCGGCGGATCGAGCAGCGGGGGCACGATTGGAGCGGGTGGCGGTGTCGGCGGAGCAGGCGGCACCCTCGGCGGCACTGGTGGCAGGGTCGGTCGCACCGGCGGCGCGCGTAGCGGGGGCGCGACCGGAAGGGGCGGCACGAGCGGCGGTGATGGCGGCACCGTTGGCGGGGCCGGTGGAGCGGCCGGCGCAGCCGGCGCCACCGGCAGCGGTGGCGGTCCGGGGGGGAGCGCCGGCGCCGTTGCCTGGGGCAAGAAGGAGAATCCCACCTCCCATTGCACGGTTGGCACCTTGCCGGAGGCCAGCTCGTTCACCACGGCCAATACCAAGCTGCCCGATCCGTTCACGAAGATGGATGGCTCTCGCATCAAGGACAAGGGCGAGTGGGCATGCCGGCGGGAAGAGATCCTGCGGCAAGGCTTCAAGTACATCTACGGCGACAAGCCGATTCCTGCCACGGTCACGGGTACCGTGAGCACCAGCAGCATCTCCGTGACAGTGACCGAAGGCGGCAAGACCGCCAAGATCACCGCCACCGTGAGCATGAACGGGGCAACGCAGCCCGCGCCCGCGATCATCACATACGGTGGCTCGGGCGCCTCGGCGCCCAGTGGGGTGGCGAAGATCAACTACAGCCCCACGGAGACACAAGGCGGCAGCGGCGCCAAGTCGGGAGCTTTCTTCACCATCTATGGGTCCAACCATCCCGCGGGTTACATGGTGTCCAACGCCTGGGAGGTCAGCCGCATCATCGATGTCTTGGAACAGAATCCAGGCATCATCGATCCCTACCGGCTGGGCGTGACCGGCTGCTCTCGCTGGGGTAAGGGGGCTTTTGTCGCGGGCGTTCTCGACAACCGCATCGCGCTGACCATTCCCGTGGAGTCCGGGATCGGCGGCACGGTGGCCCTGCGCCTGGTCGAGCAGCTAGATACCGGCGGCGAGTGGCCGTACCACGCGATCAGTTACGTGCGTTGGCTGTCGGAGGTGGCGCTCGGTCCGTTCACCTCGGGGAACAGCGCTTCCGCGGACAACACGGCCAAGCTGCCCGTCGACATGCACGAGATGATGGCTTTGATCGCCCCGCGCGGCCTCTACATCGTCGACAACCCCAGCACGAACTATGCCGGGTTGGACCGCAACTCGGCCTGGGTGACGGGCAACGTTGGCAAGGTGATCTTCGAAGCGCTCGGAGTTGGGGACAACTTTGCCTACCAGGGAGCGTCGGGGGGACACTGCCAATGGCGTAGTCAATACACCGCCTCGCTGAACGCCATGGTCGACAAGTTCCTCAAGGGCAACGCTTCCGCGAAGACGGGCACTGTCGCCACCGATTTCAGCGGGCCCGATCCCAAGAAGTACTATGACTGGACCCCGCCCACCTTGAGCGGCGAGCTGTAGCGCACAGTCCGCGCGGGCCGTTCCATCTCACCTTGGGGGTGGCGTGCCATAGAGCGAGGGACGGTGTGAGCTGTAGTTGAAGCCGTACAGAGGACCGACCGGACCCCCGAGGACGTAGCGCCCCACCTCGGTCCTACCATCCGGCCCCACCTCGACCATCGTGCCGCTGTAGTTCGCGGTCACCAGGAAGTTGCCGTTGGGCAAGCGCTGCACGTCGCCGCAAATCCTCGATTCCCCTGCGCCTTCGTACTTCCAGTCGAGCGTGGCCCGCTTGCCATTGATCGTGTAGTGCAGGATGGCGGCTCCGCCGCTGCCCTCGTTCGAGAAAACGACGAGCTTGTCGTCGGCGTAGAAGTGGTGCCCGTGTTGCACGTGCCAATCTCCGCCAAGCCCCGCGCCTTCCGCGTCAATGTGCTTCGCAAAGCCGCCGATCGGGGGTTTCCCGATGGACGTGATGGGGGCGCCGCTCCGGGTGAACGTCGCGATCGCGTCCTTGTTCCGGTCCGAGACGGTGTACATGTCCTTCTCGGGGACATAGTGGATGCGATTGGCGTGGCAGATCGCGGTCCCTTCCACGTCGCCCTCGTCGGGGAAGTACTGATAGATTTGCCAGGTGTCGAAGACGGGGACGCCATCCGCGATCGCGATGCTCGCTTCGTAGACCCGGTCGCACTCCCCTTCGTTCGCCTTTGCGATGTAGGCGATGCCCCCGGGAATGGCGGCGAAGTCGTGGTGATCGCCGCCGGGAGCGTCCACGGAAAGGAAGTCGGAGCCATCCATCCCGACGCGGTAGAAGAGACCCCCGTCGCCCGAATCGAACGGGCCCGGATCGCGGCCGATCATGTGCTTGCCGTCCCACGACATCCGTACGGAGAACACGTTCCACATCTCGTAGGCCCAGACGAGCTCGCCCGCCTTGTCGTAGATCACGGCCTCGCCGTCGCGCGAGGTGACGATGAACCCGGGAGCCGCGTCGTCGCTCGCCCTCGCCTCGGCGAGCGCTTTCGAGTTCAACGAGCCCGTCTCGAGGGTTCCGTCGCCCCCGTAGCACACGGATTTGCCATCGGAGACAGCCACGCGGAAGTGGTAGGTGCGATTCTGTGTCATGCCGAGAAGAAGGGTCCGATAGCCCGCCTCGTCGAGATCCACGGGCGCGACCAAGCCATAGTCGGTGCTCGGGCCAAAGTGGATTTCCGCGGCGGTCAGGTCGGCCAGATTCGAGGTGAACGAAACGATGCCTACGGTGGGAATATGCGGCGACACCTCCGCCGCGGTCACCGTCACCGCGCAGCTCGTCTCGGGCAGGCCCGAAAGCTGGCTGGAACCGTCGAAGTACGAGACGCCGGTTCCAGAGGGCGGACTTCCGCCGGCCGGTTTCGTTGCACCCGAGCCGCAGGCCGTTGCGAGGCCAAGCAGGACGCAGACGCACCCAAGGCCGGAACGAGGCGGGATGTGCCAATCTGGTTTCGAGCGCCGCCGTCGATGAGCCGAGGGCAGCCGTCGTTCTCGGGCTAGCCGTGAGGAGCTTGCGCGCGAGTTCCGACGGACGCCGGGAGCCATGTGCCTGCCCATAGCATTCCGCACGCGGGCTGGGGGCACAAGCACGCACTCGATGGCGAGCTGGTGGACCACAGCTGGCGCCGGCAAACGGGGCACGGGAGAAGTAGATGACAAGACGACGGCCGCCTGTCGGCCGCCAGAACCTCGTGGGGACGGCGCGGATGGGCGCTCGGGAGCCTCCGCGCTAGAATATCTCGTCATGTCTCGCGAGTTCGTCCAAGGCTGTCTCGGCAGGGTCCGCGACCCCTTCCGCGCGCGTGCCGATTTTGCCCGACAGGCAGCCATCGTCGACCGAATCTTGGCACGTGCAGCGGTAACCCTGCGGTGACGCCTTCGCGAGCAGCCGTCTTGCTCCTGCTGCTGGTGCCGGCCGGCGCCGGCGGCTGCCCACGACCGTCGAAGACCGCGGCCACGACGAAGACCGCGGTGCCCGCCGCGCCGACCTTGCCGGTCGACAGCGGGCCGGCCGCGCCGCGAAGCCCGGCCCTGCCACCGGCGCTCGCCCGCGCTCCCGCGCCTCTTGGTGGCATCGTGCGTGCCCTGCACCACGCGCTCGGGCCGACGCCGGCGGACGCCTGGCAGATCCTGCCCGATGGACCGCAGCGCAAGGAGCGGCTCGCGTGGCTGGCGAGGGACTTCCGCTCGCCGGCGTTTCTGCGGGCCGACCGTCTGGACGAAGCGCTCCTGCAGGCCGACACCCCGTCGGGCCCGCTGCACCTCGGGGTCTTGGCGGTCCACTTCGCCAAGTGCAAGCCCCTGGTGGAGTCGACCATGCGCGTGCGCCGGGCGGGGCGGCAGAACTTCGTTCTGCCGGTGCTGACCGTTTTCCGGACGCGCGCCCAAGGGCACAGCCTGCTGTTCGTGCTGTCCGAGAGCCCGCTCGATGCGCGCGTCGCGGCCGTGTTCGGGGATCTGGACCCGATTGTCGGCCCCGACTCGGCGTGCAAGGACTGACATCCGAGCGGGCCATGGCCGGGCGCCATGGCGGGCGTGCCTCGCCGACGGTCCCTCGCGACGCTCGTTCTCTGATGGTGAGGACGAGGCCGCAAGCATCATGGGCAAAGAGAATCTCCCCAGAGCGCGGTCCTTCGATCCCACCGGGCGCGATCGATCGGTGTGGTCAGGACGAACGAAATCGGCGTTGAATACGGAGACGATGCCGCGCTCGCCGAGGTCGGCGGGTCGCTTCTTCCAAAAACCGTCTCCACTCCTAGACTTGCGTCTTGAGGCCGCGGCGCGCGGCGCGGCGCTCGACGGCTAGATCGAGGAGGCGCGAAACCAGCTCCTTGCCGGGCACCCCCGAGGCTTCCCACATCTTGGGGTACATGGAGATGGCGGTGAAGCCGGGGATGGTATTGACCTCGTTGACGTAGAGGGCGGCGCTCTTGCGGTCGAGGAAGAAGTCCACCCGCGCCATGCCGGAAAGCTCCAGTGCGCGAAAGGTGTCGACCGCCAGGCGGCGCACGCGCGCCGTGGTCTCGGCCGGCAGGTCGGCCGGGATCTTGGCTTCCGCGCCGTCGGCGTCCACGTACTTGGCGTCGTAGGAATAGAAGCCGTCCTTGTGGTGCACGACGATCTCGCCGGGCATGGACGCATCCGGTTCGTCGTTGCCCAGCACCGCGCACTCGATCTCGCGGGCCTCGATGCCGGCCTCGACCAGCACTTTGGTGTCGAAGGCGAGGGCGGCGCGCACCGCGGGGCCGAGTGCGGCCGCGCTCTTGGCCTTGTTGACCCCGACGGAAGAGCCGGCGTTGGCCGGCTTGACGAAGCAAGGGAAGCCCAGCTCGGCGGCGAGCGCCAGGCAGCGCTCGGGGTCGCGCTTCATGGCGGCCGCGGTGATCAGGCGCCAGGGCACCACGGGAATGCCGGCTTGCGCGAGCAGGCGTTTGGCCACGTCCTTGTCCATGCCGATCGCCGAGCCGAGGTGGCCGGACCCGACATAGGCGATGTCGGCCAGCTCCAGCAGGCCTTGCACCGTCCCGTCCTCGCCGTAGGTGCCGTGCAGAACCGGGAAGACGACGTCGTCGCGGCCGAGCAGCGGCCGCGCGTCGTCGGACGTGCCGAGATCGCTCGGTTGCGGGTGCACGGGCACCGCCAGATCGCGGCCGGACGCCTGCAGCGCGAGCAGGCGCGGATCGCCGGTTGCGTCGAGCAGGGTCTTGTCGGGCTCGATGCGCCAGCGGCCTTGCTTGTCGATGCCGACGAGCAACGGCTCGAAACGCTCGCGGTCGAGCGCCAGCAACACGTTGCGGGCCGAGAGCAGGGACACCTCGTGCTCGGCCGAGCGTCCCCCGAAGAGAATGATGACGCGAGTCTTCTTCACAGGCTTGCTTCCTTTTCCGGCCGGGGAGCCTCTATCCCAAGTTCCGAGAACAAGAACGAGAATTCGTCGAGGTACTGCTCGATGAGCTTGGTCACGGGCTTGCCCGCGCCGTGGCCGGCCTTGCCCTCGATGCGCAGGAGGATCGGCGCCTTGCCCGAGGTGGCGGTCTGCAGGCGGGCGGCGAATTTGCGCGCGTGCATCGGATCCACCCGCGTGTCGGACTCGGCCGACAGGACGAGGGTGGCGGGGTAGGCCGCGCCGTCTCTGACGTGGTGGTAGGGCGAGTAGGCGAAAAGCCAGGCGAATTCCTCGGGCTTGTCGGGCGAGCCGTACTCCGGGATCCACAGCCGCGCGATCTGCAGCCGAGGGTAGCGGACCATGTCGGCCAGCGGCACGCTGGCCACCGCCGCCTTGAACAGCTCGGGGTGCTGCACGACCGACGCCGCGACCAGCAAGCCGCCGTTGGATGCGCCCGCGATGGCCAGGCGCTCGGATGACGTGATCCTCTGGGCAATCAGGTACTCGGCCGCGGCGGCGAAATCGTCGAAGACGTTCTGTTTTCGGCTCAGCATCCCGGCGCGGTGCCAGGCCTCGCCATACTCGCCGCCGCCGCGCAGGTTGGGCACGGCGTACACGCCGCCGCGCTCGATGAAGGGCCCGACCCAGGCCGCGAAGGCCGGCGTCAGGCTCACGTTGAAGCCGCCGTACCCGTAGAGCAGCGTCGGGTTCTTGCCGTCGCGCACCCATTTCTTTTTGTGCACCAGGAACATGGGTATCGAGGTGCCGTCCTTCGACGTGTAGCGGATCTGCTCGACCGCGAAGTCGCTGGTGTCCACCGGCGAGACCAACTCCCGCCACAAGACGGTCTTGCCCGTCTCCATGTCATGGCGCAGGACCTTGGTCGGCGTAAGGAACGAGGTGAACGCCAGGTAGATATCGCGCCGGTCGTGGCGGCCGCGCAGGGCGCTCGCGGTGCCGAGGGTCGGCAGCGCGATGTCGCGCACGAGCTTTCCCGCGGCGTCGTATACGCGCACGCGCGAACAGGCGTCGCGCAGGTAGACCGCCGCCAGCTTGTCGCGCGCGACCGCGACCGATTCCAGCGTGTCTTCGCCCTCGGGAAGGATCAGCCGCCAATGCTCGCGCGCCGGCTGCTTCGGGTCCACTGCGAGAAGCTGGTAGCGGGGCGCGCCCTCGTTGGAGACGACGTAGAGACGATCGTCGAGCACCTTGGCCAGGCTGAAGATGGCGTCGCGGCCGCGCACCACCGGCAAGGGTGGGCCGTCCTTGCGGCGATCGAGCAGGTAGATGTCCGACTTGCTCCAGCCAAAGGAGACCTCGATGCCCAACCAACGGCCGTCGGGGGAAATCGCCACGTTCGGCCACGACGCGAGCGGTAGCTCGTCGCCGAAGACCTTGGGGTCGGCCGCCGGATCCGTGCCCAGGCGATGGAAGAAGACATGGCGGTGATACTGCTCCTCCCCGGGCGGGACCGCGCCTTTGCTCGGATAGCGCGTGTAGAAAAACCCGCTGCCGTCGGGCAGCCAGGCCAGCGAGCAGGCGCGGGCGCGGGCAATGGTGTCCTTGCGATCGCGTCCCGTGGCCACCTCGCGCACGCGCAGGGTCGAGTTCTCGTCTCCACGCGCGGAGATGCCGTAGGCGACAAGCGCCCCGTCCTCGGACGGGTACCACCAATCGAGGGCTAGCGTGCCGTCCGCCGCCATTCGGTTGACGTCGAGCAGGACCGTGTCCTTGCCCGTCCGGCCCCGCTGTACGTAAAGCACGGGCTGGTTCTGCTTGCCCGCGCGCCGCGTGTAGAAGAGCCGCGCGCTCTTGTCCTTGCCGCGCGCGACGGGCGCGCCCAGAGAGCCGGTTTCTTGCCATCGCCGCAGACGTTCCGCGAGCCACCGGCGGCCGGGGATCTCGTCGAGGTGTCGGCGCAGATAGCGATTCTGCGCCCGGGTCCAGGCTTGCACCTCGACCGAGTCGCTCCGTTCCAGCCAGCGGTAGGGATCGCGCACCGCCGCGCCGTGGAGCTTGTCCACGACAGTGTCGACGCGCGTCGCGGGCGGCGCGGCAAGTAGCGTGAGTGCCATGATGGCCAGCACTTCCTATCACGCCCTTCCCGCCATGAGGCGTTTGACGACGGGCGAAAGCGCAAGCAGCAAGGTCCCCGCGGCGAAGGTCGAGACGACGAACATCAGGAAGAAGTCGGCCTGGCCCCCTAGGAGATGGAAGAAGTGGCCCTTTTCGACCTTCTCGACCGTGCCGGCCAGAAGCCCAGCCGAGAGATCCGCGACGAACATCGCGACGAACCAGGCGCCCATGGCCAAGGAGGCGAAGCGCGCGGGCGCCAGCTTGGTGACCATGGACAGCCCGATGGGCGACAGGCACAGCTCGCCGCAGGTGTGCAGGACGTAGGTGACGATGAGCCACAGGGGGCTGACGCGCACGCCGGCATCCGAGATGCGCGCGCCGATGACCAGGACGATGAAGCCCGAGCCGAGGAGGAAGAGCCCCATGGCGAAACGGATCGGAGTGCTGGGTGCCAGGTTGCGTGCCTCTAGGCGCGTCCACATCCAGGCGAAGACGGGCGCCAGCGTGATGACCGCGATGGGATTGACCGACTGGAAGTAGGGCGCGAGGAAATCGATGCCCAAGAACACGCGGCGCGTGCGCTCCTCGGCGAAGAAGGTCAT
>JAFGPX010000221.1 GCA_016935975.1 Deltaproteobacteria bacterium
AGGGTTGGGATCAGGAACGCGTAGGCGGAGGCGGGCTTCGCCCGCCAGAGCCAGAGCGCGGGAGGGTTTGGGAACCCTCCCAGGGTTCCCATCAAGATGATTGGCGTCTTCGACTCCGGCTTCGGTGGCCTGACCGTACTCAGAGCGCTGGTGACGCGTCTGCCGCGCTACGACTACTTCTACCTGGGCGACAGCGCGCGGGCCCCGTATGGCAGCCGCAGTCTGCAGGATGTCCACGGCTTCACGCGCGAGGCGGTCGAGTTGCTGTTCGAGGTTGGTTGTCCGCTGGTGCTGCTGGCCTGCAACACGGCCTCGGCGCAGGCGCTGCGTACGCTGCAGCAGCGGCACCTGCCCGCGCACCGGCCGGATCGTCGGATTCTCGGTGTCGTGCGTCCGTCGGCCGAGGCTTTGGCCGGCCTGCCGCCGGGCGCGATTCCGGGCGTTACCGAGCCGTCGCTGACCTCGGGCACCGTGGGCGTGCTCGGCACGGCCGGAACCATCGCTTCTGGCTCGTACGCACTGGAGCTGGCCAAGCTGGCGCCGCGTCTGCGGCTCGTCCAGCAAGCCTGCCCGCTGTGGGTGCCCCTGGTCGAGGCGGGCGAGACCCGAGGTCCTGGGGTCGATTTCTTTCTGCGCAAGTACCTGGATCCGCTCTTCGCCCGACCGGACCCGCCGTCGCGCCTGCTGCTCGGCTGCACGCACTATCCGCTGCTTTGGTCCGGAATCCGCGCCATCGTACCCGCAGCGGTCGAGATCCTCGCGCAGGGCGAGCTGGTGGCCGAGCGACTGGCGGACTGGCTAGCCCGACATCCCGAGATGGAGCGGCGTTTGTCGCGGCAGGCGAAACGCCGCTACGCAACGACCGACGATCCGTCATGGTTTGCGGCGCGAGGCGAGCCCATCATGGGCACGGCGCTCGCGGTGGAGAGAGTGCGGCTTCCCCTATGGAGAGCAGCGGATTGACCGTCACCCATCGAAGAGCGCATCCGGCGCCTGCGTGCCGTGCGCGGCCGCGTCGGGTGGCGCAGCGTCGGCCGGCGAGACCGGTCTGCTAGTTCATGATGGTAATGGTGTGGATGTAGCGGAGCTTGCCGTCGGCGAGGCGGAACAGATGGCTGTCGGGAGCCGCCCCCATGAACAGCGTGATCCCCACGACGGCGTTCAGGTCCACGTCGACCACCCAGTGCGTGTTCTTGAAGGGACTGCCATCGGGAATGCCGACGTTGCAGCTCGAGTTTGTCCCCCGTCTGTCCTCCGTGATGCAGCCCTTGCCGCCTTCCAGGCGGTAGCACGGGGTGCCCCAGGGAACGACCGTGCTCTTGTCGGCGAAAATGTCGAAATAGGCTTGTCCGGCGGCGATCAGCTCCTCCCGCGTGCTTTGCTGGGCGGCAAGAACGGGGCTCCAGTCCTCGCTGTCGGAGCACTTGGCGTAGGCGGGGGCATCGAAGTTCCAGTCGTCGCTGTCGCTGGCAAGGGTGTAGATCTCGGCGATCTGGCCTTCCTTGATGCTCAGGCGAGTTCCCAGAACGTAGGGGTGGCCGCCCTCCGTGATGATGACCTCGCTGAAGGTCTCGCAGGCGGTGACATCGAGCAGGCTGAGGCTGTACGCGACCGGCAAGGCCGTCTGCCAGAGGCCCTGATCCATCGGCGTGGTCTTGTTCGCACCGGCGATGGTGGCGACCTCGGTGTACTTCACCGACGAGGAAAGGGGCATCTTCGTGGTGTCTTTGGAGGACAGAGCGGCAAGATAGCTGTCCACCGCCGCCTGCAGGCCGGCCCTGTCGCAGCCGACGCCGCCCCCCGTGCCGCTGCCGCCGCTGCCGGTGCTACCACCCCGGCCGGTCGCGCCGCCGGCGCCTTGCCCGCCGCCGGTGGCGGAGCCGCCGCCCATCCCTGTCCTGCCCGCCGCACCACCGCTGCTGGCCGCGCGGGTCGCGCCGCCCGTGCCTGATCTACCGCCGCTGCTGACACTGCCCCCACTACTGAGCGTGCCGCCGGAGTCGACGGCGCCCCCGCTGCCCACGGCGCCGCCGCTGCCGGTGGTGCCACCACTAGGGACGGTGCCGCCGCTGCTGACGATGCCTCCGCTACCGACGCTGCCGCCGCTGCTGGTGGTACCGCCGGTGTCGACACTGCCACCGCTGCCGACGGTGCCGCCGCTTTCGGGCGTGCCGCCCACGTTGATTGTGCCACCACCTCCGCTGGTGGACGAGCACGAAAGAGTGATCGAGAGACCCGCGAGCAAGAGTAGCTCTCTTCGCATAGGAGACTCCTTTCCGAGCATAGCGCCGAGCCGCGCCGGAATTTCCGTGTTGTCCCGAGAGACGTCCGTCCCGACCAACAGTCTGCACGATGTCTCGAATCCCCTTTGCTGTCGACCGAAAGCTGCTGCTGGAGCAGGGAAAAGACAGGCGGCGGTGTGGCGAGCTTGGTTTTGCGCGCGGCGATCCCGTGATCTGGCCTACGAAGCAGCAGCTTCGAGCATGCTCAATCAGTCTTGCCTGGCGCTGTCCTGGCCGAAACCGGGCCGGTCCTCAAGCGCGCGTGAGCGCTCGAGGGCCTGCAGCAGGTAGTGCGCGAAGGAAAGGCCCGCAAACGGAACCGCGAAGAGGTTCAGGATGGGCACCAGCGTCAGGCCGCCGGCGGCCAATGCCAGCACCAGCAGTCGACCCCGGTGCCGAGCGGGAACGGCTCGCAGTTCCCGGGCGTCGGCGTGATCCATCAGCACGTCGTAGCGGAAAGAACGGTAGTTGAGCCAGGAGGACAAGGCCAGCGATACGACGATCCCGACACCGGGGAGCAACCACAAAGGCAAGGTCACGAGGCCGACCGCGGCGGCGATGGCGAACGCTACCAAGGTGTTGCGCGAGCTTTGCCATTGCGAGCCACCGTGCCGCCGCTCGAGCCCAGGGTAGTCTCGCTTGGCGACCCGGCCGAGGATGAAGGGCAACGCCACCACCTCGATGATGAGGAGCGCGGTCGCAAGCGCGAGCGGAACGCTCATCAGATAGAGCACCACCTTGAGGCTGACGGCAAAGGCCGTTTCCGCCGGCTGGCCCGGCTGCAGGGCCCCGGATGCGAAGTGGAAGAAGCGCAACAAGCGAACCAGGCCGTGGGCCAGGCGATCCCAGAAGACCAGGCCGGCAACCGTCCACGCGGCCACGGCCACGAGCACTGGCCAAAGGAAGTGGGCGAGCACGGAGGGCAAAAGGAGGCTGCGCAGGGCGCGGGCAAAGGCGCGAAGAACGGCGGCCATCGTGGGCGCCATGCTAGC
>JAFGPX010000222.1 GCA_016935975.1 Deltaproteobacteria bacterium
GAGGTATTCAAGCGAGCGGCGACGCAGCAGACGGGCCGGAATCCGCCCGAACGGCGACGCGGAGACTTTCGCCACGGGCTGCTAGAGGTGGCGGGGCCGGAGGCCGGCGAGGCGGCTAGGCCGAGACCGCTGCCGGCCCCGCAGGGGCTCGATCCGCCGCCGCCGTCATGTTGCGAAACTCCGCCTCCGCTTTTGCGACACGCATACCGAGCCCGCCGACCGAGCCGAATGCATCGGTGATGCGGACCATCGGTCTGCCATCGACCGCGAAAACCATCGTCGGACCGACAGCAGTCAATCGCAACCGGTACCAGTGGCCAATCTGGACGGGGCAAGGCACCGCCGCAAGGTGTCTCGCTTTGCCCTTTCGTTCGTAGACCTGCGCATGAGCGATGCCGTCCGTGGAGAGATAGAAGTGATACCCAACCGCAGTGTCCCTTCCGGGCGAGTAGCGCGCAACGATTCCCGCGTCACCGTATTCCGGCGACGCGGAGACTCTCGCCACGGGCCGCTAGGACTTGCCCAGGATCTTGAGCCGGGCGGGAAGCGCCGGTTTGCCCTCTGCGTGATGACCCATCTTGCGCCGCTTGACCGCCAGGTAGCTCGCGTTGTGCTGATTCTCGCCGACCCAGTGGGGCTCTCGGCTCGCGACGACCACACCCGCCTCCTCAAGGCCCTTGATCTTTTTCGGGTTGTTGGTGAGCAGGCGAACCGACTGGACGCCAAGGTCGCGCAGCATCTTTCCGGCGATGTCGTAACTGCGCGCGTCGACCTCGAACCCCAGCGCCAGATTGGCCTCGACGGTATCGGCCCCGGAGTTCTGCAGGGCGTAGGCGCGGACCTTGTTGCCGAGCCCTATGCCGCGGCCTTCCTGCCGGAGGTAGATGACGACGCCGGCGCCCTCGGCCGCGATACGCTCCATCGCTGTTTGGAACTGTTCGCGGCAGTCGCATTTGAGCGAGCCCATGACCTCCGAGGTCCAGCATTCGGAATGGACGCGGGCCAGCACGTTGGCCCGGCCCGCGATGCGGCCGCGCACCAAGGCCATGTGCTCGCGCGAGCAGACGGGGTTGGCGCAGGTGGCGCCTTCCATGGACTCCCGGTAAACGATGATGCGAAACGGCCCGTGCACCGTCGGGATATCGGCTTCGGCGTAGCGCTTGATCTCCATGGCAAAAAGTCTCGCGGCTAAACGTACGAGCCCGGTTCCAGCTTGTCAACGCGCCTGTGGCGCCGCCCAGACGCCAGGCGGACTTGCCTCCTTTCCCCCCGGGTGTCATCCTCTGTCTCGACATGGCAGTCCGTCCGGTCTTGCGCTATCCCGACCCGCATTTGCGTCAGATTTCCAGGCCCATCGAGGTTTTCGACGACGAGCTTGCAGCATTGGCCGCCGATATGAAAGACACCATGTACCTGGCCGGGGGAGCGGGTCTGGCGGCTGTCCAAGTAGGCGCGCTCGTGCGCCTGTTCGTCATCGACGCAGAGGTGGCCGGCCGTCCCGCCGATGATCCCCCCCTGGTACTCGTCAACCCCGAGCTGGTGTCGATCTCCGAAGAGCAACAGACGGGCGATGAGGGCTGTCTGTCGTTCCCCGGCATCTTCGTGCCCGTCAGGCGCGGCCTGCGCGTCCGGGTGCGCGCGCAGGATCTCCAGGGCCAGAGTTTCGAGGTCGAGGGCGAGGGTCTGTTCGCCCGAGCCCTGCAACACGAACACGACCATCTGAGCGGCCGCTTGATTATCGACCTGGTCGGCCCCGTCAAACGACAGATCATCAAGCGCAAGATGCGCAAAGAGAACGAGGCCGAGGCAAGCTAGCCTTCCGACCGACCTCGCCATGGCCTCGCTGATACTGAGCCGCCTCGCCTTCGAGGGCCGCCACGGCGCCACCGAGCGCGAGCGCCGGACCCTGCGTACCTTCGAGGTCGACGTCGAGATCGAAACCTCGCTGGACAAGGCGGCCGGCAGCGACGCCCTGGCCGACACCATCGACTACCGCGAGGTCTCGGAGATCGTCGTCGGCCTGGGCACATCGGAAACCCACCATCTGCTCGAATCCCTGGCCCGACGCATGCTCGACGCGCTGGCCGACAGGTTCCCCGGCGCCGCCTTCCGCATCGAGTTGCGCAAGCTGAATCCGCCCGCCTGCCCCGGCCACCCCGCCTACGCCGGCGTCCGCATGTCCCGCCCCACGGGTGGCTGGGGAAGAACCACAGAGGACGCGGAGGAGGGAGAGAACGCAAAGCCCAGAGGTGGAGAGGTTCCCCGATCCTGATCCGATCCTTTCCTTTCTCTGCGGCCTCTGATTCCTCGGTGCCCTCTGTGGTTCTCCCTACTCCTGCTCGCCGTGCACGGGCGCGCGCAGGGCCTTGACCGCCGCGTGGGCGTGCTTGTCGGCGAGCATGCGCTGCTTGGCGCGGCGGGAGCGACGGCGCTTCTGCCGGCGTATGCGCTCGGCCGCTTGTCGGCGCCGGCTCTCGGCTCCCAGCTTGGCTTGCTCGATCTTGTCCGCGAGCAGTTGCCGCGCGAGGTAGCGATTGAGTCCCTGCGAGCGCTCTTGCTGGCACTTGACCGCAAGGGCGCTCGGTTCGTGCACCAGCAATACGCAGGTGGCGACCTTGTTCACGTTCTGACCGCCCTTGCCCTGCGAGGTGACGAAAGTCTCCCGCAGATCCTCTTCGCGAATGCCCAGGGCTTGCAAGCGGCGGCGCAAAGCCAGAAGCTTCTCCTGCGAGATTGGGAAGACTCTCCCGCCGCTCACGAGATCTCCTCGCTCTGGCCTCCGCCCCCAGCCGGATCGGGTTCGTCGTCGCCCTCGTCCGTGGCGCTGATGTCGTCCCAGAACCGATCCCATGCCTCGCTGGTCGAGGTCAGCGCGATGGCCATCGCCTTGTGCCCCTCCGCGGTGCCTTCGACATTGGCAAAGCAACGCACCACGACCCCGACGGCGAGAACCGCGTCCCCGCGCGTGGCCAGCACGCGGATGCGCAGAAGCGTTCCCACCTGGCGCGTCTCGGTGGAGAGCACCAAGAGGCCCCCGCGGCTGACGTCCACGCTACGCCCGTGGAAGCTGCCTTTCATGTCCGACAGGTGCACGCGCACGTGGATCGCGTTGCGGCGCGAAGCCCGCCGCTCGCGCGGCGACCTTGGGATGGGACCGTCCGGCGTCATGACCGCTGCGTCGCCCCGATCCTAGGAACCCTGCGAGGCGTCTTGACCGACCTCCGCCGCCTTGTGCAGCGCCGCCTGGGCTTGCAGGTAGTCTTCGAGGAACCGCTTGGCCTCTGCTTCCCACGCATCCCCGTAGGTCTGCACGTAGCCCAACGCCTCTTCGCGGCTGCCCGGCGGCGCCGCCCCCAGGTTCGCCGCACGCTTGGTCATGCGGCCTAGCAGGGCCTTGGCCAGATGGGCGTTTGCCGCCAGAGCCTGTCCCAGCGCTTGCTCCGCGGCCGCGCGGTTGCCGCAGAGAAGATGCGCCAGCGCCAGGCTCATGGACGCTCGGCCGGCACCTGCCTCGGACTTTGTCGCCACCTCGAGCACCGGGACCGCCTCTGCGGCGCGACCCAGCTTGACCAGGGCGACGCCGGCGATGAGGCGCGCCTCGGTGCCCACGGCCCCCTCGTCGATGGCGAAGACGCGTTCGAGCTGGACCAGCGCTTCCTCGTATTCCTTCTCGTCGAAAGCCAGGCAGCCGAGCGCGTGGCACGAGCGCACCAAGGCCTGCGACTCCTTGCGCGCAAAGGCATCCTTGGCCCCGCTAGCGCGCAGCTCGACCGCGACCGCCTCGGACACGCGCTGGACCTCGCGGAATTCCCTACGGGCGCCTTCGTTGTCACCCGCCTGCAAACGCGCCAGGCCGATCCCGGCCAAGGCATCGGCCCAGTCCGGCCGCAGGGTCAAAGCCGAGCGAAAGACCTTCTCCGCCGCGCCCGGCCGCCGCCGCTCGAACAAGCGCCAGCCGGAGGCCAGCATTTCTTCGGGATCCGGTGCTGCGGCGGGCGCGGCGGTTGCAGCCTCATCCTGGGCGAGGTGGCACTTCTTGTATTTCTTGCCCGAGCCGCACGGGCAGGGGTCGTTGCGCCCGGTGGCGGCCAGACGCTCGCGCGCGACCTGGCCGTCAGGAGTCTCGCTCTTCTGGTCCTGCTTGGCGGTCACGCCGCTAGTCTATCGGCTCTCGCGAGGACGCCAACCGGAAAACGCCGTGCAGCTACTTGCCCCCGGGGGAGAGCCTGGCCACCTCGGCTTGCAGCTTGGCCAGCACCGGCTTGGCCACGTCCGCCAGCCGAATGCCGATGCGGTGTTCGTGCTTGGCCACGACCTTGCCTTTGCCCGAGAAGAGCGAAATCCCATCGTTGTCGACGATGGTCACGTCGAACGCTGCCCCCAGGGAGACCTCGTCCTCGATCGGGATGACGAACCCACCCAGGCGGATGTTGATGAGCGGGTTGTTGGTGAAGTAGCCGGCCGTGAGCGGGGTGAGCCGGATCTGCAGATCCTGCCCGACCACCGACAGCCCGGGTTGCACGCGCGTGGCCCCGTGGAGCGGATGCGTGCCGCGCGAAACGGAAGCCGGGCCGAGCCGGGCGTCCGGCCGCGGCACCGCAGACTGGGGCGCGGCCGGGCGGGGCGTGGGGACGCGGGGCTCGCCGAAGTCGAGCGAGATGCGCGGCGAGCGCCCTTCCTGCTCGTTGATCTCCACGATGCGCCCGATGCACTTGCGACTCTCGTCATCGAGCTCGCGGAAGCGCACGCCCATGCCCGCCACCGGATTCTGCGTGACGCGCACGACTTCCCCCTTGCCCTTGAGCAGACACAGGCCGTCTTCGAGGGAGAAATCGAAGTCGACCAGAGTGCCGACCGGCACCGGGGTGTCGGAAGCCACGAACATGCCGGTTCGGCTGATATTCACCGACTGGCTTTCGTGGAAATCCAGGATGCTGGCGTACTGCAGCCGGACTTGCGCCGCCAGCGAGATGCGCGTGTCGCGCGGGATCTCCATGCGTGGCGACGTGCCGGTCCCCGAGGCGGGTCTGGATGGGATCCCGACCTGCGGCACCGCCGCCATCGCGCCAGTCGTCCTGCCACCCTTGTCTTCCGGCATGGATTCGGGTCTGCTCGCCTAGGGCACATAGTCAGGAGGGTTGGTTCCACCTGACTGGAAGAAGAACTGCTCCGCTTGCTCGAGAAGAAGCTTCTGACCTGCACTCGAGGCCAGATCCAACTGCAACTCGTTGACAATGCGCGTAGAGAACGCGAGCCACATCGTCCACGCCTCCTGTGAGACGTTGTCGTAGATTCTCTGACCAAGTTCGCTTCTGAACGGCTTGTAGGCCATTCCTGGTAGCTCTTTGCCGAGCTTGACGCACTTCACGAGGCGAGGCATCGGGTTTCCTTGCATCACGGTTTTCCGTGGAACAATAGCAGGGATTCTTCGGAGATGGCCGCGATCCTGCATTCGCGGATTCCCAACCTCGCGGGCTGTCCCCGGTCCCCACCAGGACGATGAAAGGTCCCGAGCACCCGGTCGACAAGCTACCGTTGCTCCCTTCCGGGCCTGGCGGGGTTCGCGAGTGTTCCGTCGCCCGGGACCGCTTCTTTTCTCCCACAATCCGCACGGCCGCGCCAGTGCGAAACACCTGCTGTCCTGCCGTTCCTAGCCGGTGATTCCGCGGCGCCGCAGGTAGTCCACGTAGTAGGCGGGCTCCTGCCGCTCGGCGAGTTCACCTCGGGCGATGGCCTCTTCGCACAGCCGGCGCATCTCCCCTACGCGCCGGGAGGGAGGAATACCGAACGCCTCCATGATGACGTCGCCCAGGCCGGGCGGGAGCGGCGGCACGCGCGCGTCCAGCGCACGCACGCTCTCGATCCTCTGCAGCAACGCCTCGACGTTGCGGGCTGCCTCCTGCTTGCGGCCCGGCCGCGCCGAGGTGACATCGGCACGCGAGAGATCGATGAGGTCGTCGAGAAGATCGCCCATCTCGTGATCGAACCTGCGCACGGCAGCGTCGGTCCATTCCGGTTCGTAGGCGTTCGCGCGCAAGTGATGCAGGATGAGGCCGGCGACATGTTGCCGCTCGTCGCGCGCGAAGCCCAGGCGGCGCGCGATGGCACCGAATAGCCGTGCGCCGATCTCCGCGTGGCGGTGAAAGGTGACGCGTCCGTCGGGCAGTAGGGCGCGCGTTGGGACCTTGCCGATGTCATGCAACAGGGCCGCCCAGCGCACCAGCGGACGCGGGGCCGCCTGCATGACGACCTGTTTGGTGTGCTCCCAGACATCCTTGTGCCGCCGTCCCGCCTCCTGTGAGAAGTCGACCGTGGCTTCGACTTCGGGCAGTAGCACGGCCAAGGCACCCGCCTCGTGCAGCCACTGCAGGCCTGGCCCGGCCGCCGGGCCCATGAGCACCTGCTCCAGCGCCCGGCGCACGCGCGCCGGCGGCAGCGCCACGAGATCCTGCGCCGCCAGCCGCGCAGCCTGTGTGATCTCCGCAGCCACATCCGCCCCGGTGGCGGCAACATGCGCCGCGACCTGCAGAATGGCGTCACTTCCCGTGCCGAACGGCTCGGCTGCCTCAGCCATGGATGCCATCCTGGTTTCGAGAAACCTGCACTCGCAGCCTCGACGCGTGCCGGCCAGAAGCCCGGTCGACGGGATCTACGAGGTGATCTTCTTCTTGTCCTGGTCCCACTTCTTCTGCAGATGGTCCACGAGCGGCTGGGCTTGCTTCAGCCTGCCGGCAATGCTCTTCTCGGAAATGGGATAGTCGGTGCCGAACTTGAGACCCTCGTCGTAGAGGAAGGTGCCCACCTCCTGATCGTCGACAAACACCGAGATCTTCTTGCGCGCGTAGGTGGCTTTGCGCAGGCTGCTCCAGCGGCCGTCGAGCCATCCCAGAAGCGCTTGGCCCAAGGCACCCCGGATGGTGGCAAGCTCTCTGCCCATGCGCTCGAATTCCTCGGCGAAGCGCTGGCGCAGAAGCCCGGCACTCTCTCCGCCGTCCTCGAGCACGCGCTTTGCCGCGAGGCGCAGCATGATCGCGTCCTCGCCGTAGCGTAGGTAGGGTTCGACGTTGCCCTCGCGTGGGGAGATGATGTACACGACGGCTGCTGCCGCGATCTCACGGACGTCGTGTTCGAGGTCGGGATCCGCAACCGCTTCAAGCAGGACCTTGAGATCGAAGGGCAGGGAAACCAAGGCCTGCGCCAGCGTCTCAAGGAAACTGCGCTCTTGGTCCTTGTCCATGGGTCTTGCTGGGGCGAGAAAGATGGTCGAATACCGGCGGGCGACATCTGGCTTCCGCCGGATGGGCTTCATACTACTCAATTCCTTCTGGAAAGACAGGGGCTAGGAGGCGCCCCGCAGCCGTTCTATCGAGGCACACCGCGCCGGAAAGCCGGAATCGCGGCGATGGATTGATTCGTCCTTCAAGTGTCCCTAAGATTGACAGCCTCCCATGCCCGACTCTCTCGCAAAGGCCTGCTAGGTGTCCGATCACTTCCGTCGCACAGATCCCCGCTACGCTCGGCACTTGGATGTCGAGCTCATCGCCGACAACCGCACGCATACCGCCACCACCGGCAACATCTCCTTGGGTGGGGTGTTCATCGAGACCCAAGAGACCTTTCCCCTGCAGTCGCGGTTGCAGATCCGCTTTCGCATTCCCACCCAGCCCGAGCCCATCGAAGTGACTGGCGAGGTCCGCTGGATCGAACCCGGCGGCCCCAACCAGTCCCCTGGCATGGGCATTCGTTTTCAGGGCCTGCGCGCGCGCGAAGTCTGGGCCCTGAATCGCTTCTTCCAGGGCTAGCCAGATCTCCGCTTGCCTAGCCCCGCAGCGAAGCCGGCAGAAGCGGTGATGGCGCGCCCGTGTAGGTGATCCACAGCTGGTGCGCGGCGCGGGTCATGGCCACGTGAAGAAACCGCCGCGCCAGGTCGTTGTCGGGGTACGACTGGGCGTTCACCTCGAGCAGGATGACGATGTCGAATTCCAGCCCCTTGGTCTGGCGGACATCGGTCACGTCGATTCCCGGCCGAAACGAGAAATCCTGGTCCGCCACCCAGCGTAGGCCGGGTACCTCCGCGACAGACAGCGCCTCGAAATAGGCGCGTGCCTGTTCCGAATGACGCGCGATGAGCGCCGCCGATGCCGCAGGCTCGCGTGCGAAGAGGTCGCGCAGCGAGCGCGCCAGGAATTCGCAGGCCTCTCCCGCCGACGGGAAGTGGAAGCCCCGGACCTCGGCGCCCGAACGCGACGCTTCCGGCCGTTCTTCGCCACACAGCGGGCCAAGCACGAAGAGCGCGGCATCCATAATCTGGCGGGTGGAGCGGTAGCTGATGCGCAATGCCTCCACGCACTCGTGCGGTAGCTCGAGGTGAGTGAGCATGGCCTTCCAGTTCTCGAATCCGTGCTCCGACGCGATGGCCTGGTGGCCGTCGCCGGCGAGCGTGAGCGAGCGTCTCTGGGTCGTGCAATCGAGCAGCACGGCCAGCTCAACCGGTCCGAAGTCCTGCACCTCGTCGACCATCAGGTGATGATAGGCGATGGGCCCGCGCGGGCCTTGCAGCGGACCGCGCTGCAACTGGTGGATGCGCAAGAGCAGCGCCTGATCCTCGACATCGAGGGCATAGGCCTCGTCACCCTCGGGCTCTCGCCCCCCGCCGGTCCGCAGGCGTTCGCGGTCCGCGCACCACCGGCAGATGCCGTCGAGCTGACTCGCTGAGAAAACCCCGGGCGCGTGGCGTGCAAAACCTTGCTCCAGGGCCTGCCGATCCGTGAGCAAGGCTGCCCATTCCCCGACGACGTCGCACGTGCGCATGCGCAAGCGCGCTCCGCAGGCCTGAAGCCGCGCGCGCAGCACCTGCGACAAGGGGGCGTCTCTCGACCATCGCGCCAATGCGGTCACACGTGCGTCCACCGGCCCCTGCGACCGGTCCCAGGCGGCCAACACGTTTTGCGCACCCTCTTGCTCGCCGAGCGCTGCGGCCAGCGCCTGTCGGCACCGTGCAACGAGCGCAGCTTGCCGATCCGCAAGGATCGCCAGCATCGCGCCATGCGACTTGGCATTCGCCACCGCCGCCGGCGTGGTGTCCGTGGTCGGACACCGCAGGCCGGGAAAGGTCGCCTTGCGCACCTCTTCGGCCCAACTGGCGAAGGTCTGGACTTTGACCCCGGGCACCTCCAGCTCGGGCAGCACGCGCGAGACGTAGGTCGCCAGAGCCCGTTCGTAGACGATGACCAGCATGTGCCCGGGAGCGAAGTAGCCGGGCTCGGCATAGTTGAGGTACGCGATGCGGTGCAGGCCGATGGTTGTCTTGCCGCTGCCGGCCGCGCCTTGCACGACAACGATTCCCGAACTCGGTCGGCTGATAAGCTCGAACTGGTGCGGGTCGATGAGCGCCGCGATGGCCGGCAGGAAGCGGTCGGGCCGCGGCCGCCCGTCGTTGGCCGTGCCCAGCCGGGCGTCCGCGGGCTTGACCGCGGACGGTTTGCAGTCCTCTGCACCCAAGCGAAGCTCCCCGGGCCGCACGCTCCGCCAAGCGAAGTCCGGCGGCTCACGGTAGTAGATCGCATGCGCCGTGGCCACACGTCGCAGTTCTGCGTCGACGATTGTCACGGATCGACGGGCGAGAATCTCGCCCTCGATTTCTTGCCCGCCAAGTCTCTCCTCGAAGACGTCGCCCTCGTCGTAGCGGTAGAAGAGACGCGAAACCGGAGCATGTCGCCAGTCCACGATCTGCACCGTACCGCCCGGCTCGACATAGCCACGCTGACCGATGAGCACGTCGCGACGACGGCCATCCTGCAACAGCCGTAGGTGGCCGAAATAGGGCGACCGCCGATCGACCGGCAAGGTATCCCCCCGGCCACGTTGGCGGGCTAGCGCGGCGACGCGATGCATTTGTTCGACGAGAGGCCCCTGATCCTCGGGCTTGGCTTCCGCAAGTGCATCGCGCAACTCGACGAGGGTGGCCGCATCGTCCACCGGCGTCCGCCGGCGCGCGGGCGCGCGGTCAAGACTGGACAGCACCACCCGCAGCAGCGATTCCTCTTCGCGAACCACATCGGGGGTGTTGCCAGCCGCCTGGGGCGGCGGGGTTCCGGTCTTGCGAGCTGTGTTCTTCACGGCAAAGCTGGCTACTGTAGCGGAGGTTTGTGGCCGTGCCAATTCCCTTCCCGCCGCCCGCCAGTGCCGCTAGGCGATGCAGGGGATTCTGACGGTGAACGTGCTGCCGGCGCCCGGTTCGCTAGCGACATCGATGGTGCCCCGGTGCGCCTCGACGATGCGCGCCGTGGTGGCGAGACCAAGGCCCGTGCCACCCGGCTTGCGCGAGAAGAACGGCTCGAAGATGTGGTCCATGTCCTCCTTCGCGATGCCGACCCCGGTATCGCGCACCGACAGCATGGCCAAGGCCGCATCCCCTTGCTGCCGGCTCACGGAGAGCTGGATCGTGCCTCCCCTCGGCATGGCGTCCGCTGCGTTTCGCAGCAGATTCCACAGCACCTGCTGCATTTGCCCGGGTGCGGACTCGACGAAGATCCCCGACGGCGTTCGACTCTGCAGGGCGATCTCGGTCATGCGCCTTTCCTGCTCGAAGATCGTCCCGATCTCCTGGGCCATCTCGCCCAAATCCAGGCGCTGCCGCTCATCGGTGCGGGGCCGCGCGTAGTCGAGCAGGTTGCTGATGAGGGCGTTGACCCGGTCCACCTCGCGCACGGCGATGGCCACCAGATTGCTGGTTTCGGCATCGGTTTCGGGAAGGCGCTTGAGCATCTCGACCGCACCGGAAATACTGGCCAAGGGATTGCGGATTTCATGCGCGATGTTGGCCGCCAGGCGGCCGATGCCGGCCAGATGCTCGGCCCGCGCCACCATCTGTTCCATGTGCCGCAGCTCCGTCAGATCCTGGAAATGGATGACTCGCCCGATGACCTCTCCGGCATGGTCGGAGAGCGGGGTGGCGGAGAGTCCCAGCCTTCGCCGGTGCCCGTCGCTGCGGACCGCGTCCACCTCGTCACGCTGCACGCGGCCCAGCGCCCCGGCGCTGTCCAGAAGCGCGTCCAAGGCAGGAATGTGACTGGCCAGTTTGTGGCCGATGGCCGGCAGCCCGGAGAAACCCAGGATCTCGCAGGCCGCGTCGTTCATCGTGGTGATGGTTCCGTCGAGCGTCGTGGTGACGAGGCCCGAGGAGAGACACCGGATCGTGTTCTGGTGCAGCGAGGCGAGATCGCCAACCAACTGCTGGTGCTTGACCAGGCGCTCGCCGACCTTGCGCCGCTGTCTGGCCAGGCCCACGCCAAGGGAACCGACGGACACGAGTCCCGCCAGAAAGACCACGAGGCGGAAGACCAGGTCCTCGACGGTGAGATCCCACGGGAAGACGGTCTGGCCGGTGATGGCCGGCAGCACCTTCAGGTAGCCAAGCAGCGAAATGCACAGGTAGAGCAACGCGGAGGCGGTCGAGACGCTGGCGGCGCCGAACCCCCTGGGCAGCAACGTTACCGCGACGACATCGACGAGATAGAGGAAGGTGTAGCCACTCTGGGCTCCGCCGGTGGCATGGACCAGCAGAGTCACCAGCACCAAGTCCACGCCGATCTGGATGTCGGCGAAACGGATGGGGTTCTGGATGCGCCGCAGGCTGACGGCGTAGGCCAGGCTCGCCAGGTAAGTCGTGGCCAGGAGCGCGAAGACGAAGCGGCCGAAAGGACTGGCCAGCGTTTCGGGCGAGCCCACGGTCCAGGCTACTATCACGACCGACAGCATGAGCACCGTCGCCAGTGCGGTACGCACCAGCATGAGGTAGGTGACGATGCGCAGGGCCTCAGCGTGCGGCCTATCCTGCGGGGTCAAGGACGCGATATCGCCCGTCGGGAGCAGCGGTGTGCTTGCGATGGGGGTCCATCCCGCATTGCCGGCCACACCTTGCTGACCCATCGGTCCCGAGGATGGCTGCTCCGCGGCACCGGCTGCTTGCTTGCCACCCACGGAAGTCACGCGGCTGGGCTAGCTCTTGATATTGCCGGCCATCTCGAAGATGGGCAGGTACATGGCGATGACCAGACCACCCACCACGGTCCCCAGGAAGACCATGAGCAAGGGCTCAATCATGCTGGTCATCGAGGCAACGGCGACGTCGACTTCCTCCTCGTAGAAATCGGCGATCTTGGTCAGCATGGCGTCGAGAGCGCCGGTCTGTTCGCCGACGCTGATCATCTGCACCACCATGGGTGGCATGAGGCCAGTCTCCATGAGTGGGGTCGACATGTCCTTGCCTTCGGCGATGCGCGCCCGCACGAACATGATGCCTTCTTGGACCACGACATTGCCGGCGGTCTTGCCCACGATTTCCATGGCATCGAGGATGGGCACGCCGGACGCCAGCAGCGTTCCCATGGTGCGGGTGAAGCGCGCCACCACGGTCTTGCGCAGAACCGTACCCAGGATGGGAAGCTTGAGCAACATGCCATCCCACGCCAGCCTCCCTTTGCGCGTGCGTAGGATCCCTCTCCACGCGGAGAAGAGCAGTATCAACCCGCCTACGATAAAGGGCAGGTAGTGGCGCATGGCGTAGGAGAGATCGATCACGAACTGCGTGGGAGCTGGCAACTTGCCACCGCCGAAGTCCTTGAACATCTTCTCGAACACCGGAATGACCTTGGTGAGCAGAACCACGACCACGAGCGCCGCGATAATGAGAACGATGATGGGATAGCTCATGGCGCCCTTGATGCGCCGTATGAGCTTCTGGTTCTTCTCCATGTACACCGAGAGGCGTTGCAAAATGGTGTCGAGGATGCCGCCCGCCTCGCCGGCCGCGACCAAGTTGACGAAGAGGTTGTCGAAGATCTTGGGGAAGCGCTTCATGGCGTCGGACAGCGTGAGCCCGCCTTCGACGCTGCTGCGGATCTGGGCCAGGATCTTCCCGAAACGCTTGTTCTCGGCTTGCGTGGACAGGATCTCCAGGCACTGCACGATGGGCAGACCCGCGTCGATCATGGTGGCGAACAAACGCGTGAAGACCACGATGTCGTTGGTCTTGACCCCGGTGCCGATGGTGGGCAGGTTGATTTGGATCGGCTGCTTCTTGACCGAGACAACCGAGAGCTGCTGCATCTTGAGCTTGTTGTGGACGGCCTCCTCGCTCTCGGCCTCCATCACGCCCTTCTTGA
>JAFGPX010000223.1 GCA_016935975.1 Deltaproteobacteria bacterium
ACCCGGCTGTCAGCCGACCGGATGTACCTCTACGCCGCCGACGGTAGCGTCATCAAAGGCCCCATTGCCGGGGAAGGCGAGCCCTTCCTCGCCGGCGCCGACGGCGCCATCTACACCGTGAACTGCGTGTTCTCCTCACCCAAGGTCAATGAGCTCATCGCCTACACCTCCGACCTCGAGGAGATGTGGCGCCTCAACCTGGGCAAGCCCGACAATTGTCCGATCGGTAACGGCGTCCTCGATGACGACGGTGTCCTGTACCTCGCGCGTGCGCTGAGCGGTGGGGACGAGAACGTCGAGATCCTGGCCATCCAGACGCAAAGCCCCGGTCTCGCCGAGTCCTCGTGGCCGAGCCTGCGGCACGACAATCGCGGCACCATGTGGCTAGCCCCACTTCCTCCCTTGTCGGACGCCAGTCAAGGCGTAGATGGTTTGGTCCAGACCGGCGTGGACGCGTCGGTCGATGTCCCCCTGGAGTAGTCGGTGCCATGAGACGTGACCATGTGGCGGCGGCAGCGAGTCTCCTCTTCCTTGCGTGCTCCGACTCGGCAGGCACGGAGGGAGAGCCAGACGGCGGGACGGCGGCGGCAGACACCACCGACGCCGCGGATTTCCCACCGGCGTGTGGAAGGCTGGTAGAGTGCCACCCGACCTGGCAGGCAACCATCTGTCCCGGGGTCGTGCTGAAGACTTCCTCATTTCCCTTCGATCCGAACGATCCGCGTTGGGCCGCAGATTACCGGACCTGCATCGACGAATCCGGTGGGCTCTTTGTTCCGACCGAGTGCAATTGGTTCTGCGACGCTGTCGTGAGCGCCAATTTCACCGAGCAAAGGGTGACGGGATTCGGCGTGGGCTCGATCGATTGCTCCGCCCCGGACCGGCCGACGATCGCCATCGAGTACTCCGAGACTCACTGCCCGCTGCCCGTGCCTCCTTGAGAGCTGTGACCGCCACCCTGGCTGTCGTCGGCATTGGGCGTGCTTCTGCGCATGGTCGAGATGCGCCTGATGCTGCCTCCGCCGATGCCGACACCGGTGATGCCGGCCCCATGGGACTCTCGCCTTGTATCGCGGACTGGCCGCCCGCTGGTCGAGCGCCGCGGTGGCGTGGCCCCCTGAACACGGGAGCGGCCGCCGACATCCTGCTCAAGGCCCAGTGCAAGGTGCGACCCTACGAGGTGAACGTCGGCGAGACCGATCGAGTGGTGGGCGAGGCCGCCGCGCTCGTCGGCAGGACCCTCGAGGAGCACGGCGACGTCGTGGCGGCCCTGCGCGCGTCCATCCAGAAGATCGCGGCCATCGCGACGGCGGGCCCGCGCAAGCCGCTGGTCGGCATCGTGGGCGAGATCTACGTGCGCAACAACGTCTACGCCAACGAGGACGTGATCGGCGCCATCGAGCAGTTCGGGGGCGAGGCGTGGATGCTGCCCATCACGGACTGGGTGCTCTACACGTCGTCGCTCGCGAACTTCAAGGAGGAGTTCCCGGGGACCATCCTGTCGTGGGACAAGGCCGACACCTTCATCACGTACACCTGGATGAAGCACTGGGAGAAGAAGCTGATGGAGGCCGCGAGCCCGTTCCTCGACGACCGCCACGAGCCGCACTTCCGGGAGTACCTGGAGCTGGCCACGCCCTACATACCGTTCTACGTGGGTGGCGAGGGCAAGCTGAGCGTGGGACGCGCCATCAAGTTCGCGCAGCAAGGCGCGGCCCTGGTGGTCAACTGCGCGCCCTTCGGCTGCATGCCCGAGACCGTGGCCACCGCCATCTTCGGCCGTCTGTCCGCCGACGTGGACATGCCGATCGTGAGCCTCTTCTACGACGGCAGCGGCGGCCAGAACCGGCGACTGGAGGTGTTCCTGAACAACGCCGTGCGCGGGCGACGCGGCGTCAAGGGCCTGTCCGAGAACGCGCCGCCCATCCCGACCTCGTTCCCCGGCCGCGACCGCCTGGTGCCCGCGCAGAACCTCACGTCGCGCGTGCGCCCCGGCGGCGAGGCGTAGGCGGCTCTTGGCGCCTCGCCCGCGGTAGCGGGAGAGGCAGGTGCGCCGGAGCCTCGGCGGCGAGGGGCCTGGTGCGCGCGGCGCTGCGAAGCGCCGATGGGAGGACGGCGGCGCGCGCAGTCTGCTGGCGGAGGGCGAGATCTTCATGGACCAGCTCGGCACGGGTTCGGAGAGCCGAGCGGAGGGTTGCGAGCCTGTCGACTGTCGAGAAGAAGGCCGAGCTTGGCTGGGTTGCGCAGGATGCCATGGGGGGCTACGACGCCTACGGCCCCGCGCTCGCCGACGATGAACAGGGATTTCGGACGAGGAGCTGTCGAACGCCCCCAACCCGCGACGACGAGTTCTCGGACACTACCGCACGGCCCTTCGCGGCCGCCGGCTATCTTCGCCGCTTGCGGTAGCGGGCAAACGCGGCGAGGCCCACGAGAAGTCCTGCACATGGCACGGGGTTTGTCGGCCGGCCCACCGAACACGAGCATCCGGAGCTGGAGGGCCGTGCCGTCGTGCCGGCGGCACCCGTGTCGCTACCACCAGAGGCGCCGCCCGCGGCACCTCCAACCGTTGCCGACTGTCCACCTTCCCCGCCCGTCGTTCCTCCGCTGGCTACGTTGCCGCCGGCCGCGCTGCCACCGCTGGAAAGCGTGCCACCCGAGGATACTGCGCCGCCCGAGGAGACGGCGCCGCCCGAGGATGCGGTGCCACCCGAGGATACTGCGCCGCCCGAGGACATCGCGCCACCCGTCGAGGCCGTCCCACCCGCTCCTTTCGTGCCTCCGGCTCCGCCCGCGCCTCCGGTCGAGGTTGTTCCTCCCGTTCCCCTCATGCCGTCCCTCGCGTCGCGGATTCCGTTCCCATCCTTGGCCGAATCGGGCGAGGTGTCCGAGCCTGCATCGGGGCTGGCGTCAGCTCCCCCATCGGGAATGGCGCCGGTTCCAACCGAGAAGGTCATCTGCGGGCCGTTGGCGCTGATGTCGTAGATGCGCAGACCCGAGGCAGAGCCATTGTTCCAAGTGCTTGCCGGCTTCGTGGTTGCGCCGAACTCGCTGTTGTTGCCCTTGTAGAAGAAGTCCGTTGCCGCACTGCCCGGGCTGGGCCAGTTCGTCTCCGACAGGATACGCGTGCCCCCGCCCTGCACCACCGCGAGCTCGAGCGTCGCCGGCGGGGAATTCCCGTTGATGGAATGGTCGAAGTGCCACAGCAGGATCCCGCCGCCCTTGAGGGACACCCACTCTTGCGTGGGCTGCACGTTCGACCAGAGGAAG
>JAFGPX010000224.1 GCA_016935975.1 Deltaproteobacteria bacterium
TCTAGTATTCGGCGCTTCGCCGCTCCTTGCATCCGGGCCGAATCCACTCCGAACGGCTCGGTCCGACTTTCACCACGGGCTGCTAGGTCAATCGAAGGGGGTTTCTTCATCGGAGAACCTCTACCCCACGTAGCCTCACCAGGGCCCCGCGCTCGCCAGCCCTGCGGGGCGCGTTCCGCATGGCCAGGGGGCGCTGGGACGTCCTTGCAGGCATGTCTCGACCACGGGGAAGAGTCTCCCCCAGCGCGGCCCCGCCGGGGCCGCGGTCAGTTCGGCCAGTCATCGCCGCCACCTCCCGCTTCCCGAGGCGACGGGCGGGCCGGGTGAGGGTGAAGCTACGGTACCTCCGCCGGCAGGTGCATCGCCGTGAGGATCTTCTTGGCGATGTCTTCGTTCTTGATCAAGGCGACGAGACGCAGCGGGGACTGGCACTCCTGATAGACGATCTCGAACCCGGGTGTTTTCTCAGCAACTCTGCCCAGGGGATGTCGTCATGTGCCGAGACTCGATCGCTACCACTTCGACCACCATCCAACCCGGTCTCAGGCGGCCTCGCGGTAGTAGAAGCCGAGAAGTCGTGTCCGCCGCAAGAGAAACCGGTCCGGGACGGGGAATCCCGATGTCTCTGCCTGGACGTGCTTCCTCCGCCCGTGGCCAAGGTGGTCGTCGTGTGGAGTTCGGCCATCGGGCTACCGGCCGCATATCGCCCAGCGCTTGCGGATGCTTTGCCGCAATGATTCGTGAACTCGGGACCGGCGTTCTCGCGGTGCTGCTTGGGATGCTTCGCCCTCGCGCCGCTCTGCTCGCCGAGAACGCCCTTCTCCACCGGCAACTCATCGTCCTTCGGCGAGCTGCCCCGCATCCACGGCTCAAGTCCCGCGATCGCCTTGCCGTCGCCTGGATCAGCAGGGTCGTCCCCGCGCTCTTGGACGCCGTCACCATCGTGCCTTGGAAACCGTGGTTCGCTGGCATCGCAAAGCCGGCGGCTCGACTCGCCCGGCGAGGCGTGACGGTCACCGGCCGCCTGGCGTGCGCCGACCACGGCGCGCAAGCCATCATCGGCTCCCATATCCGAACGTGCATCGCGGAGACGTTTCAGGCCAAATCGTGCGATGGAGTTCTTGCGGCGGACAGGTAGCCGGGCAGGCGCTACCCGTCGCGCGACTTGCATAGTCGGGCGGCGTCCGCGAGATCCCTGGGACGCCCAGCCGCGAGCTTGTTGCGGATGAACGCATCGCGACCGATGAAGAAGACGGTGCGTTCCTCGATCGCCGCCGGCGCCCGGGACTGCCATGCTTCATCGAAGCTGACGCCGGAAATCGACGTCAGCACGTCGACCCGCCGTGGGGGCAGCCCTATCTGGTACACGAGGCCCGGCTTCTCGAAATCGGCTTGCACCACACCAGCGGCGGAGACCGGGGCGCCGAAAGCGAGCAGAGCCCGCCAGATTTTGGCAGCGTTCTCCGAGCACGGTTTCACGAAGATGTCGATGTCGCCGCTCGCGCGCGGGGCGCCGTGAAACGACAGCGCATAGGCGCCGACGACGAGGAATTCGACGTCCGCATCCGCAAACGCGCGGAGCAGGTCGCGAAAGTCCGGGTTGAGGTCGTCAAGACTCGGCGTCATCGGGGCGCGGCTTGCCGGCACGAAAAACCCGGGATGGCGTGTGGGCACGGTCGTAGGTCGGAATCGGTTTTCCCGCCAGCCGCCACGCTTCCCGGGCCAGCTCCCACATCATCGCGACGCGTTCGGTCGCGGTGGTGGTTGCGGAGATGTCGTCATCGGATGCATCGAGCCGACGCACGACCACCGGCCACTCGGCCCGAGCCTGTCGGCGACGCTCGCCGTCTGATGCGTCCGGCCTCCTCATGCGGTCAGCATAGCACGCACCTCGTTCTGCGCGAAAAGCGGATAGGCTCAACTCGCAGTGATATCAAGCGCTTTCCGCCGGTTTCCAAAGGGCGGTGAACCGTGGGAACGGTGAATGTCCGCCGCGAAGAATCGGTCCGGGACGGGGAATCCCGATGTCTCTGCCTGGACGTGCTTCCTCCGCCCGTGGCCGAGGTGGTCGTCGTGTAGAGTTCGGCCATCGAGCTACCGGCCGCGTATCGCCCAACGCCTGCCGATACTCTGCCGCAATGGTTCGTGAACTCGGGACCAGCGTTCTCGCGGCGCTGCTTGGGATGCTTCGCTCTCGCGCCGCTCGACGCCCTGTCGGGACGGGCAACGGCCGACGCCTACTGGATGTTCTTCGGGGGCCTCGAACGACACGTTGGCGGCCAGGACTGGAAGGCGACACTGCGTTTGGTGCAGCCCGATTCGCCGGGCTTCCTGCCCGACCGCGATGATTTCTGTGCAACGCTCGCCTACGTGGTGTTCAAGGGCTGCCGTTCGGGGAATTCGGCGCGCACAAGATGATCTCGTCCGGCTCGCTGGTCCGCGGCGGCGCACGGCCGGACTAGGACATCGACCTTGCCGTGGATACGCGCCCTGGCCCGCGCCTCCTCTTCACCAACCACATATCCGCGTCGGTCCCTGCCTCGATGTGCCGGTCGGCTCGCCTCTGGTGCGCGACCCCGGCTTGGCAAAGTCGCGTCCGCGGCAGAAAATGAACCCGCCATCGGGAAACAGGGAGGATGCCATGAACCCGTTTCGACTCTCGGCCGTGTGTGTGGTCAGCCTGCTGGCGGTCGCCCTCGACGGCTGCTCGGCAACGAGCGGCGGCGCGTCCGCCGACGGCAGCGCTGGCGCCGGTGGGACGGCGGGCACCGGTGCGGTGACCGGCACCGGCGGCGCGCGCGCCTCGGGCGGGGCCCATGCCGGCATGGATGCCGCGCGCGGGGGCGCGACCGGCACGGGCGGCGCGACGGGAGCCGGGGGCACACGCAACGTCCGCGATGCCGCCACGGACGCAGCCGTCGGCACGGGCGGCAAGACTGCCCCGGTCGGCACGGGCGGGGCCACCGACACCGGCGTCGTCGGCGACGGCGGCTCCAGCGACGGCCCCGCTGCCTCCGGTCTCTGGTCCATGGGCTACTACGCGAGCTGGCAACCCGACCAGTACCCCATCGCCGAGATCGAGTGGTCCGGGCTGACCCACGTCGCGATGGCGTTCTACATGCCGCAGCGGGACGGATCGATGGAGCTGCTCGGGGGCAAGAGCCAACTGGCGACCGACCTCGTAACCGCGGCGCATGCCCATGGCGTAAGGGCCATCGCCTCGATCGGCGGCGCCGATTCGCAGGACAGCTTCAAGCAAGCCACCCAGACCGACACGGTCGAGGCCTTCGCCGGCAACCTGGTAGCGCTGCTCGACGGCGGCTACGACGGCATCGACATCGACTGGGAGCCCATGGACAAAGCCGACGAGCCCGCGGTCATCGACATCGCCCGGCGCATCCGCCAGGCCAGGCCCGCGGCCCTGCTCACCATTCCCATCGGCGCCATCAACGTGAACATCCCGCCCGATCTCTCGGGCTTCGCCGCCATCGCCGAGGCCTACGACCAGCTCAACATCATGTCCTACGGTCAGGCGGGCGCGTGGCAGGGCTGGAAGAGTTGGCACTCGAGCGCCCTCTATCACACCGACTCGGCCACGCCCATATCGATCGATGCGACCGTGAAGCTGTACCTCGAGGCCAAGGTTCCGGCGGCCAAGCTAGGCATCGGCATCGGGTTCTACGGTCTGTGCTACTCGCCGCCCGTCACGGGGCCCGACCAGCCGCTCGACGGCGCCACGGTGCTCGCGAGCGACGGCACCATCTCGTACGCGAACATCATGACGACCTACTTCGGCGAGAGCGCGCGCCAGTGGGACGACCTGGCCAAGGTTCCCTACCTGTCGTTCGCATCCGCGCAACCGCCCGACGGCTGCAGCTACATCTCGTACGACGACGAGCAGTCCATCGCCGAGAAGGGCGCCTACGTGAAGGCCAAGGGATTGGGGGGCGTCATCGAGTGGGAGCTGAACGAGGCCTACCTGAAATCGGCGCCGGCCGGGCAGCGCAATCCCTTGCTCCGGGCCATCGCCGCGAGCGTGCTCCACTGACGCCGTCGCCGCGCCCGTTCCCGTCACCGCCGACCCGAACGGCGACAGCGTGGGCGCCGGCTACGGCCCCGGTCCCGTCATGGTCCACTCCTCGCTCCCCGCAAGCGGCTCGAAGCCAATCAGGCGCTGCGCATAGAAGAAACTGACTTGGATCACTTGGATATCGAAGAGCAACGCGACACCATGCCCATAGCGACGCGAGTAGCTCCCGCCGAGCCAGAGCGATGGCCAACCCCAGTCGCAGTGGATTCCATACGCCAGACCCCGGTGCAGCATACTACTGCGCCCCTCTCCGGCGGCGAGCGGGATGGAGCCGTCGGGCAGAGCCGCCCATTCGAAGTCTTGCATGAAGACGAGCGCGACCTTGGCTCCGCGCTGACGGCGATCGGCATAGCCGCTGACGACGTAGTTCCACTCGGTTCTCCGGTATTGGCCGGCACCCTCCTGCCAGAGGGGCATGGCGGGAAGACCTTCTTCCAGCACCAGCTCGATCCGGTACCCCATGCGCCAGACCGAGCTCCAGGGAGCAGAAGGACGAGCAAGGCCCAAGTCGAGCCGCAGCCAACGACTTACCTTCTCGGGCAAAACGCCCGGGCTGCTCAGAATGATCCCGAAGTCGGGGAACAGGTGGTCCCATCGCGCCGAGGCCGTCTCGTCGCACTCCCCGGGGCAGGAAGATGGTCGCGAACCGTAGGCCAGGGCGGCGCCGGCATGAACCGCGTCGCCGAAGTGGTAGGCCAGGCCGGTCGTGACCTGGATGGCATCCTTGGCAGTGCGGCCGCGCGAGATCTTGCTGAACTGGAAGGAGGGCATGGTCATCGCCAGGCAATGCAAGCCATCAGCCCAGCACACGCGCCCGGAATAGCTGACCATGCTGTGCAGCCCGCCGACCTGTCCTTTGCCGCGGGGAAACGCCAGGCCCGAACGCACGAGGACTTGCGACTCCCACACCGCGGCGGGGTTGGCCGGCAGACGGTCGGGCAGTCCCAGTAGGGCGACCCCGGCCCCACCGTACACGTACTCGTTCGAAAGCTGCGGCAGGTACCAATTGACGTCCTGCTGTTGCTCCAACAAGGTCTCTCCCGACGCCGGCCTCGACCAGGCAAGCAGGGTGGCACCTCCCCAGAGGCTGAGCCCGACGGTGGTCGTGAGGGCCCGCAGCTTGCGGCTGCCCGCAGGCCCTCGGCCTCGTACTTCGGTGCACGACGCCTTCGAACCCTGTCTTCTCATTGCGCGCCATTGTATCCCGGAACCCTCCGGAACGTCGTCTGCTCGCCCGGGCAGCACTAGTCTCGACGAACGCTCTACCGTTCACCCGCGCGCCCGCCACCGGGCATCGGGGCGAGTCGATCTAGTCTCGGTCATCGGGCAAGAGGCAGCAGCCCATCGCCTCCATCGCCTGGCCCCTCGCCCTCCTTCCCCGCCCCACTAGAGTCCCCTCCTAGCCATGGCACTCCTCGGTAGCGACACGACGGTGACGGGGCCGTTTCCCGCGGGCGTCTTGCGGCTCCAAACGCTCTCGGGGACGGAGGAGCTGGGCGCGCCCTATGTCTTTCACCTCGGCCTGCTCTCGGAGAACCCGAACATCGCTCCCGACGAGATGCTGGGCACGCCGTTGGGCGTGGGCATCAAGCTGGGCAACGGCAACTGGCGCCACTTCCTACTCCTTCCGCCACGAAGCGGGCAAGCACCTCATGATGCTGGCCGAGTCGACAACCGCGCACGCGAGCGCCGACGCCTACGAGACCGTGCTCTACGCGCTCAAGGAGCGCCAGGTCGCCGGAGCCGAGGAGCATTTCTGGGAGATGCGAGTGCGCAAGGGGCTCTAGAGAAAGACCGGGCCTCAGGTGGGGATAGATCCCGAGAACGACGGCTCTGGGCGACAGACTTTGTGAGCCGTCACGGGGTCGTAGACTCACTGAACTGCGACACGCGATGATGTCGGCCATCTTCTCGACCGCTTCCTCTCCTCCGCCACGCTCCTGCTCGATGCGAGTCGTCCTCCCGGCCCTCGCCGCTGCCGTGGTCGGGTGTGGCTCGTCCTCCAGCGGCTCGAGCGCCCCGGGAAGCGGCGGCGCAACCGCCGCGCACGGAGGAGCGGTGGCCACGGACGGCGCCCCCGCCGTCGGCGGGAACCTCGCCACCGGGGGGCGGTCGGGCTTGGCCGGGACGACCGGCGCTGGGGGCGGCACCGCCGCCCGGGGAAGCGGAGGCGCCACGACCGGCCAAGGCGGAGCCACGAGCGCCGGAGGGGCCGAGGCCACGGGCGGAGTCACCCCCGTCACGGGGGAGCCACGGGCACCGGCGGCCGTGCCTCGGGCGGAGCCTCCACCGCCGCGGGCGGACGCACGGGCACCGGCGGCACCACGGCTACTGGCGGCACCACCTCGGTCGAGATCGTCTCCGGCGCGATCTATGCCGCGCCCGACGGGGTCAAGAGCGCCGCGGGATCCCTCGACGCGCCGACGACCTTGGCCGACGCGGTGGCGAGAGTCACCGCGGGGGGAACCATCTATCTGCGCGGCGGCACCTACGCGTCGAGTAGCACCATCACGCTCTCCAAGAGCGGCAGCAGCGGCTCCCGGATCAACCTGCGTGCCTACCCGCTCGACGCCGCTCGGCCCTTGGTCGACTTCTCGACCCAAGCCACCGGCAGCCGGGGCGTGAGCGTGTCCGGTAGCTACTGGCACGTCCACGGCATCGACTTCTTCAGCGCGGGCGACAACGGCATGTTCATCAGCGGCTCGAACAACACCATCGAGTTCTCGACCTTCTCCGAATGCGAGGATTCCGGCCTGCAACTGGGCAATGGCGCCGCCAACAACCTCGTCTTGAACTGTGATTCGTATTTCAATGCCGACGCCAGCTTGGAGAACGCCGACGGCTTCGCGGCCAAGCTCGACGTGGGCTCGGGCAACA